>NZ_JAXCIL010000002.1:2166265-2475732 GCF_034387475.1 Pseudomonas sp. Teo4
GCAGGGCGCCAACGTGTTGCCGCTCACCGATGTGCCATTGATTCCGGTAAAGGGCCTGATCGGGCAGCTGTCGCAGATTGCTGGCCGTTTCTATGGCGAACCTAGCCGCCAGCTGAACCTGGTAGGGGTAACCGGCACCAACGGCAAGACCAGCGTCACCCAACTGGTGGCTCAGGCGCTGGACGTGCTTGGCCAGCGCTGCGGTCTGATCGGCACCCTGGGCACCGGCTTCTACGGCGAGTTGCAGAGTGGTCGACTGACCACCCCCGACCCGATCGCCGTGCAGTCGACCCTCAACGACCTCAAGAAGGGTGGCGCCAAAGCCGTGGCCATGGAGGTTTCCTCCCACGCTCTGGAGCAGGGCCGTGTTGCCGCGCTGGAGTTCGATATCGCGGTGATGACCAACCTGTCTCGCGATCACCTGGACTACCACGGCAGCATGGAGGCCTACGAGGCCGCCAAAGCCAAGCTGTTCGCCTGGCCGAGCCTGCGCTGCAAGTGGTCAACCTGGATGATGACTTTGGTCGTCGTCTGGCCGAAGAGTTTGCACGCCGCCCGAGTGTCGACCATATCGAGACCCGGCTGCTCAGCTACAGCCTCGAAGATTCGGATGCGTCGCTTTACTGCCGTGAGGCCGCTTCGATGACGATGGCGTGCGCGCCACGCTGGTCACTGCTCAGGGCGAGCGTGCCCTGCGCAGCCAGCTGCTCGGCCGTTTCAACCTGAGCAACATGCTGGCCGCCGTGGCCACGCTCATGGCGCTGGATTATTCGCTGGACGAAATCCTCAAGGTCACCCCGCAGTTGCAAGGCCCGGTCGGGCGCATGCAGCGTCTGGGCGGCGGCGAAAAGCCATTGGTGGTGGTCGACTACGCCCATACCCCAGATGCGCTGGAAAAAGTACTCGAGGCCCTGCGCCCGCATGCGCACGGCAAGCTGCTGTGCCTGTTCGGTTGCGGTGGCGATCGTGACCGCGGCAAGCGCCCGCTGATGGCCGAAGTGGCAGAGCGCCTGGCCGACCGCGTGCTGGTCACCGATGACAACCCACGTACCGAAGACCCGCTGCGGATCTTCGATGACATTCGCCCTGGTTTCACCAAGCCTGCCGACGCCGAGTTCGTCGCGGGTCGCGGCGAGGCCATTGCGCACCTTATCGCCACTGCCGCCGCCGATGACGTGATCGTCCTGGCCGGCAAGGGGCACGAGGACTATCAGGAGATCAACGGCGAGCGCCACGATTTCTCTGACCTGGTCGAAGCCGAGAAGGCACTTGCAGCCTGGGAGGCTCCACATGCTTAAGCCCATGACACTCAGCCAGCTGACCACGGCACTGGGTGCTCGCCTGGTCGGCGCCGATGCCAGCTTCACGGGTGTCAGTATCGACAGCCGCAGCGTCAGTGCCGGGCAACTGTTCGTCGCTTTGACTGGCCCGCGTTTCGATGGCCACGATTACCTGGCCGATGTGAAAACCAAAGGCGCCGTGGCCGCCCTGGTCGAGCGCGAAATCGCCGATGTCGAACTGCCGCAACTGGTCGTGGCCGACGCCCGTCTGGCCTTGGGCCAGCTGGGTGCGTTGAACCGGGCTGCGTTCGACAAACCCGTCGTTGCCATCACCGGGTCCAGCGGCAAGACCACGGTCAAGGAAATGCTTGCGGCGATCCTGCGTACGCGTGGTTCGGTACATGCTACCCGCGGCAACCTGAACAATGACCTGGGCGCGCCATTGACCCTGCTGGAGATCGCCCCGGAGCACAGCGCCGCAGTGATCGAGCTGGGCGCTTCGCGCATTGGCGAAATCCGTTACACCGTGGGGCTGACCAAGCCGCAGGTGGTGATCATCAACAATGCCGGCACTGCCCATGTGGGCGAGTTCGGTGGTCCGGAGAAAATCGTCGAGGCCAAGGGCGAAATCCTTGAAGGGCTGGGCGAGGGCGGTACCGCCATCCTCAACCTGGCGGACAAGGCGTTCGATATCTGGCGTAAGCGCGCTGGCGGCCATCGGGTCCTCAGCTTTGCCCTGGATAACCCACAAGCTGACTTCTATGCCAGTGATATCGGTCGTGATGCGCGTGGTTGCCCCTCGTTCACCCTGCATGGGCCGGATGGCAGCGTGCCGGTGCAGCTCAACCTTCTCGGTACGCACAATGTCAGCAACGCCCTCGCTGCAGCAGCAGCGGCATATGCCGTTGGTCTGAGCCTGAACGGCATTGCTGCCGGCCTGGGTGCCGTGCAGCCGGTCAAGGGCCGCACTGTGGCGCAGATCGCCCCGAACGGCGTGCGCGTCATCGACGACAGCTACAACGCAAATCCCACCTCGATGTGCGCGGCCATTGATATACTCGCCGGCTTTTCCGGGCGCACCGTTCTGGTGCTCGGGGATATCGGCGAACTGGGCCAATGGGCAGAAGAAGGTCACCGTCAGGTGGGCGACTACGCACGCGGCAAGGTCGATACCTTGTATGCGGTGGGAACCAACATGACATATGCGGTCAAAGCGTTCGGCGCCAATGGCCGTCACTTCGCAACACAAGCTGAGCTGATCGACGCCGTTCGCGGCGAGACGGCCAGCGACACCACAATCTTGATCAAGGGCTCGCGTAGCGCTGCGATGGAAAACGTCGTGGCGGCTCTGTGCGGTGCCAGCGGGGAGAAACATTAATGCTGCTGCTGTTGGCTGAGTATCTGCAACAGTTCCACAAAGGCTTCGCGGTCTTCCAGTACCTGTCCCTGCGCGGGATTCTTGGTGTGCTGACCGCGTTGTCCCTGGCGCTGTGGCTGGGTCCGTGGATGATCCGCACCTTGCAGATTCGCCAGATCGGTCAGGCTGTTCGTAACGACGGCCCGCAATCGCACCTGTCCAAATCCGGTACCCCCACCATGGGCGGTGCCTTGATCCTGTCCGCCATCGGCGTCAGCACTCTGCTGTGGGCCGACCTGAGCAATCGCTATGTGTGGGTGGTGTTGATCGTCACCATGCTGTTCGGCGCCATTGGCTGGGTCGACGACTACCGCAAGGTGATCGAGAAGAACTCCCGTGGCTTGCCAAGCCGCTGGAAGTACTTCTGGCAGTCGGTGTTCGGCCTGGGCGCCGCGATCTTCCTGTACAAGACCGCCCCGACCAGCGTTGAAACCACCCTGATCGTGCCGTTCCTCAAGGACGTCACCATTCCGCTGGGTATCGGTTTCGTCGTGCTCACCTACTTCGTCATCGTCGGTTCCAGCAACGCGGTCAACCTGACCGACGGCCTCGATGGCCTGGCGATCATGCCGACCGTGATGGTGGGCGGTGCCTTGGGCATCTTCTGCTACCTGTCGGGTAACGTGAAATTCGCCGAATACCTGTTGATTCCTTATGTGCCGGGTTCGGGTGAGCTGATCGTGTTCTGTGGCGCCCTGATTGGCGCCGGCCTGGGCTTCCTGTGGTTCAACACCTATCCGGCCCAAGTCTTCATGGGTGACGTCGGTGCGCTGGCACTGGGTGCCGCGCTGGGCACCATCGCGGTGATCGTGCGTCAGGAAATCGTGCTGTTCATCATGGGTGGCGTGTTCGTCATGGAAACCCTGTCGGTGGTGATCCAGGTCGCCTCCTTCAAGCTGACCGGCAAGCGCGTGTTCCGCATGGCACCGATCCACCACCACTTTGAACTCAAGGGTTGGCCCGAGCCTCGGGTGATCGTCCGCTTCTGGATCATCACCGTGATTCTGGTGCTGATCGGCCTTGCAACCCTGAAACTGAGGTAGATGAGCGTGTCACTGATCGCTTCCGACCAATTCCGCATCGTTGTCGGCCTCGGCAAGAGCGGCATGTCCCTGGTTCGCTTCCTGGCGAACCGGGGCATTGCGTTTGCGGTCGCCGACACCCGCGAGCAACCACCGGAACTGGAAACCCTGCGCCGTGAGTACCCGCAGGTGGAAGTGCGCTGTGGCGAGCTGGACGTAGACTTCCTGTGCCGCGCCAACGAACTGTATGTAAGCCCGGGCCTTGCGCTGTCGACCCCAGCCCTGCAGCAGGCGGCTGCGCGTGGCGTGCAACTGTCCGGTGATATCGAACTGTTCGCCCGTCATGCCAAGGCACCGATCGTCGCGATCAGTGGCTCGAACGCCAAGAGCACGGTAACCACCCTGGTCGGCGAAATGGCCGCCAAGGCCGGTAAGCGTGTGGCCGTCGGCGGCAATCTCGGCACTCCGGCGCTGGACCTGCTCGGCGATGACGTGGAGCTGTACGTGTTGGAACTGTCCAGCTTCCAGCTGGAAACCACCGACCAGCTCAACGCCGAAGTGGCCACTGTGCTGAACATCAGCGAAGACCACATGGACCGCTACAGCGGCCTGCCGGCCTATCACCTGGCGAAGCACCGGATCTTCCGCGGCGCCCGCCAGGTGGTGGTGAACCGCCAGGATGCGCTGAGCCGTCCGCTGCCGATCGAAGGCCGTCCGTGCTGGACCTTCGGCCTCAACCAGCCGGACTTCAAAGCCTTTGGCCTACGCGAAGTCGATGGCGAGAAATATCTGGCATTTGAATTCCAGACATTGCTGCCGGTGCGTGAGCTGAAGATTCGTGGTGCACACAACCAGAGCAACGCCTTGGCCGCATTGGCCCTTGGCCATGCCGCTGGCCTGCCATTCGAGCCCATGCTCGACGCCCTGCGCGAATTTGGCGGCCTGGCCCACCGTTGCCAGTGGGTTCGCGAGCGCAATGGCGTGAACTGGTACGACGATTCCAAGGCCACCAACGTCGGTGCCGCGCTGGCTGCCATCGACGGCCTGGGGGCCGATATCGACGGCAAGCTGGTGCTGATCGCCGGTGGCGACGGCAAGGGTGCCGATTTCGCCGCCCTGCGCGAACCCGTGGCCCGCTATTGCCGCGCCGTGGTGCTGCTGGGCCGTGATGCCGAGCGCCTTGCCCAGGCCCTGGGCGATGATGTGCGACTGGTTCGGGTCAAGACCTTGGACGAGGCGGTGCAGCAGTGCGCCGAACTGGCTCAGGCGGGTGATGCCGTTCTGCTGTCGCCTGCCTGTGCAAGCCTCGACATGTTCAAGAACTTCGAAGAGCGCGGGCGCCTGTTCGCCCAGGCGGCGGGGGCTGGCATGATCTTCGGCATCCTCAAGCCTTACCCGTCACCGCTGATCAGCGGTCGCGGTATCGACCTGGACTTCCCGCTGCTGGCCGGATGCCTGGCGCTGCTCGGCCTGGGCCTGGTAATGATCACCTCGGCCTCGTCGGAAGTGGCTGCGGTGCAATCGGGCAACCCGCTTTACCACATGTTCCGCCACCTGGTGTACGTGTTCCTCGGCCTGGTCGCCTGCGGTGCGACCATGCTGGTGCCAATCGCCACTTGGCAGCGCATGGGCTTCATGATGCTGCTGGGCGCCTTCGGCCTGCTGGTGTTGGTGCTGGTGCCGGGTATCGGCCGCGAAGTGAACGGTTCCATGCGCTGGATCGGCTTCAGTTTCTTCAACGTCCAGCCTTCGGAAATCGCCAAGGTGTTCGTGGTCATCTACCTGGCCGGCTACCTGGTACGGCGGCAGACCGAGGTGCGCGAAACCTGGATGGGCTTCTTCAAACCGTTCATCGTGCTGCTGCCCATGGCGGCCTGCTGCTGATGGAGCCGGACTTCGGCGCCACCGTAGTCATGATGGGGGCGGCGGCGGCGATGCTGTTCCTCGGCGGGGTGGGGCTATTCCGCTTCAGCCTGATGGTGGTGTTGGCGGTGCTGGCGGTGTTCGTGCTGGTGCAGGCGCAGCCGTACCGGATGGCGCGTCTGATTACCTTCACCGACCCGTGGTCCGACCAGTTCGGCTCTGGCTACCAGTTGACCCAGGCACTGATTGCCTTCGGTCGTGGCGAATGGCTGGGCGTAGGCCTGGGCAACAGCGTGCAGAAACAGTTCTACCTGCCCGAAGCACATACCGACTTCGTGTTCTCGGTACTGGCCGAGGAGCTTGGCGTGGTCGGCTCGCTGGTGACCATCGCACTGTTCGTCTTCGTCACCGTGCGGGCCCTGTACATCGGCCTGTGGGCCGAGAAGGCCAAGCAGTTCTTCGCCGCCTACATGGCGTTCGGCCTGGCCTTCCTGTGGATTGGCCAGTTCCTGATCAACATCGGTGTAAACGTCGGCCTGTTGCCGACCAAGGGCCTGACCCTGCCGTTCCTCAGCTACGGGGCAGCTCGCTGGTGATCTGCTGCGCCTGCGTGGGGTTGCTGCTGCGCATCGAGTGGGAGAGCCGCACGCACCTGGGCAGCGAGGAACACGAATTCAAAGAGAGCGATTTTGCCGAGGAGACCAGCCATGGCCGCTAACGGCAAGAACGTACTGATCATGGCAGGCGGCACCGGGGGGCATGTGTTCCCGGCCCTGGCCTGCGCCCGTGAGTTCCAGGCCCGCGGTTACAGCGTGCACTGGTTGGGCACCCCGCGTGGCATCGAGAACGAGCTGGTGCCCCAGGCCGGCTTGCAACTGCACCTGATCCAGGTCAGCGGCCTGCGTGGCAAGGGCAAACTGTCGCTGCTCAAGGCGCCATTCACCCTGGTCAAGGCCGTGCTGCAGGCGCGGCGTATCATTCGACAGCTCAAGCCGGTGTGCGTGCTGGGCTTCGGTGGCTACGTAACCGGCCCTGGCGGCGTGGCTGCAAGGCTGTGTGGCGTGCCGCTGGTCATTCACGAGCAGAACGCGCGCGCCGGTACTGCCAACCGTCTACTGGTGCCGCTGTCGGCACGCGTTTGCGAGGCGTTTCCGAACACCTTCGAGGCCAGCGACAAACGTCGCACCACTGGCAACCCAGTGCGCCCGGAACTGTTCATGGACGCACAACGCGCGCCCCCCCTGGCCGAGCGCCGTGCCCGCCTGTTGGTCATGGGTGGCAGCCTGGGTGCGGAACCATTGAACAAATTGTTGCCTAAGGCCCTGTCCGAGGTGCCCGCGAACCTGCGGCCCGAGGTATTCCACCAGGCCGGCAAGCAGCATGCGCCGATCACCGCCGAGCGTTATCAAGAGGCGGGGTCGAGGCTCAGGTCGAGCCGTTCATCAAGGACATGGCCCACGCCTATGGCTGGGCCGATATCGTGGTCTGCCGGGCCGGTGCCCTGACCGTCAGCGAACTCGCGGCGGCTGGCCTGCCTTCGATGCTGGTGCCCTTGCCCCATGCCATCGATGACCACCAGACCCATAACGCCCAATACCTGGCTCGTGAAGGCGCCGCCTTCCTGATGCCACAAGCGACAACTGGCGCAGCGCAGCTCGCTGAACGCCTGAACGAGGTGCTGATGCAACCCGAGAAACTCAACACCATGGCCAGCACCGCCCGGCGCCTGGCCAAACCTGCAGCAACCAGCACCGTGGTCGACATTTGCCTGGAGGTGGCCCATGGTTGAAAGCCAGAAAGCCATGCCCCAGCCGAAAATGGGCCGCATCAACCGCATTCACTTCGTCGGTATCGGCGGCGTGGGCATGTGCGGCATTGCCGAAGTGCTGCTGAACCTGGGCTATCAAGTGTCCGGTTCCGACCTCAAGGCATCGCCGGTTACCGAGCGTCTGGAATCGTTCGGCGCCGAGATCTTCGTCGGCCACCGTGCCGAGAACGCCGCCAATGCCGATGTGCTGGTAGTGTCCAGCGCCATCAATCCGGCCAACCCGGAAGTTGCCACGGCACTGGAACGCCGTATTCCGGTGGTGCCGCGTGCCGAGATGCTGGCCGAGCTGATGCGCTATCGCCATGGCGTGGCGGTTGCCGGCACCCACGGCAAGACCACCACCACCAGCCTGCTGGCCTCGGTGTTCGCCGCAGGCGGCCTGGACCCGACCTTCGTCATCGGTGGGCGCCTGACCGCAGCTGGCACCAATGCCCAGCTGGGTACCAGCCGTTACCTGATCGCCGAAGCCGATGAAAGCGACGCCAGCTTCCTGCACCTGCAACCGATGGTCGCCGTGGTCACCAACATCGACGCCGACCACATGGCCACCTACGAAGGTGACTTCAACAAGCTGAAGAAAACCTTCGTCGAGTTCCTGCACAACCTGCCGTTCTACGGCCTGGCCGTGATGTGCCTGGATGACCCGGTGGTGCGCGAGATCCTGCCGCAGGTCAAGCGCCCGACGGTTACCTACGGCTTCAGCGAAGAGGCCGACGTACGCGCCATCAACGTGCGCCAGCAAGGCATGCAGACCCACTTCACCGTGCTGCGCCGTGATCGCGAGCCGCTGGACGTGTCGGTGAACATGCCGGGCAACCACAACGTGCTGAACGCCCTCGCCACCATCGCCATCGCCACTGACGAAGGCATCAGCGACGAAGCCATCGTCCAGGGGCTGTCCGGCTTCCAGGGCGTGGGCCGACGCTTCCAGGTGTACGGCGAACTGCCGGTCGAAGGTGGCAGCGTGATGCTGGTCGACGACTACGGTCACCACCCGACCGAAGTGGCTGCGGTCATCAAGGCCGTGCGTGGCGGCTGGCCAAGCCGTCGTCTGGTCATCGTCTACCAGCCGCACCGCTACAGCCGTACCCGTGACCTGTACGACGATTTCGTGCAGGTGCTGGGCGATGCCAACGTGCTGCTGTTGATGGAAGTCTACCCGGCCGGCGAAGAGCCGATTCCAGGTGCCGACAGCCGCCAGCTGTGCCACAGCATCCGTCAGCGCGGCAAGCTCGACCCGATCTACATCGAACGTGGCGTGGAACTCGCGCCGGTGGTCCAGCCGCTTCTGCGCGCCGGCGACATCCTGCTGTGCCAGGGTGCCGGTGACGTCGGTGGCCTGGCCCCGCAACTGATGAAAAGCCCGCTGTTCGCAGGCGCCAAGCAGGAGAAGTCGAAATGACCAGCGCCTACGACAAGCTGCATTCCACCCTCGACGTGAAGGCGTTCGGCCGCGTCGCCGTGCTGTACGGCGGCAAGAGTGCCGAGCGCGAGGTGTCGCTGAAGTCCGGCGCCGCCGTGATCGATGCGCTGACCACTGCCGGTGTCGACGTGGTTGGCATCGATGTGGGCGATGACCTGCTGGCCCGCCTGCAGAACGAGAAGATCGATCGCGCCTTCATCATCCTCCACGGCCGTGGCGGTGAAGACGGCAGCATGCAAGGCCTGCTCGAGTGCCTGGGCATTCCCTACACCGGCAGCGGCATCCTTGCCTCGGCACTGGCCATGGACAAGCTGCGTACCAAGCAGGTGTGGCAGAGCCTGGGCATCCCGACCCCGCGCCACGCCGTGCTGGCCAGCGAACACGATTGTGTTGCCGCAGGCGCGGAACTGGGCTTCCCGTTGATCGTCAAACCGGCCCATGAAGGTTCCAGTATCGGCATGGCCAAGGTGAGCAGCGTGCAAGAGCTGGTTGCCGCCTGGAAGGATGCCGCCAAGTACGATTCGCAAGTGTTGGTCGAGCAATGGATTCACGGCCCGGAGTTCACCATCGCCGTGCTGCGCGGTCAGGTGCTGCCGCCCATCGCGTTGGGCACTCCGCACGTGTTCTACGACTACGACGCCAAGTACATCGCCAATGACACCCAGTACCGCATCCCTTGCGGCCTGGACAGTGCCAAGGAACAGGAACTGATCGACCTGACCGCGCGTGCCTGCGATGCCATCGGCATCGAAGGCTGGGGGCGGCTGGACGTGATGCAGGACGAGCAGGGCCGGTTCTGGCTGCTCGAAGTCAACACCGCACCCGGCATGACCGACCATAGCCTGGTGCCCATGGCGGCGCGCGCGGCCGGCCTGGACTTCCAGCAACTGGTGCTGGCGATCCTGGCTGAAAGCGTAGTGACGCGAGGTTAAGAGCCATGCAAGGCGCAATGATACGTCAGCAGCAACCCGTTACCGGCCGAAGCAAGCCGGTGCCGCGTGGTGCCAGCCGACTGGTGGCCGACGAGCCCGTATCGGCGCGCCTGCCCCGGCCTAGCTTCGGCGGTCTCAAGCGCTTGCTGTGGCCTGTATTGCTGGTGGCGGCGGGCTTTGGTGCCTATGAAGGCGCCATTCGCCTCATGCCTTACGCCGACCGGCCGATTACCAAGATCGCCGTACAAGGCGACCTGAGCTACATCAGCCAGCAAGCGGTGCAGCAGCGGATCGCGCCGTACGTGGCGTCGAGCTTCTTCAGTGTCGACCTGACGGCGATGCGCGCAGAGCTCGAGCAGATGCCGTGGATCGCCCATGCCGAGGTACGAAGGGTATGGCCGGACGAGGTGGTGATTCGCCTGGAAGAACAGTTGCCGGTGGCGCGTTGGGGCGATGAGGCCTTGCTCAACAACCAGGGCCAGGCCTTCACCCCGCGTGAGCTGGCCAATTACGAGCACCTGCCGCAGCTGTTCGGCCGCAGCGCGCTCAGCAACAAGTCATGCAGCAGTATCAGGTATTGAGCCAGATGCTGCGCCCCTGGGCTTTTCCATCGCTCGCCTGGAGCTGCGCGAGCGGGGCAGCTGGTTCCTGACCACTGGCGCGGGTAGCGCCGGGCCGGGCGTCGAGCTGCTGTTGGGGCGCGATCATCTGGTGGAGAAGATGCGCCGTTTCATTGCCATTTACGACAAGACACTCAAAGAGCAGATCACCAACATCGCCCGCATTGATCTGCGTTATTCCAACGGACTTGCCGTTGGTTGGCGGGAACCGATTGCACCGACGACGGCCCAACCCGCCGTTGCGAAGAATTAGAGAGGCAGGACCATGGCAAACGCGCATAGCGGCAAAATGATCGTCGGGCTGGACATCGGCACCTCCAAGGTGGTGGCGCTGGTGGGTGAAGTGGCCGAAGACGGCACCCTGGAAATCGTGGGTATCGGCACCCATCCGTCCCGCGGCCTGAAGAAAGGCGTGGTGGTGAACATCGAGTCGACCGTTCAGTCGATCCAGCGCGCCGTGGAAGAAGCGCAGCTGATGGCCGGCTGCCGCATCCACTCGGCTTTCGTCGGCGTTGCCGGCAACCACATCCGTAGCCTGAACTCCCACGGCATCGTGGCGATTCGCGACCGCGAAGTCAGCCTCGCCGACCTCGAGCGCGTACTCGATGCCGCTCAGGCCGTGGCCATTCCGGCTGATCAGCGCGTGCTGCACACCCTGCCGCAGGACTACGTGATCGATAACCAGGAAGGCGTCCGTGAGCCGCTGGGCATGTCTGGCGTACGTCTGGAAGCCAAGGTCCACGTTGTCACCTGCGCGGTCAACGCGGCGCAGAACATCGAGAAGTGCGTGCGCCGCTGCGGCCTGGAAATCGATGACATCATCCTCGAACAGCTGGCCTCGGCCTACTCGGTGCTGACCGACGACGAGAAAGAGCTGGGCGTGTGCCTGGTGGACATCGGTGGCGGTACCACCGACATCGCCATCTTCACCGAAGGCGCCATCCGCCACACCGCGGTGATCCCGATTGCTGGCGATCAGGTGACCAACGACATCGCCATGGCCCTGCGTACGCCCACCCAGTACGCCGAAGAAATCAAGATCCGCTACGCCTGCGCCCTGGCCAAACTGGCTGGCGCAGGCGAGACCATCAAGGTGCCGAGCGTGGGCGACCGCCCACCGCGCGAGCTGTCGCGCCAGGCCCTGGCCGAGGTGGTCGAGCCCCGTTACGACGAGCTCTTCACCTGATCCAGGCCGAGCTGCGCCGCAGCGGTTACGAGGACCTGGTACCCGCGGGCATCGTCCTCACCGGCGGCACCGCGAAGATGGAAGGCGCCGTGGAACTGGCCGAGGAAATCTTCCACATGCCGGTACGCCTGGGCGTACCGCACAGCGTTCGGGGGCTGAGCGACGTGGTTCGCAACCCGATCTATTCCACCGGCGTGGGCTTGCTCACCTACGGCCTGCAGAAGCAGTCCGAGGACCTGCCCCTGACCGGTAACAGCAGCAGCAACAGCTATGGCGATGAACCGAAGGCCCCAGTGCTTGAGCGCTTCAAGCGGTGGGTCCAGGGCAACTTCTAAGTTTCAAAGCAGTAGTGGTAGGCGCGACAACTAGAGAACTGTAAGGAGAGGGAAAATGTTCGAGCTCGTAGACAACGTCCCGCAAAGTCCGGTCATCAAGGTGATCGGCGTTGGCGGTGGTGGCGGCAACGCCGTCAACCACATGGTCAAGAGCAGCATCGAAGGCGTTGAGTTCATCTGCGCCAACACTGATGCTCAGGCGCTGAAAAACATCGGCGCCCGCACCATTCTGCAACTGGGTACCGGCGTGACCAAGGGCCTGGGTGCCGGTGCCAATCCGGAAGTCGGCCGTCAGGCCGCGCTGGAAGACCGTGAGCGCATCGCTGAAGTGCTGCAAGGCACCAACATGGTGTTCATCACCACTGGCATGGGTGGTGGTACCGGTACCGGTGCGGCGCCGATCATCGCCGAAGTGGCCAAGGAAATGGGCATTCTCACCGTTGCAGTGGTGACCCGTCCGTTCCCGTTCGAGGGCCGCAAGCGCATGCAGATCGCCGATGAAGGCATCCGTATGCTGGCCGAAAGCGTTGACTCGCTGATCACCATCCCCAACGAAAAACTGCTGACCATCCTGGGCAAGGATGCCAGCCTGCTGTCCGCCTTCGCCAAGGCCGACGACGTGCTGGCCGGTGCCGTTCGCGGTATTTCGGACATCATCAAGCGTCCGGGCATGATCAACGTCGACTTCGCTGACGTGCGCACCGTGATGGGTGAGATGGGCATGGCGATGATGGGTACTGGCTGCGCCAGCACGGCCCGAACCGTGCTCGTGAAGCCACCGAGGCGGCCATCCGCAACCCGCTGCTGGAAGACGTCAACCTGCAAGGCGCCCGCGGCATCCTGGTGAACATCACCGCAGGTCCTGACCTGTCGCTGGGTGAATACTCCGACGTGGGTAGCATCATCGAAGCCTTCGCCTCCGACCACGCCATGGTCAAGGTCGGCACCGTGATCGACCCGGACATGCGCGACGAGCTGCACGTCACCGTGGTCGCCACTGGCCTGGGTGCTCGCATCGAGAAGCCGGTCAAGGTGGTGGACAACACCCTGCAGACCGCTCAGCAGGTGTACGAGTCGTCCAACCCTGCGCCGACGCGTCAAGAGCAGCCTGCGGTCAACTACCGTGACCTGGAGCGTCCGACCGTGATGCGCAACCAGGCTCATGCAGGTGCCGCCGCGGCAGCTAAACTCAACCCTCAGGATGATCTGGACTACCTCGATATTCCGGCTTTCCTGCGTCGTCAGGCTGATTAATGGAATTTATCAGGGGTATAAGGGTGATTGGTGTTCAGCAAAGGCCGGGTCTGTTATCATCCCCAGCCTTTGTTGATACCTGTTCGCAATTTGCGCTGAAGCGGCCAATGCCATGATTAAACAACGCACCCTGAAGAATACCATCCGTGCCACAGGTGTCGGTCTGCACTCCGGGAGAAGGTCTACCTGACCCTCAAGCCTGCGCCTGTTGACACCGGCATCGTCTTCCGTCGCGCCGACCTCGACCCTGTGGTCGAAATCCCGGCGCGTGCGGCCAACGTCGGTGAGACCACCATGTCGACGACGCTGGTCAACGGTGACGTCAAGGTCGATACGGTCGAGCACCTGCTCTCCGCCATGGCGGGCCTGGGCATCGATAACGCCTACGTCGAGCTCTCCGCCTCGGAAGTGCCGATCATGGATGGCAGCGCCGGTCCTTCGTATTCCTGATTCAGTCTGCTGGCCTGGAAGAACAGGACGCAGCCAAGAAGTTCATCCGCATCCTGCGCGAAGTGACAGTGGAGGAGGGCGACAAGCGCGCTACCTTCCTGCCGTTCGACGGGTTCAAGGTGAGCTTCGAGATCGACTTCGACCACCCGTGCTGCGCAACCGTACCCAAAGTGCCAGCGTCGACTTCTCCAGCACGTCGTTCGTGAAGGAAGTCAGCCGCGCCCGCACCTTCGGTTTCATGCGTGACATCGAGTACCTGCGCAAGCACAACCTGGCGTTGGGCGGCAGTGTCGAGAACGCCATCGTTGTCGACGAAGATGGCGTGCTGAACGAAGACGGCCTTCGTTACGAAGACGAATTCGTCAAGCACAAGATCCTCGATGCCATCGGCGACCTCTACCTGCTGGGCAACAGCCTGATCGGCGAGTTCAAGGGCTTCAAGTCCGGGCACGCGCTGAACAACCAGCTGCTGCGCAAGCTCATTGCCGAGAAAGATGCCTGGGAAGTGGTCACTTTCGAAGATGCCAGCACGGCACCGATCTCGTACATGCGCCCTGTTGCGGCCGTGTAAGTTCGAACACTCTCTAGTTCATTGAGGCCACCTTCGGGTGGCCTTTTTTATTTCAGTCTTTTTCTTTGCCTTGGGCGTGGCTGGCCAGCCGTTCCAGGGCTGCACGCAGCTTGGGGTCGGTAATACCTTCCGCTGAATCGCGAATGCTTTCGGCTGCGTTGTTCGACAGTTCGGTGTTATGGCCACCGCGTTTTGCAGGTACAAGCGGCGGCTGCACCTTGTACAGGATGCGTTGCAGGTTGCCGAATGCCTCCAGCGCCTGGAGCTGGCGCATCAGGCGTTTTTGCTGGTAGCGCAGGCGTGTTGCCCAATGCCCGTCCGTGACCACCAACAGCAAAGTACCGTCGCGCCATGAGGCCACATGACAATGCTCACGGGCAGCTGGCTGCAACTGGCTTTCCAGCAGGCGCTGCAGGTGTGCCAGGCGCTCGGCCTGGTTCAGCAACAGGCGCAGCGGACGGTTCTGGCGCAGCAGGGCGGAGGGCGGCTGGGCGGGGTGGGTTTGAAGGCCATGGCGGTACGCATGAGGTTACAAGAGCGGCAGTCTAACATTTCCGTCGATCTTGCTGGCCTCATCGCCGGCAAACCGGCTCCCACATGGTGGACTGCCCCCAAAAGTTGGACAGTTTCAGCCAGTGACCTGAGTCCTGTAATCGACAGGGCTCAGGCCATTGAGCTTCTGTTTGATCCGGTCATGGTTGTAGTAACGGATGTACTCTTCCAGACCTGCCTTCAGCTCCTCAACACTCTCAAATCGCTTCAGATAAAAAAATTCAGCCTTGAGTGTACCGAAGAAGCTTTCCATGGCTGCATTGTCCAGGCAATTGCCCTTGCGAGACATGCTTTGCTTTACGCCATGTTCATTGAGCTTGTGGCGGTATTGAGCTTGCTGGTAGTGCCAGCCTTGATCAGAGTGGATCACTAGCTTGGGCTTTTTCCCAAGCGATTGAGAGCTTTCTCCAACATATTTCCAACCAAGCTATAGCTGGGCCGGCTGGCCGTTTCATAGGCAATGATTTCTCCGTTGTACAAGTCCAACACTGGCGACAGATAGAGCTTTTGCTGAGCTACCTTGAACTCAGTGACATCGGTTACCCATTTCTGGTTAGGTCGCTGAGCGATGAAATTGCGTTCCAGCAGATTCTTGGCCACTTTGCCGACGCACCCCGGTAGGAGCGGTATTTTTCGGGCGCACCACAGATTTCAGGCCGAGCCGAGCCATTAGCCGTTCGATAACTTTTTTGTTGACCAGGGTCCCTTGGCTTCTGATCGCCAACGCCACACGCCGATAGCCGTACAGCCCCTCTCCTTGTGATAAACGCGCTGCACCAACTCGTTGAGCGCGGCATGCTTGTCCGGCTTCTGCTGGCTTTTGATCTGGTAATAGAACGTGCTGCGCGCCAGGCCTACTAATTCCAGAAGGTCTGGTAACGGAAATCTGCGTTTGAGTTGGGAGACAATCAGGGCTTTTCGCCCGTGTTCGCTCCTTTTTTCCTCTCGCAGCGCTTTGAGCTCCTTTAGGACAGCGTTCTCCATGCGCAGGTATTCGAGTTCAGCCATCAGCTGTTCTCGGGATTTCTCCGTGTCGTTGGAGTCCGTGGGTTTGGCTGGCTTGATTCTCTTGGCCACGTTGGTCGGCTTTCTCTGTTGAATAGCTGTCAGGACGGTAGGGCTGCCACTGTAGTATTGCCGCTGCCAGATGCCTACCTGAGAAGATTGCCCTAAACCAAAATGTGCCGCCGTTTGGCGCATCGAAAGCCGATGCTCCAGCATGTACTGCAACACCTGCCGCTTGAAGTCATCGCTGTAGCGCTGTCCGTGTGATCGCGGGCCAAGACCTGCACTGGCCTGATGGCTCGCCACCCACCGTCTCAACAGACTGACATCGAGCCCGAAATGCCTGGCCACCTTCGGAAACCATCACTGCCAGTTAGGTAGGTCGTGATTGCAGCGAGCTTGAACTGCTCGGTGTACTTGCCCATAGATCCCCCAAGGGTTGGATTTGTGTCCAACTTCTTGGGGGCAGTCCATGGACCGCGCAGATCTTGAGATCACTGCCGAACCTGTGGGAGCTGGCTTGTCGTGGCGACGAACCGCAGCGATGAGGCCGGTACAGGCAGCGCAAGACAGTTGCTCCCACAGGTACTCCAGGCATTTGCAAGCAGTGCATAACCTTGTTGGAGCCGGCTTGCCGGCGACAGGGCCTGTTGATTCACCTCAAGGATACGAGTCGTTCTCGATACGTTTCATGAACTCGAGGCTTGAACTCAGGGAAAATGACCCTATCTTAGAAACGCCCCCGCCAAAGCGCTGTGCCAGCATCGTGGAAATCCACCACTTTCCTCACCATCGTTTCCGGGTAGAATGCTCGTTCGCATGCGGCCTCAGGGCTGCACGGGCGACTCATGGGGCCGCCCTCCATCCCTACGTGTGGAAGATCCTGCCGATATGTTTGCGCCTTTGTTAAAGAAACTTTTTGGAAGCAAGAACGAGCGTGAAGTCAAACGCATGCTCAAGACGGTGAATATCGTCAATGCCTTCGAAGAGAAGATGGTGGTGGCCCTCTCCGACGAGCAACTGCGGGGCAAGACCGCAGAGTTCAAGGAGCGCCTGGCCAAAGGCGAGACACTGGACCAACTGTTGCCCGAAGCCTTCGCCGTTGCCCGTGAGGCCGGTAAGCGTGTCATGGGCATGCGCCACTTCGACGTGCAGCTGATCGGCGGTATGACCCTGCACGAGGGTATGATCGCAGAAATGCGCACCGGTGAAGGCAAGACCTTGGTCGGTACCCTGGCCGTCTATCTCAATGCATTGTCCGGCAAGGGCGTGCACGTGGTGACCGTCAACGACTACCTGGCCCGCCGTGACGCCAACTGGATGCGTCCGCTGTACGAATTCCTCGGCCTGAGCGTCGGTATCGTCTCGGCATTCCAGCCGCCGGAAGAAAAGCGCGCGGCCTACGCCTCCGACATCACCTACGGCACCAACAACGAATTCGGTTTCGACTACCTGCGCGACAACATGGCTTTCAGCCAGGAAGAGAAGTTCCAGCGTGAACTGAATTTCGCCGTAATCGACGAAGTCGACTCCATCCTCATCGACGAAGCCCGTACCCGCTGATCATCTCCGGCCAGGCCGAAGACAGCTCGAAGCTGTACATCGAGATCAACCGCCTGATCCCGCGCCTGAAGCAGCACATCGAAGAGGTTGAAGGCCAGGTCACCCAGGAAGGCCACTTCACCATCGACGAGAAGAGCCGTCAGGTCGAGCTGAACGAGGCCGGTCACCAGTACATCGAAGAGATGCTGACCCAAGTCGGCTTGCTGGCCGAGGGCGAGAGCCTCTACTCGGCGCATAACCTGGGCCTGCTGACCCACGTGTACGCCGGCTTGCGCGCGCACAAGCTGTTCCACCGCAACGTCGAGTACATCGTCCAGGACGGCCAGGTCCTGCTGATCGACGAACACACCGGCCGTACCATGCCGGGCCGCCGTCTGTCCGAAGGCCTGCACCAGGCCATCGAGGCGAAGGAAAACCTGAACATCCAGGCCGAGAGCCAGACCCTGGCTTCGACCACCTTCCAGAACTACTTCCGTCTCTACACCAAGCTGTCCGGCATGACCGGTACCGCCGACACCGAAGCGTTCGAGTTCCAGTCGATCTACGGTCTCAACGTGATGGTCATCCCGCCGAACAAGCCGTTGGCGCGCAAGGACTTCAACGACCTGGTGTACCTGACCGCCGACGAGAAATACCAGGCGATCATCACCGACATCAAAGAAAGCATGACCCATGGCCGTCCGGTACTGGTGGGTACCGCGACCATCGAAACCTCCGAGCACATGTCGAACCTGCTGCAGAAGGAAGGTATCGACCACAAGGTACTGAACGCCAAGTACCACGAGAAGGAAGCCGAGATCATCGCCCAGGCGGGTGCACCAGGTGCGTTGACCATCGCCACCAACATGGCCGGTCGCGGTACCGACATTCTGCTGGGCGGCAACTGGGAGGCTGAAGTGGCCGCCCTGGAAAACCCGACCGCTGAGCAGATCGCCCAGATCAAGGCCGACTGGCAGAAGCGCCATCAGCAGGTGATCGAGGCCGGTGGCCTGCACGTGATCGCCTCCGAGCGCCACGAATCCCGCCGTATCGACAACCAGCTGCGCGGCCGTTCCGGTCGTCAGGGTGACCCGGCTCCAGCCGTTTCTACCTGTCGCTGGAAGACAGCCTGATGCGTATCTTCGCCTCCGACCGGGTGAAGAACTTCATGAAGGCCTTGGGCATGCAGTCTGGCGAGGCCATCGAGCACCGCATGGTGACCAACGCCATCGAGAAGGCACAGCGCAAGGTCGAAGGCCGCAACTTCGACATCCGCAAACAGTTGCTGGAATACGACGACGTAGCCAACGAGCAGCGCAAGGTGATCTACCACATGCGCAACAGCCTGCTGGCCGCCGAGAACATTGGCGACACCATCGAAGAGTTCCGCAAGGAAGTCCTGGATGCCACCATCAGCCAGCACATTCCACCGCAATCGCTGCCTGAGCAGTGGGACGTGGCTGGCCTGGAAGCGTCGCTGGCCAGCGATTTCGCCATGAAGCTGCCGATTCAGCAGTGGCTCGACGAGGACGATCACCTCTACGAGGAGACCCTGCGCGAGAAGCTGCTGAACGAAATCACCAACGCCTACACCGAGAAGGAAGACCAGGCCGGCATCGACGCCCTGCGTACCTTCGAGAAGCAGATTCTGCTGCGCGTGCTGGACGACCTGTGGAAAGACCACCTGTCGACCATGGACCACCTGCGCCACGGTATTCACCTGCGTGGTTACGCGCAGAAGAACCCGAAGCAGGAGTACAAGCGCGAGTCGTTCACCCTGTTCCAGGAACTGCTCGAGTCGATCAAGCGCGACACCATCCGCGTGCTGTCGCACGTTCAGGTGCGTCGCGAAGACCCGGCCGAAGAAGAAGCCCGTCTGCGCCGCGAGGCCGAGGAACTGGCTAGCCGCATGCAATTCCAGCACGCCGCTGCCCCTGGCCTGGAGAGCGAGCCGTTGAGCGAGGAAGGCGCCGAAGTGGCCGTGGCCGCTGCCCCGGTGCGCAACGAGCAGAAGCTGGGCCGCAACGAGCCGTGCTGGTGTGGTTCGGGCAAGAAGTTCAAGCATTGCCACGGGCAGATCGAGTAAACGATTGCCCTTGCTTCACCCTGATACATGAACACTGCGCCGCGAACGGTTTCGACCTTCGCGGCGTTGTTCTCTCTCATGCCTGGCCGTACTCTTGTGCGGCAAATTTTCTCTAGGAGCGCTCTAATGGCTGTTGGTCTTGGTCCTTTGCCCACCCTGCACCCGGTTCCGGGTTTCGAACTCGGTATCGCTTCTGCGGGCATCAAGCGCCCGGGGCGTAAGGATGTTGTGGTCATGCGCTGCGCCGAAGGCTCCAGCGTTGCTGGCGTGTTCACCCTCAATGCCTTCTGCGCAGCGCCGGTGATTCTGTCCAAACAACGCGTTCAGGGCACTGTGCGCTACCTGCTGACCAACACCGGCAACGCCAACGCCGGCACCGGTGCTCCTGGCCTGGCCGCCGCCGAGCGTACCTGCGCCAAGCTGGCGGAACTTGCTGGCGTGCCTGCCGAGTCGGTGCTGCCGTTCTCCACTGGTGTCATCGGCGAGCCGCTGCCCGTCGAGAAGATCGAGGGCGCGCCCTGCAGGCTGCCCTGGACAACCTGTCGGAAAACAACTGGGCTGAAGCCGCCACCGGCATCATGACCACCGATACCCTGCCCAAGGGCGCCAGCCGCCAGTTCCAGCACGATGGCGTGACCGTCACCGTGACCGGCATCAGCAAGGGTGCAGGCATGATTCGCCCGAACATGGCCACCATGCTCGGCTACATCGCCACCGACGCCAAGGTTGCCCCGGCGGTGCTCAAGGACCTGATGCTCGACGGCGCCAACAAGTCGTTCAACCGCATCACCATCGACGGCGATACCTCGACCAACGACTGCTGCATGCTGATCGCCACCGGCAAGGCCAACCTGCCGGAAGTCACCGAAGCCAGCGGTGCGCTGTTCGAAGCGCTGAAAAAGGCGGTGTTCGAAGTGTGCATGGAAGTGGCCCAGGCCATCGTCCGTGACGGCGAAGGCGCCACCAAGTTCGTCACCGTGCAGGTCAACGGCGGCGGCAACCACCAGGAATGCCTGGACGTCGGTTACGCTGTGGCCCACTCGCCACTGATCAAGACCGCGCTGTTCGCCTCCGACCCGAACTGGGGCCGTATTCTGGCGGCCGTTGGCCGTGCCGGCGTGCCGGAGCTGGATGTCAGCCTGATCGACGTGTACCTCGACAGCGTCTGCATCGCCAGCAAGGGCGGCCGCAGCCGAGCTACACCGAAGACCAGGGCGCCAAGGTGATGGCCCAGGAGGAAATCACCATTCGCATCGAGCTGGGCCGTGGTCAGTGCAGCGAAACCATCTGGACCACCGACCTGTCCCACGAATACGTGAAGATCAACGCCGAATACCGTACCTGATTCAAGGGCGTCAGCGCTGACAAGCCGGCCCTACAGGTTTGCTGCAATCCTGTAGGAGCCGGCTTGCCGGCGATTGGGCTGCAAAGCAGCCCCACTATCCCGCATCCAATGGAGCCGACCCATGAGCTATCACTTGATCATCGGCGACAAACTCTATTCTTCGTGGTCGCTACGTGGCGCCCTGGCCCTTGAGCTGACAGGCGTGGGTTACGAAGAAACGCTGATCAAACTCAACCAGCCAGACACCCGTCAGCGCATCCTCGCATTCTCCGCCACTGGCAAGGTGCCGCTGCTCAAGACCGAGCACGGCGTGATCGCCGATTCCCTGGCAATTGCCGAATACCTCAACGAACGCCACCCTGAAGCCCAACTCTGGCCCGCAGACGTAGCGGCCCGCGCCCAGGCCCGTTCTGCATGTGCCCAGATGCACAGCGGCTTCGTCGCCCTGCGTAGCGCCATGCCCTTCGACTTGTCCCGGGACGCCGCGTTGGAGAGCATCCCGCTGGAGGTGCAGGTAGACATCGACCGTATCGTCGCGTTGTGGTCGGAGTGCCGCCTGGTGGCCAAGGACAGCGGCCCGTTCCTGTTCGGCAAGCCAACCCTTGCCGATGCCTATTTCGCCCCGGTGGCCGTGCGTCTGCGCACCTACCGTGTGGCAGTGCCGGCGGTTGCGGCGGCCTATATTGAAACCATTTACCAGTGGCCGGCTTTCCAGGCCTGGCAGAAAGCTGGCCTAGCGGAGCGCGAAGGGTGAAACGGATCCACGTTGTAGCAGCAGTCATTCGCGGTGCTGATGGCCATATCCTTATCGCCAGGCGAGCCGATAGCCAGCATCAGGGCGGCCTGTGGGAGTTCCTGGTGGCAAGGTGGAGGAGGGCGAGGGCGTCGAGCTGGCGCTGGCCCGCGAATTGCGCGAAGAGTTGGGCATCGAGGTGACCCGTTCGCGACCTCTGATCAAGGTCAGCCATGACTACCCGGACAAGCAGGTGCTGCTGGATGTTCATGAAGTTCAAGCCTTCACCGGCGAACCTCATGGTGCCGAAGGTCAGCCGCTGGCGTGGGTAGCCCCTCGCGACCTTGCTCAGTATGAATTCCCGGAGGCCAACAAACCGATCGTCGCCGCCGCAAGGCTGCCGGATCAGTACCTCATCACCCCCGATGGGCTGGAAGTACCTGAACTGCTCAAGGGTATCCAGAAGGCTGTCGCTTCGGGTATTCGCCTGATCCAGCTGCGGGCACCGGACATGTACGACCCGAAGTATCGGGATGTGGCGGTGGATGCGGTGGGGCTTTGTGCAGGCAAGGCGCAACTGATGCTCAAAGGGCCGCTGGAGTGGCTGGGCGACTTCCCGTCGGCGGGTTGGCACCTGACTGCCGCCCAGTTGCGCAAATACGCGGCCAAAGGCCGTCCGTTCCCAACATCTCGCTGGTTGGCTGCTTCCTGCCATGGCGCTGAAGAGTTGGCGTTGGCTGAGCAGATGGGGGTGGATTTCGTCACCCTGTCGCCGGTGCAGGCGACCCAGACCCATCCAGAGGCGGTGCCTTTGGGGTGGGATGCGGCGCAGCAGATGATTGCAGGCTTCAACCAGCCAGTGTTCTTGCTGGGTGGGGTGGGGCCGGGCGAGCGTGAGCGGGCTTGGGCTGCAGGCGCTCAGGGCGTTGCCGGGATTCGGGCGTTCTGGCCTGTGGAATGAACAATGGGGCTGCTGTGCAGCCATCGCAGGCTACGCCAGCTCCCGCGAGGTCGAAGTTCGCTAGTTCATCACGTGGGAGCTGGCGCAGCCTGCGAAGGGCCGCACAGCGGCTCCGACGTATTCAGGCTTGCGGCTTCTGCGCCGCCTGCCACAACACCTCTGCCACCCCCTGGCGCCGCCCGATGATTCGCGCCACCACAAACAGTAGATCCGACAGCCGGTTGATGTAGGCCAGCCCAACCCCTTCCAACGGTTCGATGGCGTTCAACTGCTGGCACCGCCGCTCTGCGCTACGTGCCAATGCCCGGCATACATGCGCCTGGGCCACCAACAGCGAACCGCTCGGCAGGATGAAATTCGTCAAAGGCCCGAGTTCTTCGTTCCAGTGGTCGATGGCTGCTTCAAGGCGTTCGACTTCGCTCATCGTCAATGCCTGGTAGCTGGGCATCGCCAGCTCGCCCCCAAAATCGAACAGTCGATGCTGGCAAGGCGCCAACACCTCACTCACTTCGCTCAACCCTTGCTCCGCCAAGCCTGCCAGCAAGACCCCAAGCTGGCTGTTGAGGCTGTCCACTTCCCCCATGGCTTCGACTCGCGGGTGGTCCTTGGGAACTCGACGCCCGTCGCCCAGGCCGGTTTCGCCCTTGTCGCCGGTGCGGGTGTAGATCTTGGAAAGGCGATAGCCCATGTCATGTCTCCGTTTTGCCTGGCGTCGCCGCTGCCGGCTGGCCGAGGGGCAGGCGCAGGGTGAAGCAGGTGCCCTGGCCGGGCGTGGACTGCACTTCCATCTGCCCCTTGTGGTTGTTGGTGATGATGAAATACGAAACCGACAGTCCAAGCCCGGTCCCCTGGCCTACTTCCTTGGTGGTGAAGAAGGGCTCGAACATGCGCTTGCGCACCGTTTCGGCATGCCGATGCCGTTGTCTTCCACCTGGATTTCCGCCCACGGCGGGTTGAGCCGGGTGCGCAGGGTGATGCGCCCGGGCTCACAGGGTTGTGGCCGCTGGTGGATAGCCTGGGCAGCGTTCTTGAGGAGGTTGAGCAATACCTGCTCAAGTTCGTTGGCAGTGCAAGGCACCGGCCCCAGGCCAGGGTCGAACTGGCGCACTATGGCTTGGCCTTTGAAATCGAAGCCAATGGTCAGGTCGAAGTCGTTGCTGGCAATGTCCACCGCCTGGTCGATCAGCGCCGGCAGGTCGCAAGGCGCCAGTTGCCGATTGCTGCGGCGACTGAAGCTGAGCATGTGGGTGACGATTTTCGCTGCACGTGCCCCAGCCTGTTGGATGCCGTCGAGCAGTTGGGGTACCTCACGGCTCTCCAGGTAGCGATTGACGCTAGGCAGGTCGATGCCCAGCTCGCCAGCTTGCTCCTGATTCCGCGGCAGTTCCGGCGACAGGCGGCGCCGGATGTTCTGCACGTTGTGCAGGATGGCACCCAACGGGTTGTTGATTTCATGGGCCATGCCTGCAGCCAGGCCGCCGACCGAGAGCATTTTCTCTGACTGCACCATCATTTCTTCCAGCGACAGGCGCTGGGTGATGTCGTCGATGCGGATCACCACACCACGGCCGCCACCGCCCATCAGCGGGTAGAACGTCAGGGCGTAATGGCGCAGGTCATCGCCCTTGGGCCAGGTGACCCGCTCGATTTTTGCGACCCGGTGCTTCTCGACGCTTTCCTTGAGCTGCGGCAGGAATGGCTTGAGCGGTTCGAAGGCGATGAAGATCGGCTGGTTCAGCGCTTCGTCCAGAGGCGTGCCGGAGAGCACCGTGGCCTCGTGGTTCCACTGGGTGACGTAGAGCTGCTCATCGAGGGCGATCAGGGCCGATGGCATGGAGTCGATGATGCTGTTGAGGTAGTTCTGAAAGCCCGTGAGTTTCTTCTCGATCTTGCTGCGCACCTGAACTTCCAGTTCCAGCTTGCGGTTGGTGTGGCGAGTTTCCTCGGCAAGGCCCTGGGCCTGGTCATAGGCCATCTGGAATTCGTCGCGGGTGCGCTTGAGCTGTTGTTCGCGAGCCTCGATGCGCGACAACATGGTGTTGAAGGCGTCGGCCAGGCTGCCGATCTCGTCTTCGTTGCCACGCTTGGCGCGCAGGGCGTAGCTCTCTTCGCGGGTGACCTGGCGGCTGAGTTCTTCGAGCTGGTTGATCGGCTGAGTGATCAACCGTTTGATCTGCCGGGCGATCACCAACCACAACAGGATACTGAACACCAGGATCGCCAGGCTGGCGCTGAGCGTACCGGTGTAGAAGGCCGTCGGCAGTTCGCTGCTGGCGACCAGCAGCAGGTGGGCGGGTGGGCTGGCGTCGCGGGGATGCGGATCAATTGCGTGCTGCGAAACTCCATGAGCCGCCAGCCGTCGATGTTGCGGTAACGCTTGGGTAATGTGAGCGGCTCGCCGTGTTGCAGTTGCGCCAGCATGCGGCCGTCACCGCCATAGATGGCCGCTGCACGCAGAGGTGTGTAGCTGTCCAGTTCCTTGAGCAGGGCGTTGGCGGATTCCGCGCTATCGCCCGCGCGGGTCGAGAGCTGCGGGTTGGCCACCAGCCGGCCGATGGTCTGCAGTGCCTGGGGCGCCATGCTCTCCTGGGTGATCCAGTAGGCGGCGCTGATGAACGTGAGGTTGGCCACCAGCAGGATGGTGACCAGCAGTACCAGCAGGGCTGCCAGCAGTTTCTGCCCTACCGGGAGGTTTTCCAGGCGTTGGCGCAGGGTCATGGGCAAGGCAATGTCCGTATCGGGTTCAAAGGCCAGCGTCAGGCGCTGGGCAAGCCTCGGCCTGCAAGTTATCGACCAGGCGCAGGTGCAGCTGTTCCAGTTGCGGCAGGGCTACGCCATGGCGTGTAGCGGCTCGGCATGCATGGCCGAGCAGGTAAAGCACCTCGGTGCGCCGGCCGGCTCGTACGTCCTGGTACATGGAAGAGTAGTTGGCTGCGGTGGCGAGGATTACCCGTTGGACTTCATCGTCGAGGTTTTCCGCCGCCTGGGGCTGACCGCAGCGGCGCAGCAGCTCGGCCAGCTCGGCGCAAAGAGCCGTTACTTCGTCCAGATGCCCCAGCAGGCCGCCGTTCTGGCAGTCATGCAGCACGGTCAATGGGTTGATGGCGCAGTTGAGTGCCAGCTTGCGCCACAGCCGGGTAAGGATGTCCACGCTCCATTCGGCCGGGATTCCCGCGTCATGCAAGTCGTCGAACCAGTCGGGAATGTTCGGGTTGGCCGGATCGCCCAGCCAGTTGAAGCCTTGGCCAGCGAAGCGCACGCGCCAATCGTCTTCGCGGAAGGCGCCTTCTGTGCTGGAGGCGAAGATGCAACGGGCCTGGGGCACCTGGTCGGCCACCTCGTCCTGGCTGCCAAGACCGTTTTGCAGCAAAACGATTTCTGCATTGTCGGCCAGCCGTGGGGCCAGGACTGCAATGGCGGGGCTGCGTCGTACGCCTTGCAAGCTACCAGCAGGCGGTGGATCGGCCCTCGCGCTGTGGCCGTTTCAGCCGGAATCGCGTAGTGGTTGGCCTGGTCCTGCTCGACCAGGGTCAAGCCGCCACCTTGCAGATAAGCTTGCAGCCGCCGCTCATCCCGCAGAATCAAACGTACTGCCTTGCCCGCACGTGCCAGGCGGCAGGCCCACAAGCTGCCGAGGCTACCGGCGCCGAGAATATGCCAGGTGCTGCTCATCTGCGTTTCGCAACCCGTTATAATGAGCTCGCATTTTAACCGTCAAACCCCGCGCGCTCCATCTTCACGCCGAGCGCGCTTTTATTTTGGAGAACAACATGCCTTCGTTCGACGTGGTATCGGAACTGGACAAGCACGAAGTGCAGAACGCGGTCGACAACGCCATCAAGGAACTGGACCGTCGTTACGACCTCAAGGGCAAGGGAAGCTTCGAGTTCAAGGACAAGGAGCAGACCGTGCTGCTGACCGCCGAAGCCGAGTTCCAGCTCGAGGCGATGGTCGAGATCCTGCGTCTGGCCCTGGTCAAGCGCAAGATCGACGTCAAGTGCCTGGAAGTCAAGGATGCCTACCCTTCGGGCAAGGAAATGAAGCAGGAAACCAAGTTCCGCGAAGGTATCGACAAGGACTTGGCCAAGAAGATCGTCGCCACCATCAAGGACGGCAAGCTGAAGGTCCAGGCCGCCATCCAGGGTGAGCAGGTGCGTGTCACCGGCAAGAAGCGTGACGACCTGCAGGAAGCGATCGCCTTGCTGCGTACCAAGGAATTCGACATGCCGCTGCAGTTCAACAACTTCCGCGACTGATCGGCCCGACGCAGGAACCTTGATGGCGCAGTGATGTCCACCGGTTCCTGCGGTCGCTGAATGCTCTGCGGCCCGTTTTAATGTGTATTTGCCGCTCGGCATCAGGAGATGAATATGGATTTGAACGCTGAAGTCGATCAGCTGGTCCGCCAATCGCAGACCTGGATTCCCTTGATCATGGAGTACGGCAGCCGCCTGTTGCTGGCGCTGCTGACCCTGGCCATCGGCTGGTGGCTGGTCAACAAGGTCAGCACGCGCCTGGGCAAGCTGGCCGGTTTGCGTGCCGATGCGGCGCTGCAAGGTTTCATCAGCACCTTGGCCAACATCGTGCTCAAGGTGCTGCTGTTCGTCAGCGTGGCGTCGATGATTGGCATCGAGACCACCTCGTTCGTCGCCGCCATCGGTGCCGCCGGCCTGGCCATTGGCCTGGCCCTGCAGGGCAGCCTGGCGAACTTCGCCGGGGGTGTGCTGATTCTGATGTTCCGCCCGTTTCGCATCGGTGACTGGATCGAAGCGCAGGGTGTCAGTGGCACCGTCGACAGCATCCAGATTTTCCACACCGTGCTGCGCACTGGTGACAACAAGACCGTGATCATGCCCAACGGCAGCCTGTCCAACGGCATCATCACCAACACCAACCGTCAGCCCACCCGCAAGGTGGTGTTCGATGTGGGTGTGGACTACGAGGCCGACTTGCAGAAGGCCCGCCATGTGCTGCTGGAGCTGGCGCAGGACCCTCGCGTGCTGGCCGACCCTGCACCGCAGGCGGTGGTGTCGACGCTGGGCGACAGCTCGATCACCGTGTCCCTGCGTCTGTGGACCAAGACTGCCGATTACTGGGATGTGATGTTCATGCTCAACGAGCATGCCCGTGACCGGTTGAAGGCCGAGGGTATCGACATTCCGTTTCCGCAGCGCGTGATTCGCGTGGTGCAGGAGACGGTTGCGTAATACCGACGCTGTAAGAACGGGGCCGCTTTGCGGCCCCTTTCATTTCCACCATTACACTTGTTCACAGCCAGACCCCGCTATTTCTGGCATATAAGCTGACCCCACCTATCTCCACCCGATACTCACCATGAAACCACTGCTGTACATCACCCCCTCAGAGCCCTGTTGTTCGGCCTGACCCTGGCCCTGTTCGAGCTGCTGACCTACCTGGCCAGTGACGCCGTCATGCCCGCCATGCCCGTGGTTGTCGACCATCTGAACGCCAGCCCCGAATACATCCCGCACGCCCTGAACCTTTACCTGCTCGGCGGCGTGGTCCTGCAATGGCTGATCGGCCCACTGGCTGACCGCTACGGGCGTCGCCCTTGCTCCTGGCCGGTTGCGTCTTCTTCGGCGTGGCTTGCCTTGCGACCTTCTGGGTGAGCGACATCGGTGTGTTCAACCTGCTGCGCCTGTTGCAGGGAGTTGGCCTGGGCTTTGTGGTCACGGTCAGCTACCCGGCCCTCAACGAAGCCTTCAGCGAGGCAGATGCAGTGCGAATGATGGCCTTGCTGGCCAATATCGCCTTGCTCTCGCCGTTGCTTGGTCCGCTGGTGGGGACCTTGATGTTGCAGTGGCTGGACTGGCGCTGGCTGTTCGTGGCCTTCGCGGTTGGCGCGGTGCTGACCTGGGGGCTGCTGTACCGGCTCATGCCGGAAACCCTGGGCGTCGAGCGCCGCGACGGCACGCGCCTGCCATTCACGCCGATTCACTTGCTGCCGTTGCTGGCGGGTTACGCTCAACTGCTGACCAACCGCCGCTTCGTCGCCGGCAGCGCCGCGCTCGGCCTGGTCGGCCTGCCACTGATTGGTTGGATTGGCCTGTCGCCAGTGTTGTTGATCCACGACGAGGGGTTGAGCACGATGGAATATGCCCTGTGGCAGTTGCCGGTGTTCGGCGGATTGATCCTGGGCAACCTGATCATCAACCGCATCGCCGACCGCTACCCGCTGCCAGCGCTTGTGCGTGGCGCGCTGTGGCCTTATCTGGCCGGCCTTTGCCTGATGGCTGTGGCGACCTGGTACTGGCCGACGGTCACCAGCGTGGTTGCTGGCATGTCCTTGTATGCGCTGGGGCTTGGGGTGGCCAACGCGGTGCTGTACCGCATGACGTTGTTCGCCAGTGAGCAGAGCAAGGGGCTGGTGTCGGCGATGTTGGGGATGATCACCATTGCCTTGCTGGGGCTAGGTGGCGCGGTGTTGGCGATGATTGGGGCGGGGGCGAGCCTGTTGCACTTTGCCCTGGCGGCCGGCGTGGCCGGTGCTTTGGCGTTGTGGCCGTTGTGGTTCGTTGTCGGTGGGCGGCCTGGGGAAGGGGCTGTGGCTCAGTAATCTTGCTTGTCTGGGCTGGCCTATTCGCGGGTAAACCCGCTCCCACAAGTACCCCATGGCTCTGAGGAGCAGTTCGGTACCTGTGGGAGCGGGTTTACCCGCGAATAGGCCAGTGCAGACAGTACAAAACTCTCAGGGCCGCTCCGCCGCTGAACTCTCTTCCGGCACCTGCTTGCCGCGCCCCGCCTCCTGACGCCACTGCAGCGCGATCAGAATCAATGTCGGCACCCCGAGCAAGGCGGTAATCAGGAAGAAGTCGTGGTAACCGAATTTCTCCACCATCACGCCGGAATACCCGCCGATCAGGCGTGGCAACAACAGCATGATCGAACTCAGCAGGGCGTACTGGGTTGCCGAGAACTTCAGGTTGGTCAGGCTCGACAAGTAGGCGACGAACGCCGATGTCGCCAATCCGGAGCTGAAGTTGTCGAGCGAGATGGTCACCACCAGCATCTCAAGGTTCGGGCCCATGTCCGCCAGCATCAGGAACAGGATGTTGGTCGCCGCCGACGCCGCACCGCCGATGAACAGAATCGGCAAGATGCCGAAACGTACGATCAGCAAGCCGCCAATGCCTGCGCCCACCAGGGTCATGATCAGGCCGAAGATCTTGCTGACGCTGGCGATCTGGTCCTTGGTGAAGCCCATGTCGATGTAGAACACGTTGGCCATCACCCCCATCACCGTGTCCGACATCCGGTAGGTGGCGATCAGGCCCAGCAGCAACAGTGCCTGCCAGCGGTAGCGGGCGATGAAGTCGTTGACCGGGGTGAGCACCGGCGCCAGGCCGCGGCGGCCCATGGTCGACAGGCAGGCCCAGGTCAGCAGCACGTAGAGAATCAGGCGCAGGAAGGCGCGGTCTTCCATCAGTAGGTCGAGCGGGGTGGCGTCGCCGAAGAACACGCTGGCCCAGTCGGTGTTGAACAGCTGGGTGAAACTGGCAGGTACCGACACCAGCAGGATGATCAGCACGAACACCGACGCCAACTGGTGGACCAACCCATAGCGCGCGGCAGAAAGCTGGGTGCGCAGGGGTACCGGGGGTTCGCGCATCACCAGGGTGGTGAACACCGCCGGAAGCATCATCACGCCGAACAGGATGTAGGTGCCGGCCCAGGCCTTGTGCAGGTAGCTGAAACCGGTGGAGCCGAACCATTCGGCGAAGAACAGCGCACCAGCGGTGGCCAGCAGCGCCGCGACGCGGTAACCCGCCATGTAGCTGGCGGCGAGGGCAGCCTGGCGCTGGTCGTCGGCGATTTCCAGGCGGTAGGCGTCGACGGCGATGTCCTGAGTGGCCGAGGCGAACGCTACCAGTACTGCCAGCGCAATCAGCCATGACAGGTGTTGCTGAGGGTCGCACAGGCTCATGCCGACCAGGCCGATGACCACCAGGCTCTGTGACAGCAACAGCCATGAACGGCGGCGGCCAAGGCCACCCAGCAACGGCAGGCGCCACTGGTCGAGCAGCGGCGACCATACCCACTTGAAGGCATAGGCCAGGCCGATCAGGCTGGCGTAACCAATGGTCTCGCGGGCCACACCCGCTTCGCGCAACCACACCGACAGGGTCGAGAACACCAACATGTAGGGCAGGCCGGCGGCGAAACCGAGCAGCAAAAGCACCAAGGTTGACGGGCTGGCATAGGCAGCGAGCGCAGCGCGCCAGGTTTTACGGGGCATGGGCCAACATCTGCCTCAAAATTGCGAAAACAAAGCGCGCACTCTAACCGCTGTGCTCCATCGGGCGCCAGCCATGGCGCGTCATATCCACACGATTATTGGTCACATTCACACCTTCCGCGCGCAGCCGGGCGCGCTGTTCATCGCCTGAAGGTGTGCCCAGCGCCAGGCTCAGGCGCCCGCCTGCGCCCAGTACGCGGTGCCACGGCAGGCGGGTGTCGGCGGGCAACTGCCCGAGGGTGCGTCCGACCCAACGCGCGGCACGCCCCAAGCCTGCCAATTCGGCCAGCTGGCCATAGCTGACGACTTTACCGGCGGGCACTTGCCCCAGCACCGAATAGAGCGCCGTTCGTCGGGCTTGCGGACTGTCCTGAACGTGCTCGTATTCGCCAGACATCAGAGCCGCCCTGCGCTGCGGATGAAACCGGATGAGTGGTCAGGGTAAATGAGTGTTGAACTCATCGGCATGGTGTGTGTCTGTCCTTGCTCTGGTCGTGGGTATCTGGATAATGCCCGGCTTTTTTCGTCAAATCGAACCCGTAGTCCGCTTATGTATTCTAGATCCTTGTTGTGCCTGCTTGCCGTTTCCCTGTGTGCCGCCCCGGCGTTCGCCGACACCGTGTGGATGAAGAACGGCGACCGGCTCAGTGGCAAGATCAAGGTGTTCGACGGCGGCAAGCTGCTGCTCGAGACGCCTTACGGCGGTTCCATCGCCCTGGACTGGAAGCAGGTCCAGACCCTGGAGAGCGACCAGGAGCTGCTGGTCAAGCAAGACGCCTACACCGGTGAAAAGGCCAAGTCGCTCAAAGCTGCCGAGCCTGGCAAGGTCACCTGGCCAATGGCGAGGCGCCCAAGACCGTTGAGCTGGCCAGCATCGAACAGATCATGAAGCCCAAGCCGGTGGTCGAAGACCTGATGTGGAAGGGCAACATCGACGTCGCCATGGATTACAAGCGCGCCGAATCCGACAGCGACGACTATGACGTCAGCTTCAAGACCACTGGTCGACATGGCCGTTGGCGGCACAATGCCGAAGGTGAGTACAACCGCGAGACCAAGGACGACGTCACCACCACCAACAACTGGAGCGCCGAATACGCGCTGGACCGCTTCATCACTGAAAAGTGGTTCTGGAAGGGGCGCCTGGAATACAAGCGCGATCACATCGAAGACCTGGCTCGCCAACGAACTGTGGGTACCGGCCCGGGTTACCAGTTCTGGGATGACGAATTGGGTGCGTTCTCCTTGAGTACCCTGGTCAACCGCACCGACTTTGAATACCGCGATGGCGGCAAGGACAACTTCTATTCCACCACGGTGAAGTGGGATTACAACCGTTACCTGATTGGCAAGCGTGTCGAGCTGTTTACCAGCGGCGAAGTCGGCAAGCCTCTGGGCGGTGTGGCCAATTACTCGCTGGATGCCGAGTTGGGGTTGCGCTACAAGGTGACCGAGTGGGCTTCGCTGAACCTCAAGGCGGAAAAGGACGTCATCAGCGGCACACGTGAAAGCGACCTGGACAAGACACGCTACACCGCGGGCTTCGGCGTCGCCTGGTAGGTTGTCGGGTGCAACAGCTACTGTCTTGTATTGCCTTTGATGGCCTCATCGCCGGCAAGCCGGCTCCCACACGTACCGCGCCGACTTGATATCACTGCCGTACCTGTGGGAGCTGGCTTGCAAGCGTAGAGGCCGGTACAGACAGCACAGCGCAGTTCTTGAACTCTGCGCTGTACCTGTGGGAGCCGGCTTGCCGGCGATGAGGCCGTCAAGAACGAGCACATGGCGTCGCCCATATGGCACCCGGCGCCGATAGTGCTTATCTTGTCCCCCATCTCTCTTGCCGCCAGGAGCGCACTTCGTGAGTACCAACGCCATTCGCCCCGCCCGGGAACTGCTGCTCAAGGAATACCGCGGCGTGCTCTCTACCCACTCCAAGTCCATGCCCGGCTACCCCTTCGGTTCGGTGGTTCCCTACTGCCTGGATGCCCAAGGCAACCCGTTGATCCTCATCAGCCGCATTGCCCAGCACACCCACAACCTGCAGAAGGACCCCAAGTGCTCGCTGCTGGTCGGTGAACGCGACGCCGAAGACGTGCAGGCCGTGGGGCGCCTGACGGTGATGGCCGAGGCACACAAGCTGGTGGATGAAGCCGCGATCGAGGCTGCGGCCGAACGCTACTACCGCTACTTCCCCGATGCCGCCAACTACCACAAGGCCCACGATTTCGATTTCTGGGTGCTGCAGCCTGTGCGCCATCGCTACATCGGCGGCTTCGGTGCCATCCACTGGCTTGACCAGGTGACCTGGCCAACCCGTTCGCGGGCAAGGCCGAGGCCAGCATGATCGAGCACATGAACAGCGATCACGCCAATGCCATCGCCCACTATGTCGAACTCAGCGACTTGCCGCGTAACGAGCCGGCGGAAATGGTCGGCATCGACAGTGAAGGCATGCACCTGCGTATTGGCCAGGGTGTGTACTGGTTGCCTTTCCCAAGCATTTGCAACACGCCGACACAAGTTCGCGAAGCCTTGGTGCTGCTGGCTCGCGCCGACCAATGGCCGGTTGCGACTGAAGTCGAGGGTTGAAAAGCCGGGTGCACGCATCCATCTGAAGTCCTTACAGGAAGATTCTCTTCCGTCGAGGAACACTTGATGCGTGCTTTTCTACTGCTGTTTCTGATTTTTCCCGTGCTGGAGCTGTTCGTCTTCGTCAAGGTCAGCGCCGCTATCGGTTTCTTCCCGGCGTTGCTGTTGATCATCGCCGGTTCCGCCCTGGGTGTGCTGGTGATGCGCGTGGCCGGGCTGGCCACCGCCCTGCGTGCCCGTGAAAGCCTTCAGCGTGGCGAACTGCCCGCCGAGGACATGTTCCAGGGCCTGATGCTGGCGGTCGGTGGTGGCCTGCTGTTGCTGCCAGGCTTCATCAGCGATGTGCTGGGCCTGCTGTGCCTGCTGCCGTTCACCCGCCACCTGGCTGCGCGCAAGATGCGTGAGCGGGCCGAGGCCCAGGCCATGCGCCAGCGGGCATTTCAGGACGATCCATTCCAGGCTCGCCCCAATGACGCAGGCCATCGGCCCAATGTGATCGAGGGCGAATACGAGCGCCGCGACAAGTAAAGCCCGCTCGTTTCTGTGGGAGCCGGCTTGCCGGCGATGGGCCTTAATACGCCCCTTCGATACCCCGATGAAAAATTTTCCGTTTCAAACCTTGTAATTGATTCTGACGGCCTCATGTATGTGGTCACCGCAAGGTTTCTGGTGGTTACACCAGACATGACACAAGTGGTTCGCCCCATGCGGGCCTCCCGGCAACGCCGGATCGAATCAACCCGCCGGTGTTGATACCGGCCGATGAAAACCACAATTTGGGAGAGATCGACAATGAAGCTTCGTCCTCTGCATGACCGCGTAGTCATCCGTCGCAGCGAAGAAGAATCGAAAACCGCTGGCGGTATCGTCCTGCCGGGTTCGGCCGCTGAAAAACCAAACCGCGGTGAAGTCGTCGCCGTCGGCACCGGTCGCATCCTGGACAACGGCGAAGTACGTGCGCTGGCCGTGAAAGTGGGTGACAAAGTGGTTTTCGGCCCTTACTCGGGCAGCAACACCGTGAAAGTCGACGGCGAAGACCTGCTGGTGATGAGCGAGAACGAAATCCTCGCCGTCGTCGAAGGCTGATTTCCCCGGTTTCCCGTTACTCCAAAGAATTCCAAGGATTAAACGATCATGGCTGCTAAAGACGTAAAATTCGGCGACTCCGCCCGTAAGAAAATGCTGGTTGGCGTCAACGTTCTGGCTGACGCGGTAAAAGCGACCCTGGGCCCGAAAGGCCGTAACGTTGTCCTGGCCAAGAGCTTCGGCGCTCCGACCATCACCAAAGACGGTGTTTCGGTTGCCAAGGAAATCGAACTGAAAGACGCCTTCGAAAACATGGGCGCCCAGCTGGTCAAGGAAGTTGCTTCCAAGGCCAACGACGCTGCCGGTGACGGCACCACCACCGCTACCGTTCTGGCTCAAGCCATCGTCAACGAAGGCCTGAAGGCCGTTGCTGCCGGCATGAACCCGATGGACCTGAAGCGCGGCATCGACAAGGCCACCGCTGCCATCGTCGGCGAGCTGAAGAACCTGTCCAAGCCTTGCGCCGACTCCAAGGCCATCGCCCAGGTAGGTACCATCTCCGCCAACTCCGACAACTCCATCGGTGAAATCATCGCCGAAGCCATGGAAAAAGTCGGTAAAGAAGGCGTGATCACCGTCGAAGAAGGCTCGGGCCTGGAAAACGAACTGTCCGTCGTAGAAGGCATGCAGTTCGACCGTGGCTACCTGTCGCCGTACTTCGTCAACAAGCCGGACACCATGGTTGCCGAGCTGGAAGGCGCGCTGCTGCTGCTGGTTGACAAGAAGATCTCCAACATCCGTGAACTGCTGCCAGTTCTGGAAGCCGTTGCCAAGGCCGGCCGTCCGCTGCTGATCGTTGCAGAAGACGTTGAAGGCGAAGCGCTGGCTACCCTGGTCGTCAACAACATGCGCGGTATCGTCAAGGTTGCAGCGGTCAAGGCCCCAGGCTTTGGCGACCGCCGCAAGGCCATGCTGCAGGACATCGCCGTCCTGACCGGCGGCCAGGTCATCTCCGAAGAAATCGGCCTGTCCCTGGAAACCGCTACCCTGGAGCACCTGGGTAACGCCAAGCGCGTCATCCTGTCCAAGGAAAACACCACCATCATCGACGGCGCTGGCGTCGACGCTGACATCGAAGCACGCGTCAAGCAGATCCGTGCCCAGATCGAAGAAACTTCCTCGGACTACGACCGTGAGAAGCTGCAAGAGCGTCTGGCCAAGCTGGCTGGCGGTGTTGCCGTGATCAAGGTCGGTGCTGGCACCGAAGTTGAAATGAAAGAGAAGAAAGCCCGCGTTGAAGACGCCCTGCACGCTACCCGTGCAGCCGTTGAAGAAGGCGTGGTGCCTGGCGGTGGTGTTGCCCTGGTTCGCGCCCTGGCTGCCATTGCCGACCTCAAAGGCGACAACGAAGACCAGAACGTCGGTATCGCCCTGCTGCGTCGCGCTGTAGAAGCCCCGCTGCGCCAGATCACTGCCAACGCCGGCGACGAGCCAAGCGTTGTCGCTGACAAGGTCAAGCAAGGTTCGGGCAACTACGGCTACAACGCCGCTACCGGCGAATACGGCGACATGATCGAAATGGGTATCCTGGACCCAGCCAAGGTCACCCGTTCGGCTCTGCAAGCTGCAGCTTCGATCGGCGGTCTGATGATCACCACCGAAGCCATGGTTGCTGACCTGCCGGAAGACAAGCCAGCTGCTGGCATGCCTGACATGGGCGGCATGGGTGGCATGGGCGGCATGATGTAAGCCAGCCTTACCCCCTGCACCAAGAAAAAGCCCCGGCTCGTGAGAGCCGGGGCTTTTTCGTTTTTCGTGCGATCGAAAAGGGTCTGCCTTGAGTTTTAAGGTGGTGCGCAAATCGAGCGCCGCCCGCGCGGCGCATCGCGAGCAAGGCTCGCTCCTACGTTTGTTTCGGGCCAATTATTCCTGTGGATTTTCCGCGCAAACGCTTTGGCGCTTGGCTCGATATCGCGTCGTACAAACAAGGCGGTCGCGCGCGTCTGTCACAGGCGTTATTGGCCGTAAACAAACGTAGGAGCGAGCCTTGCTCGCGATGCGCCGCGCGGGCGGCGCTCGATCTCATGATCGCTGCACCTCTCGCGCCAAGCACCTGGCAGTCCCAACGCAATTCCCAGTGCAAAAAAAGCTCGGCCTCGTGAGGGCCAGGCTTTTTCATAATCAGGCCACACTACGTTCGGCAGCCGTTACCTGTGCAACACTGTGTCGGTACAAGATCAGGTAATACGACCCCAACCCGATCAACCAGCAGAACACCGCCGTCCACACGTTGTGCGACAAGAAGTGCGCCCCCTGCATCATCCTCCCGACCGACAGCACCGAGCCGGCAACGAAGGCCACTGCCAGCGCCACTCGGGCCAGGCGTGGTCGCCGGTCACGCAGCATGAAGAACAGCCCGAACAGGCAGAACCCGGTCGCCGCATGGCCGCCCGGCCAGCACAACCCGGGCTTGTCGGTGGCTGGGCGCGGCTCCAGCAGCTTGCTGTAGGTTTCCTTGCCGCCAAATTGGGTCAGGCTCCATGGGCACTGCACCTGAGTCACTTTTTTCAGCGGCGTGACGAATGCCGTGGACAGGCTCAGCGCCAGGACCAGGCAGCCCAGCTCGCGACGCCAGCCGAACAGCCGTTTCCAGAAAAAGCTCAAGGCAAAGGTCACCACTGCGAGCAAGCCCAGCAGAATCACACCTTGCTTGACCCGATCATGCAGGATGTTTTCCAGCAGATAGCTGTGACGGCCGATGAACTGGCCGGCCGCTGGGTCGAAGAACAGGTTGGCCAGATCCATGTCGACTGAGGTCAATTCGAGAAGGATCAGCCCCAGTGCGGTGGCCAATGGAATGCCGAGGTAAAGCCAGAGATTGATCGGACGGGGAGGGGTAGCGTGCTGCATGACAACTCCAAACGCACAAAAGACCAGCCATTTTCGACTGCCCGCTATCCTGTGTTCGTGAAGGATCGGTGAAAAATCCGTCAGCCCGCCCGATATTTTCCCAAGGCTGGCGCCGGGCCAGCTATGGCCTTAAGCTGCGCCTGCCGCGCACTGCGAAAGCGCCGCACAGGAGACCCCGATGCGCATTCTTTTGGTTGAAGACAACCGCGATATCCTTGCCAACCTTGCTGATTACCTCGGCATGAAAGGCTACACCGTCGACTGCGCCCAGGACGGCCTTTCCGGGCTGCATCTGGCTGCTACCGAACATTACGACTTGATCGTGCTAGACATCATGCTGCCCGGCATCGATGGCTACACCCTGTGCAAACGCCTGCGTGAAGATGCCCGGCGCGATACCCCGGTGATCATGCTCACAGCTCGTGACCAATTGGATGACCGCCTGCAGGGCTTCCGCTCCGGTGCCGACGATTACCTGCTCAAGCCGTTCGCGCTGTCGGAGCTGGCCGCGCGTATCGAGGCCGTCCTGCGCCGTGCCCAGGGCGGCGGGCGACGTACCCTGCAGGTCGCCGACCTGAGCTACGACCTCGACACCCTGGAAGTCACCCGTCAGGGCCGCCTGCTCAAGCTCAACCCGGTCGGCCTCAAGCTGCTGGCGGTACTGATGCAGAAGAGTCCGCACGTGCTGCGCCGTGAGGTGCTGGAGGAAGCCTTGTGGGGCGACGACTGCCCTGACAGCGACAGCCTGCGCAGCCACGTCCACCAGTTGCGTCAGGTCATCGACAAACCTTTCGAAAAGCCTCTGCTGCATACCGTCCATGGCGTCGGCTATCGCCTCGCCGAGGGCCGCGATGGAGTTTAAGCAAAGCCTTGCCCAACGCATCATCATCGCCTTCGCGTTGATGAGCGCGTTGGTGGCCGGCGCGTTCGCGTTCGGCATCGTCGCCACCGTGCACCTGGTCGAAGAGCGCCTGATTTCCTCGGTACTGGGTGGCGACCTGCAACGGTTGCTGCGCATGGACAGCGTCAGCGACTGGAGCCACAGACCACGACCCGACCAGTTGTTCTACTTCAGCGGTGGGCGCGACGATTTCGAGCTGCCCAAGGACCTGCGTCACCTGAGCGCGGGCTTCCATGAAGTGTTCCGCGACCAGCTGTCCTACCACGCGATGGTCGAGATCGTCGATGGACGACGTTACGTGTTGCTGCAGGACCAGAGCGATTTCGAAGAGCGCGAGCGGGTACTGTTCGCCGTGGTTGTGGTCGGCTTCGTACTCAGCCTGGTGCTGGCGGTGGTGCTCGGCTGGCTGGTCGCCCGTCGAGTGATGGCCCCGGTAATCCGCCTGGCGCGCCAGGTTCGTCATCGCGACCAGCTGCTTGGTCTTGCCCCGCCGCTGGCCCCGGATTACGCGGCGGACGAGGTCGGCCAGTTGGCCGTGGCCTTCGATGACACCTTGGGCCGGCTGCGTGATGCGTTGACCCGCGAGCGCCTGTTCACCAGCGACGTCAGCCATGAACTGCGCACGCCGCTGATGGTGCTGGCCACATCCTGTGAACTGTTGATGGAAAACCCGACGCTCGACAATAGATCGCGTAGCCAGGTAGAGCGCATCGCCCGAGCCACCGAAGAGATGCGCGAGCTGGTCAAGACCTTCCTCATGCTCGCCCGTGCCCAGCGCGACGAAGGGGCGGTAGCCTCGCAGGCCACCTTGCGTGAAGTGGCCGATGACCTGATTGGCGTCTGGCGCGACACCATCGAGCAGAAAGGCCTGACCCTGTACTTCGATGGACGCGTCAGTGCCAGTTCCGTGCTGTACAACGCCACGTTCCTGCAATCTGTGATGGGCAACCTGCTGCGCAACGCCGCCCACTACACGGACAGCGGGTACATTCGCCTGAGCCTGGAGCCTAACGGCTTCAGTGTGGAGGACAGTGGCGTGGGTATTCCGGAAGAGCAGCGTGAGGCGATGTTCCGCCCGTTCGTGCGAGGCGACGAACGTCGTGGCGAGGGCCTCGGCCTGGGGTTGTCGCTGGTCCAGCGTATCTGTGACGACCAGGGTTGGAGAGTTACCCTGACGGCGACCCTGCCCCACGGGTGCCGTTTCCAGGTAGACCTGAGCAAGACTGCGGAGAAAGCCAATCATCTGGCTATAACCGAGTAATGTTTAGAAACACCCTGCGAGGTAGCTCACGTATTTTTCACATCGGCATAACCTGATTCCTACGCTTGCTTACCTAATGTGAGCGCACTGGAGTCAGGAGATGCCCAATGCGTAGCCCCATCAAACTTGAATTTTCCGAGAAGTACGACCAGCAACATGCACAAGAGTACTTCCTGAAGCACCAGGATGGCCTGGCTCGACGCCTTTCTCACCAGCGTGACGAGCAGCTGGCTCGCCGCGCCCTCGCATTGGCTGGCGAGCCGGGGTTGGTGCTTGACCTGCCCTGCGGAGCCGGCCGTTTCTGGCCATTGCTGGCGGAAAAGCCCAACCGCGTGATCATCGGTGCCGATAACTCCGAAGCGATGATCGAGACAGCCTGTGCCTCGCAATCGCCAGAAGTGGTCGCCCGGGTACGACCTTTGCAGACATCGGCTTTTGCGATCGATCTTCCGGATAACTCAGTGGACAGCATCTTTTGCATGCGGTTGTTCCACCACATTGGCGAAGCCGCGCACCGAAAGACTATTCTCTCGGAGTTTCAAAGGGTTAGCCGCGACAGCGTAATCCTGTCATTGTGGGTGGACGGTAACTTCAAGGCGTGGCGCCGGAAAAACTCGAGCAACGCCGCAGCGCCAAGGCGAACAAGGACAGTTACCAGAACCGTTTCGTGTTACCTGCGGAGACGGTTGAGGAAGAGTTCAAAGCTGCCGGCTTCCGGATTCAGGAACGTTTGGACTTCCTGCCGTTCTATGCGATGTGGCGAGTCTATGTATTGCGCAAGGGGTAGTGGTTAATGGCAGTAGGCCAGAGTCAGGCATCGAAGTTCGATTATTACTGGCAGCAGCAGGGCGAGTGGGTCGAGGAACCCAACCAGCGACGCGGCGGCGAGAGTGGTGTGCAACGCTTGAGCGCTGCCAATGGGCAGGTGCTGTACGCCAAGCGCCAGGTCGGGCACATCTACCGCAGCCTGTTGCACCCGTTTGGCAGGCCGACAGTGTTGCGTGAACTCGATGCACTGAACAGCTTCGAGCAACTGGGTGTGCGTGTACCGCGCATTGTCTTCTGCGGAGCCGAGCGCGACGCCGACCGACAGTGGCGCGCCTTGCTGGTCAGCGAGGCGTTGGATGGTTTTGTCGAACTCGACACCTGGCATGCCCAGGGCGCGCGCGAGCGCTATCCCGAAGCTGTGCACCAGCGCATGCTCAAAGACCTGGCCGAGAACCTGGCACGCATGCACCTGGGGCACTGGCAGCATGGTTGCCTGTATGGCAAACACGTATTCATCAAGGTGCTTGGCGAGGGTGAGCAGGCCCGTGTCGAAGTGGCGCTGCTAGACTTGGAGAAGTGCCGCCGCCGCATCAGTTGCCAGCGGGCGGCAGCCAACGACCTGCGCCAGCTGCGTCGCCATTCGTCGTTCACCGATGCGGAATGGCAATCGCTGCTCTATTTTTACAAGATGGCGTTTGGCAGCGCTGTCAAAGGGTTAGAGCAATGAAACTAGAAATCGCTCGAGCTTTGTTCCTGGTGGCCGGATTGGCCGTGACCACGGTAGCGGCGGCGGCCTGGGAAGAGCCGAAGCCTACGGTGTTCAGCAAAGCCGAGTTGAGCGAGCAGTGTGCACTGCCTCGCGAAGCCAAAGAACAGTCCCAGGCCCAGACCCAGCCGGATCAGGACCTGTTGCTGTTCCTGTTCGGCATGCGCCAGGGGCTGCGGCCGTTTGGCTGAGCCTGGTTCGAGCAGTCGCACAGAAGAGGCCCCGTAATCGCGGGGTCTCTTGCATTTTAGCTTCGGCTTGCTCACGAATTGGCGTTATCAGGCCTGCTGCATGTCATTGCCTTTTATGCGTATCAGCAACAGCCACCCGCAAAGTGTAGTGGCCAAGAACAGAAGCCCTAGGCTCAGCGTAAGCGCATGTTCAACCGATGCGACCCAACTGCCAGCCAAACCACCACCGGCGAACAGCAATGTCGTATTGAGCGAAGCGGCTGCCCCTGCGTAGTTCGGGTAGCGCGCCAATGCTTGTGAAGTGGCTGCGGGTCGAACCAGGGTTGTTCCGCTCGTGCATACGATCATCGGTACCATGATCCCCATCACAGTTAACCCGGCTGTCTGTTCCCAGAGCAAAAGAGTGACCCCAGCAACACCTATGAGCAGAAGTCCCGTGCCGATTTGCGTCTGCGGGCTGACGCGATTGTTCAAGATCGTCGCACCCACTCCACCGGCGACATACGCCAGCCCATATGCGATGAAAACGATGGAAAACTGGTATGGCGTCAAACCCAGTCTGTCCATCAGGGCCAATGGCGCAATGACGATGAAACTGAAATGGCAGGCGAAAGCTAGACTTGCCTGCACGGAGTAGGCGATATATGTCGTGTCACGGAACATGAGCACATAACTTTGCATGCCTGAGCCACTGCCGCGTAATGACGGTGTGTCCTGCAACAGGACACACGTCAGGCTTGCAACAGCAACGGCTATTACAGCGAATACGGCAAAGCTACCCGCCCAACCGAATGACTGTTGCAGAAACGCACCCGCGACCGGTGATAGCGAGATGAACAAACCACTTGTGCTGGTTAACAGAATGCGCATGGCGTTGCGCTGCGAACCACTGTACAGATCCTGTACAAGCGCCTGGCCCAACACGAAACTCCCGCAGCCTGTTGCTTGCAGTATTCGGAATGCCATGAATGACTCATAGCTGGTTGAAAATACACAGCCGATCGCTCCTATGATGGATATGCCCAACCCTACGAGCAACAAGCGTTTGCGTCCCATGCCATCTGACAAGGGTCCGATCAGCATTTGCACCAAAGCAACCCCAAAAGCGAAGAAACTTACGGAGTAGGCTATCTGCTTAGGCGCTACTTGGAATGACTCTGCCAAGGCCGGGAATGACGGCAGGATTACATCTAAGGGGAATACACCTAACAGGCATAACAGGATTAATAGTGCGGGGCGTAGAAAGTCGTTCTTAAGTGCCAATGTCCTTCTCATGCTATTAATTCTGCGGTCTTGAGTTTCAATGGATAGCGTGAGTCTTCTAATTGGTCGCTGGTCTCAATGCCTTCAGGGCTTACGGGAATCTGGGTCGTCTAACGCTATTTCATGTTAATGCCGCGTTATCGCGCCCTGATAATACTGAGGCTTACAAGATGCACAAGTCGAAAGGGGCATTGAAACTTCCGAAAGACATGTAGGATAAATTACCTGGCCGCTCGCTCAGGTGCTGCCGCTATCTGAACTCAGCACTACAACCATGGCAGCCGATTCAAGCAACCGCCGACTCCCTCGCCACCGTCCTATGCGCCAACAATGTGTAGATACAAGGCAACACAAACAAGGTAAACAGCGTCCCAATCGACATCCCGGTGGCAATCACCGTGCCGATATCGAACCGGCTCACTGCCCCCGCCCCGGTCGCCAGAATCAACGGCACCATGCCGAATACCATCGCCGCGGTAGTCATCAGCACCGGCCGCAGGCGAATCGCCGCTGCTTCCTCGATCGCTTCGCGCACGCTCAAACCGCGTTCCTCGCGCAACTGGTTGGCGAACTCGACGATCAGGATGCCGTGCTTGCTAATCAACCCGATCAATGTCACCAACCCGACCTGGGTGTAGATGTTCATGCTCGATATGCCCAGGAACAGCGGCAGCAGCGCGCCGCAGATCGACAACGGCACCGTCACCAGAATCACCAGTGGGTCGCGGAAGCTCTCGAACTGGGCCGCCAGCACCAGGAAGATGATCGCCAGGGCCAGGCCAAAGGTGACCCACAAGGCGCTGCCTTCCTGGATGAACTGCCTTGCCGGCCCCGCGTAGTCGAAGGCAAAGCCTTCAGGGGCTTCTTCGCGGGCGATGTCCTGCACGGTTTTCAGGGCTTCGCCCATGCTGACCATGGGCACGCCCTGGATGATCGCCGAGTTCAACTGCTGGAACTGGTTGAGCTGGCGCGGGCGGGCGCGGTCGCTGAGGGTGATCAGGGTCGACAGTGGCAGCAGGTGGCCCTGTTCGTTCTTCACGTAGTAGTTGTTCAGCCAGCCGGGGTTGTCGCGGTACGGCCGCTCGACCTGGGCGATGACCTTGTAGCTGCGGCCTTCGAGGGTGAATCGGTTGATTTCCGCCTCGCCCAGCAGGGTCGCCAGCGTGCCGCCCAGGGTGTCCATGGAAACCCCCATCTGCGCCGCCTTCGCCCGGTCGATGTCGACCACCACTTCGGGTTTGTCGAATGCCAGGTCGATGTCGAGGAAGGCGAACTTGCCCGAGGCCTGGGCGCGGGCCTTGACCCGTTCGGCGACCTCCAGCAGGGCGGGGTAGTCCCCGGCGGTGTTGATCACGAACTGGAACGGCAAGCCTTCGCCCGTGCCGGGCAGCGAAGGAAGGTTGAAGCCGAATATCTGCAGGCCGCCAATGTCTTCGAGTTTGGCCTGCACCAGTGGCAGCAACTCCATCTGCGTACGCTCGCGTTCGTTCCAGGGTTTGAGCAGGAAGCCGCCAATACCGCTCTGGACACCGTTGAAGCCATTGATCTGGAATGACGAGTAGTACTCGGGGAAGGTCCTGAAAATTGGCGTGAAGGTATCGGTGTAGGCATTGAGGTAGTCGAGGTTGGCCGGTTGGGGCGAACTGCTCATCATGAAAATCACCCCTTGGTCTTCGTTGGGCGCCAGTTCGCTTTGGGTGAATTTCAATAGCACCGGAATCAGGCACAGGATGATCACCGCGAACACCAGCACCACGGGCCGGCTGTCGAGGGTGGCATGCAGCAGATGCTGGTAGCGGACCTTGAGGCGCTCGAACAGCACGTCGAGCCGGTGGGCCAGGCCGCTGGGGTTCTGGTCGGCGCGTAGCAGCAGCGCACACATCATCGGTGACAGGGTCAGGGCGACGATGCCTGAGATGATCACCGCACCGGCCAGGGTCAGGGCGAACTCCTTGAACAGGGCCCCGGTCAGGCCGGTGAGAAAGCCGATGGGGGCGTACACGGCGGCCAGGGTGATGGTCATCGACACCACCGGCATGGCGATTTCCCGCGCACCCTCCAGGGCCGCTTCGAAGGGTGTCTTGCCTTCCTCCATGTGCCGATGGATGTTCTCCACCACGACGATGGCATCGTCCACCACCAGGCCAATGGCCAGCACCATCGCCAGCAGGGTCAGGAGATTGAGCGAGTAACCCATCATCTGCATGAAGAACAGCACGCCGATCATCGACAGTGGGATGGTCACCACCGGAATCAGCACCGAGCGCAGGGCACCGAGGAACAGGAACACCACGACGATGACGATCAGTACCGCCTCACCCAGGGTCTTGATCACCTCGTCGATCGAGGCCTGGATGAACAGCGTGGCATCGTAGGCAATCGATACCTTGAGCGCCGACGGCAGCTGGCTTTCAAGGTCGGGCATGATTCGCCGCACTTCCTTGATCACCTCCAGCGGGTTGGCCGCCGGGGTGGCCTTGATGCCGATGTAGACCGATGGAATGCCGTCGAACGAGCTGACCGTGTCGTAGTTTTCCGCACCCATCTCCACCCGTGCCACATCACCCAGCAACACGCGGCGGTCGCCCACGGTCTTGACCGGCAAGGCGGCGAACGCTTCGGCCGATTTGAGCTCGGTGCTGGCGTTGATGCTGGTGACCACGTACTCGCCTTTCACCTCGCCGGCGGCAGAGAGAAAGTTGTAGCGGCGCACGGCGCTGGTCACATCGACGGCCGACAGGCCGAAGCCTGCGAGCTTCACTGGGTCGATCCAGATGCGCATGGCAAACACCTGGTTGCCGAGGATCTCCGCTTCAGCCATGCCCGGCAGGGTCGCCAGCTTCGGTTGAATCACCCGCGACAGGTAGTCGGTGATCTGCGGGTTGCTCATTTCCTTGCTGTAGAAGCTGATGTACATCAGCGCCGAAGCATCGGCGGCTTCCTTGCTCAGTACCGGGTCTTCGGAGTCTTGCGGCAACTGGTTGCGCACTTCGTTGGCCTTGGCCAGCAACTCAGTGAACAGCCGGTCGCTGTCAGCACCGATGCGTGCGTAGATGGAAATGATCGAGAAGTTCTGCCTGCTCACCGAGGTCATGTAGTCGATGCCTTCGGCACTGGCCAGGCTCTGCTGCAAGGGCTGGGTGATGTAGCCCTGGATGGTTTCGGCATTGGCACCGGGGTAGGCGGTGGTCACCGTGATCAGTGCGTTCTCCATTTGCGGGTACTGGCGGATCTGCAGCTTGCTCCAGGCCTGGAACCCCAGCAGCAGAATCAGCAAGCTGACTACGCTGGCCAGTACTGGACGGCGGATGAACGGGTCGGTGAACGCCATGTCTGCCTCCTGTTCAGTCCGCGTGCGGCGCGCCCTGGGCGGGGCGCAGTACGGTGTCCTGGCCGATGCGGATGGCCGCCCCGGGCGTGAGCTTGAGCTGCCCTGCGGTTACCACTTGTTCCCCAGCCTCAAGGCCCTTGCTGACCACCACCACACCATCACGGCGCTCGCCGGTTTGCACGCTACGTTGCTCGGCGGTCAGCTGCGGCTGGCCCTGGGCGTCGTTCTCGACCTTGCCATCTTTGTCCTTCTTTGGTGTGGCCACGTACACCGAGTTTCCATACAGGGTGTAGGTAATGGCGCTTTCCGGCACCACTACCTGGGGTTGCGGGTTGGGCAGCAGCACCAGCAGGTTGGCGAACATGCCCGGCAGCAGTTTGCCGTCCGGGTTGGCCATGGAGGCTCGCACCAGCAGGTTGCGGGTGTTCTCGTCGACCTTGGGGTTGATTGCGCTGAGGCTGGCGGGGAAAGTTTGGCCAGGGTAGGCGGCCACCTGCACCAGCACCTGTTGGCCCAGGCTCAACTGCGGCAGGGCTTGCTCGGGGACGTTGAAGTCGACGTAGAGGCTGGACAGGTCCTGCAGGGTGGCGATTACCGTGCCGCTGGCCAGGTAGTCGCCGACGTCGACCTGACGGATACCGATGGTGCCGCTGAACGGGGCGCTGATGCTCTTTTTCGCCAGCGAGGCCTTGAGTTGGTCGACCACCGCCTGATTACGCCGGTACTGGGCCGTCAAACGGTCGAACTCGCCACGGGAGATGGCCGAGTCGCCCACCAATTGGCTGCCGCGTCCGTAATCCACCTTGGCCAGGCCCAGGTCGGCCTGTGCCGTGCCAAGCAGTGCGGTTTCCTGGTCACTGTCCAGTTGCAGCAGCAGTTGTCCGGCCTTGACCTGCTGGCCGGAGTCGAAGTGCAGGGCCTTGACCGTGCCGGCCTGCTCCAGGCTCAGCTCGACGCCCTGCAGGGCCTTGAGGCTGCCCACGGCAGGCAGGCGTGCTTGCCACTGGCGCTGCTGGGCCGGGGCGGCGGCCACGCTGATGGGCGGCCGGGGGCAGAGAATACCTGGATCTGCTGATAGATCGAGTAGGCCTTGATGCCCCCAGGGCCAGCACGATCAGCAGAACGACGGCCAACATGATGAGCATGCGGCGGCGCAGCATAGGTCCACTTCCTTGGATGGGTTGTTATTCGCTTTGACACGACAACGGGCGATCCTGCCCACGTGCGATGGGGGAAGTATTGACTGTTTTCGACGGACGGGGAAGGGAGGCGGGTCTGTAGCATGTGCCGGCCTCTTCGCGGGTAAACCCGCTCCCACAGGTTCCGCGCCAAATTCAGCAGCGGTGGTGTAACTGTGGGAGCGGGTTTACCCGCGAAGCGGCCGGTTCAGGCAGTAGAAGTATCAAGCCAGGTGCAGGTGATTGTCCCAGAACCCCGAAGGCAGGTTCATCGGTTGCCCGATCAGCTCCTGCTTGCGGCAGTCATAGAAGCGGCAACGCCCCTGGCCGGAGGTCACGACAAAGCCATCCTGTACCGCTCCGACCCCGGCGCAATCCGGCATCGGTGCATCGAGCTTGACCGCGCCACTGTCCAGGTCCCATATGAACAGCCGGTTGGCCCGCGGCGCAGTCAGCGCCACCAGGCGCAGGTCGCTGTGGATGGCGACGCTGGCGGTGTACTGGGCCATCGACTGCAACTGGCGCTCCGGCACCGGGAAGGCCTTGAACGGCTCACCTGGGCGTTTGATGGCCAGCAACTCGGCGGTCTCGGTGGCATCGCCCATGAACTGCTGACACGCAGCGATGGTGCCGTCGCTGCCAACCGCCAGGTGGCGCACGCTGTTCATTTGCTGAGCGAGGGTTTCCTTGCTCAACAGGGTGCCGTCACGTTGCATCAGCACCAGGCTCGGCTCCATGGCGTCGAGGTTCATCTCGACCCGGCTCTCGGCTTCGGTACGGATACCGCCGTTGGCCACGATCAGGGTCTCGCCATCCGGCAGCCAGGCCACCTCGTGCGGGCCGATGCCATGGGTCGAAATCTCGCCGCTGTGCACCAGACGCTCGCCTTCGAAGCGGTAGACACCGAGCACGCCACGCCCAGGGTCGGTGGTGTCGTTCTCGGTGGCATACAGCCATTCGCCGCTGCTATGGATCACCGCGTGGCCGTAGAAGTGCCGGTTCAGCTGCGAGGTGACGGTTTGCAGCAGACGCCCGTCGCGCAGGTCGACCAGGTAGCTTTCGGTACCGGGGCGGCGAGCGACGAACAGGGCAATCGGCAACTCGGGGTGGTTGATGATGGCATGGCAACGCTGGGCTACCTGGGTGCTGAACACCTGGGTGCCGTCCAGGCGGAACCCGACGGCATAGTGCTTGCCGTCGCCATCGTCACGCGCCGAGAGCAGCAAGGGTTCGCTGCCTTTGTTGCGAAACAGGCTCCAACCGCCCAGGGTGAGGGCGCTGAGCAATACGCTACCGAGTTTGAGTGCCTGGCGTCGCAGCATGATCAGTCACCGTCGTTGGCATTGAAGCCCAGCTGGATGTTCAACGCCTTGGCCAGCTCGCCTTCGTGCAGGCGGTGGACGACGTTGAGGCTGTCGTAGATCTGGTTGAGGGTTTGCTGACCGGCTTCGTCGGCGAGCAGTTCGCCCAGCGTCTTCTGGTTGTCGGCCAGCAATTTGAGCGAAGTAGCGTAGGCGTCGTCGATTTTTTCCGCCAGCGCTTTCTGATCGCTGCCCAGCAGGCCACGCAGGCCCTGGTTGTCGACCCCGACCCAGACTGCCTGGGCGGCCTTGAGGCTGGCTTCCAGGCTCTTGAGGGAAGAGTGGCTGCGCCAGGCTTCGGCCTGCAGCGGCTGGGGAATACCCTTGCTCTGGCGGCCCATCGGTGCACCAAGCTTCTTCTTCAGGGTGTCCAGGGCGGTGACCTGGGCACGCAGCAGATCGGCGATCGCTTCGTGGGAGTCGGCGTAGCGCTGGTTGGGGAACTTGGTCATCTGCGACAGCATGCCGTCGGTGCTGTTCCAGGTCTTGAGGATTTCTTCGGCCAGCACCTTCTGGTGTTCACCGATGGCGACCAGCAGCGGGCAGTAGCGGGCTTTCTGCTCGGCAGTGGCGACGTCCGGCTTGCTGTCGAACAGGATGTACTCGTAAGCCGACAGGCCACGCACCACGACGCTGGCCTTGCTCAGGGCTTCGGCATCGACCGGCTTGTCAGCGTTGATCAATTGCTCGACCTGACGGCCGACCAGGTTCTTCTTGTCTGGCCAGAACTGTACCTGCCAGGCGCGGTTGCCTTCGGCCAGCGGGCCGACCAGCAGTGGTTGCAGCTCGGCCCAGGCCTTCTGCGCGTTGAGGAAGTCGGCGCGGGCGGCCTCCAGGGTCTGCTTGCCTTCGCAGTAGGCCAAGGCGCTGGCGGCCAGCTGGCGGTCGGCTTCGACCCAGCGGCTGTAGGTAGGCAGGATCACCTGCTTGGCGATGGCGGCGGAGGTGACTGCCTGCGGGTCCTGCGGCGAGCAGGCACCCAGGGCGAGTGCGGCGAGGCTGGTGAACAACAGTTTGGGTCGGAACATGCCCGGCTCCTTGCGCGTTTAAAGTGAATTCAGGAAAGCCAGCAGCGCGGCGCGCTGTTCGGCATTGAAGGTGAGTACCTGGTTGCGTGCCGCCTCGGCCTCGCCACCGTGCCAGAGCACGGCCTCGAGCAGGTTGCGGGCACGGCCGTCGTGCAGGAACTGGGTGTGGCCACTGACCGTTTCGGTCAGGCCGATGCCCCAGAGGGGCGGGTACGCCAATCCTGGCCGTTGGCGGCGAACTCGGTACGCTCGTCGGCAAGACCTGGGCCCATGTCGTGCAGCAGCAGGTCGCTGTAAGGGCGGATGACCTGGCCCGACAGTTCCGGCTCGGCGGCATGGGTGGCGGTGGTGAACTGCGGGGTGTGGCAGCCCTGGCAACCGGCCTGGAAGAACAGGTTCTTGCCAGCCAGCACCTGCGGTGCATCCACGTCGCGTCGGGCCGGCACACCGAGGTTGCGGGTGTAGAAGGTGACCAGGCGCAGGATGTTGTCGCTGACTTCTTTTTCGCCATTGGCGCCGTCGCCGTTGGGCGCGGCCAGGCAGTCGGTTTGCGCGCTGGTGCAGTCGTCCTTGGGTTGCAGGGTGCTGGTCAGGCCCATGTCGCCGACGAAGGCGTGTACGTTCTGCTGGTTGACGTTGGGCTGGCCGGCCTTCCAACCGAAGCGCCCGAGCACCGGCTTGCCCTGGGCGTCATCCCAGACCCGGTTGGCCCTGCCGCGAATGCCGTCATGGTTGCGGTCATCCGGGTCTTCATTGGCCAGGATGTCTGCTTCGGAAATGGCTTCGAGCAGGCCTAGGCCGATCATGGGCGGGGCCACGCGGGCGGAAAAGCGCGTGTCGGGGTGCATTGGCCCGTAGCCGAGCTGGGTGATCTGCAAGGTCGGTTTGCGCAGCTCGACCTCATGACCGTCCTTGAAGGTCACGGTCTGGCTGTCGTAACTCACGCGCACCTTGCCCTCGGGCGCTACGCCGGGGATGGCCATGTCCTGCAACTGGGTACCATAGGCGGGTTCGGGTACTACCCCCAGGCGTTCGATTTCCTTGGCCAGGTAGGGTTGGTCGGGAATCGACAGGCGCACCAGCATCGATACCGCGTTGCTGTCATCCGGGCCGGGCGGGTGGCCACGGCCGTCGCGGACATGGCAGTTCTGGCAGGCATTGGTGTTGAACAGCGGACCCAGGCCATCACGGGCGGTGGTGGTGGACGGTGCGATCACCCAAGGGCTGCGGAAGAAACTGTTGCCGACGCTGAAGTCCAGACGCCGCTCTGGCGACAGGTTGGCCGATGGCATCGAGAAGGCATTGCGGTCGCTGCGTTGCACGGTTGCCTGGCCAGCGGACAGCGCCTCGCCGGGTTCGGCCTGGGTGAAACGCGGGGCGTCGTCACAGGCAGTTAGGGCGAAGGCCAGCAGCAGAGGGGATAGTCGGGACAGCGACGAGGACATCGAGAATCCTGGGCGTGAGCGAAAAACCGGCGTGCAAGCTTAGCAAACCAGGGAAATTTGAATAAGAGCAATTTGCAATTACTAGATGAAATTGGTGTCGGCAGAAAAGCAAAAGCCGGCCCGAAGACTCATGCCTGCCATTTAGAATCAGTGGGGCCGCTGTGCGGCCATCGCAGGCTTCGCCAGCTCCCACAGGTGTTGTGAAGTGCTTGAAACTTGCACTTCATTTGTGGGAGCTGGCGAAGCCTGCGATGGGCTGCCATGCAGCCCCGATTAGAACCCGAAAGCGCGATCAGAACTCGTGATCAGCAGTATCCGGGTTCAGGTTGGCGATACCCAGCTTGCCGGCGGCCTGCTCGATCGCACCGGTCTGCTTGACCAGGAGGCGATGGCGTCGCGTACGATCTGGTTGCCCGCAGCGTTGTCGGCGGCGATCAGCTGGTCGTAGTGCTCGCCTTTCAGGGCGTGGTCGACGATCACCTGAATCTTCGCCTCGGTGGCTTCCAGGTCGGCCTTGAGGGTGGCGTCGGCGGCCGGGTCGACCTTGGCCACCAGCGACGACAGGCTCGGGCCTGTCAGCTTGGTGCCGTCGGCACGGGTGTACTCGCCCAGGTAGACGTTGCGGATGCCCTTGGCGTCGTAGAAGTGCGAGTAGTGGGTGTTGTCGCTGAAGCAGTCCTGCTCGTCTTCAGGGGAGTTGGCTTCCAGGGAAACCTTCATGCGCTCGCCCGCCAGTTCACCCAGCGACAGGCTGCCCATGCCGAACAGCATCTTGCGCAGGCCGTCGTTGACAGGCTCGGCTTCCAGCTTGGCGCGGTAGTTGTCGGCGACGTTCGGTGCCCAGTTGCCGACCATCTCTTCCAGGTCTTTGACCAGCAGTTCGGTGACGGCCTTCAGGTAGGTGCGGCGACGCTCGTTGTGGCCGCCAGTGGCGCCTTTGCCTTCCAGGTAATCGGAAGCCGGACGCTTGCCAGCGCCTGGGCCGGTGCCGTTGAGGTCCTGGCCCCAGAGCAGGAATTCGATGGCGTGGTAGCCGGTGGCGACGTTGGCTTCGGAACCGCCCAGCTCGTTCAGGCTGGCCAGTTTCTCGGCGGTGATGTCCTTGACGTCGACCTTCTCTTCGCCCACCTGGATCTCGGTGTTGGCGATGATGTTGGCGCTGGCAGCCGGGTTGCCCAGGGCGTGCTCGTAGCTCTTGTCGACGTAGTCGATCAGGCCTTCGTCCAGGGGCCAGGCGTTAACTTGGCCTTCCCAGTCGTCGATGATGGTGTTGCCGAAGCGGAAGGCTTCACTCTGCAGGTAAGGAACGCGGGCGGCGGCCCAGGCGGCCTTGGCGGCATTCAGGGTTTCGTCGTTGGGCTTGGCCAGGAATGCATCGATGGCGGTCTGCAGGGTCTTGGCGGTGCTCAGCGAATCGCTGTACACGGCGTAGACCATGTCGGCGTAATGCTTGACCACGGCCTTGCCGGCCGCTTCGTCGACAGCCCCCGGCGCTGCAGCGGCGGTGCTGGCGGCAGCAGGTGCCTGAGCTTGCGGAGCGGCAGCCTTGTCATCCTTGCCTTCGCCGCAACCGGCGAGAGCGATGGCGATGGCCAGCAGACTGGCGGAGGCCAGAGGCATTCGAATCATTGTTGGTTTCCTGCGTCGTGTGGTTGGACCGTGGGTTAGGCCGTGCGCCGTGGCACGCGAAACCGCAACATCATGCGAAAGATTTGCATTTGCTGTAAAAGGCCAGCATGCAATTCATGTAAATGCAGGTCACCGCCTGTAACCAAGGTGGGCGAGGGGTTACAAGGCGGAAACCTGATTGCGCTGTGCCTGCTTGAGGAAACTCACCAGTTCGCGCGCGGACAGTGGCTTGCTGTAGTGGTAGCCCTGGCCCTCGTGGCAGCCCTGGGCAATGATGTAGCTTTCCTGCTCGGCGGTTTCCACACCTTCGGCGATCACCTGCATGCCCAGGCTCTTGCCCAGCTGGATGATGGCGCGAACGATGGTGGCGTCGTCGTCATCGTCCAGCAGGTCCTGGACGAAACTCTTGTCGATCTTGATCTTGTCCAGCGGCAGCGACTTCAGGTAGCTGAGCGAGGAGTAGCCGGTACCGAAGTCGTCGATGGCAATCATCGCACCGGAGCGACGCAGGCTCAGCAGGTGCTGGGCGGCGGTGCTGATGTCCTCCATCAGGCCGGTTTCGGTGACTTCCAGCTCCAGGCTGCGGGGCGGCAGGCGGTAGGCCTGCAGCAGGTTGTTGACCACCCGTGGCAGCTCGTTGTGGTGCAGTTGCACGGTGGACAGGTTGACGGCCATGCGCAGTTCGCTGAAGCCCATGTCATGCCATTCGCGTAATTGACGACAGGCCTGGTCGAGCACCCACTCGCCGATCACGATGATGTTGCCGTTCTGTTCGGCCAGGGGAATGAACTGGTCGGGCGGAACCATGCCCAGTTCCGGGTGATGCCAGCGCAACAGCGCTTCCACGCCGACCACCCGGTTGTCGCGGTAGCTGATCTGCGGTTGGTACACCAGGTACAGCTGGTTGCGCGACAGGGCTTCGCGCAGGTCTTTTTCCAGCTCGCGGCGGCGGCGCATCTCGCTGTCGACGCTGGCGATGTAGAACTGGTAGCGGTTGCGCGAGCGGGCCTTGGCCAGGGTCATGGTCTGTTCGGCCTTTTGCAGCAGCTTCTCGGTGCTGTCGCCATCTTCGGGGAACAGGGTGATGCCAATGGTGGCGCGCAGGCGGATTTCCTGATGGTCGAGGGCGAATGGCACCTCCAGGTCGTCGAGAATGCTCTGCGCCAGCTCGGCGGCTTCGTAGGGCTGCTCGATATTGGCCTGGACCAGGGCGAACTGGTCGCCGCCCAGGCGTGCCAGGGCGCCGAGACGGCCACTGTGGGCGCGCAGACGGTCGGCCAAGGCCAGCAGCAATTGGTCGCCGACCTGATAGCTGAACTGTTCGTTGATGCCCTTGAAGTCATCCAGGCCCACGCACAGCACGGCCACGCGGTGCTGCAGGCGACCACCGTCAACTAAGATTTTGTCCAGTTGTTCCTGCAGCTGCTGGCGGTTGGGCAGGCCGGTGAGGAAATCGTACTGGGCCATGCGCTGCAGGCTGTTCTCGGCCTCGTGGCGCAGGTGAGTGTTGCGCTCGATGGACGCCAGAAGCTGGTTGGCGGTGTTGACCCAGATACCCAACTCGTTCTTTTCGTGGCCTTTGAGCAGTGGAATCTGGTGCTGGCTTGGGCGGTCGGGGTTGATCTGGGTAAGGTGGTCGATGATCTTCGACAACGGCTTGGTCAGCAGCCAGTGGTAGACCAGGTACAGCACCAGGCCCATGGCCAGGGCGCGCAGCACGCCGGAAATGAAGATGATCACCGCATTGATCAGGAAGTCTTCGCCATAGTCGGCAGTGTCGAGGGTGATGCTCAGGTCACCGTAGTACTCGCTGTACGGGCCGCGGCCAACCAGCTGGGTGGTGTAGGTGCGCTCCTGGCCGAGGATCAGGTCGGTCAACCAGCGCAGCGACATGTCACGCAGCGGGCGGGACTTTTCGGCCAGCATGGTTTCGTTGGGGTGGCCGATCGAGGCCATGCGCACCGACTCATCCTGGAACAGGCCTTCCATCACCTGCATGCCCATTTCCCGGTCGAGGCTGTAGACCGCCTGGGTCGATGGGTCGCGGAACATGTCGAGGATGCGCTGGGCATCGTTGTTCACGGCCTGGCGAGTCTTGTGTGTCGTAGACGATCTGCGCGCAGCTGAGAACGACGCCGACAGCCAATGCCGACAGCAGCACGACCCTGAGCAACTTGACCGACAAGCTGTTCCGCAATTCCAGCTTCAATGGGGTTTCCTTAATCCATGCGCATGGCATCATTTTGCCATCAACGTTGGCAATACACTATCGGCCGGTTGCCACGGGCAGGTCGCGAGTCGCGGCGGCTCATTGCGGGTTCCGTCCTGAGCAGTGTATCGGTTGCGCTGCCATGCGACTTGAGTGCGCTGTATCAACATTCCAGACGTTTGATGTTAGCGCGCTATACGGGGAGCAAAGAGGTGTGAGGCGGGTTGCGGAAAATTCTGCCGATTGGATCCTTTTGCTGAGCTGCAGGAGGCGTTTTGCTGGCAGACAGGGTTCTGCCGACAATAAAAAAACCCGGCACTGGGCCGGGTTTTTCGGTCAAGGCTGAATCAATCAGGCCTTGAAGGTCTTGCCTTCGAACTGCTCGGCAACGAAGGCCCAGTTGACCAGGTTCCAGAACGCCTCGACGTACTTAGGACGCAGGTTGCGGTAGTCGATGTAGTAGGCGTGTTCCCAGACGTCGCAGGTCAGCAGCGGGGTGTCGCCGCTGGTCAGCGGGCAGCCGGCGCCGATGGTGCTGGCCAGGGCCAGGGAACCGTCTGCTTTCTTCACCAGCCAGCCCCAGCCGGAACCGAAGGTGCCGACGGAAGTCTTGGTGAACTCTTCCTTGAACTTGTCGAAGGAGCCGAAGGCGGCGGTGATGGCATCAGCCAGGGCGCCGGTCGGTTGGCCACCGCCGTTTGGCGACAGGCAGTTCCAGTAGAAGGTGTGGTTCCAGACTTGAGCGGCGTTGTTGAAGATGCCGCCCGAAGAGCTCTTGACGATCTCTTCCAGGGTCTTGCCTTCAAATTCGGTGCCTGGGACCAGGTTGTTCAGGTTCACGACGTAGGTGTTGTGGTGCTTGTCGTGGTGATACTCCAGGGTTTCCTTGGAGATGTGCGGCTGCAGGGCATCGTGGGCGTACGGCAGCGGCGGCAATTCAAAAGCCATGGTGGATCTCCTGATTCAGGTCTAGTTCGCGGTTTGCGCAAGGCCGATCACGGGCGGCCCGGTAGGCGTCGGCGAGTTTGTACTCTTTGCGACGCGAGGGCAGGATCATAGCACCAGCCCCCGCGCATAACCACGCGACAAAGATAGGGAATAGAGGTTCCAGAGCGGTTGGGTGGGGCGAAGGCAAGGAGCAAAGGTCTTGGCTTGCCTTTGCTGGCCTCATCGCTGGCAAGCCGGCTCCTACAGGTACTGCAGTGATCTCAAGATCGGCGCGCTCCGTGTGGGAGCCGGCTTGCCGGCGATTGGCCGCAGTGCGGCCCTTGCTCAGTTGAAGATCAACTGCGCCGCCACCGCGAACATCATTACCGCCACCATCAGGTCGAGCAGGCGCCAGGTCGCCGGGCGTGCCAGCCAGGGCGCCAGCCAGGCCGCGCCCAGGGCGAGGGTCGAGAACCACACCAGCGAAGCACTCGCCGCCCCGGCCACGTAAGCGCCTGGCACGGTCTGCTGTGCCCCCAGCGAGCCGATCAGCAGCACGGTGTCGAGGTACACGTGGGGGTTGAGCAGCGTCACCGCCAAGGCACTGAGCAGTACCGCACGGCGCGAGCGCATGCCCTGGCCTTCCTGATGCTGCAGGCTCTGCTTCGAGCAGGCGCTGCGCAACGCCTTGGCGCCATACCAGATCAGGAACACCGCGCCACCCCAACGGGCAATCGCCAGTAACGTCGGGTTGTGCGCCAGCACCGTGGCCAGGCCGAACACACCGGCCGCGACCAGAATGGCATCGCACACGATGCACAGCGCCGCAACCGGCAGGTGATGCTCGCGGCGCAGGCTCTGGGCCAGGACGAAGGCGTTCTGCGCGCCGATAGCCATGATCAGGCCGAAGGCCACCAACATGCCGTTCAAATAACTTTGCCACATGGCGGGAATACTCCAGTGACGCCCACGAAACAACGCTGGCGCTGATGACTGTAAGAAGTTGCTGGTCATTGTGGGGAAGGGCGCTGTATAAGAAAAACAAATAAAGCTGATCCGTCATTAGGGAAATCGATGTTCGACTACAAATTGCTCGCCGCCCTCGCCGCGGTGATCGAGCAAGGTGGCTTCGAGCGAGCGGCCCAGGTGTTGGGGCTGTCGCAATCGGCCATATCGCAGCGCATCAAGCTGCTCGAAGCACGGGTCGGCCAGCCGGTGCTGGTGCGGGCCACGCCGCCGAGCCCGACCGAGGTCGGGCGGCAGTTGCTCAACCATGTGCAGCAGGTGCGTCTGCTGGAGCGCGACCTGCAGCGCCAGGTGCCCGCGCTGGACGAAGAAGGCCTGCCGGAGCGCCTGCGCATCGCCCTCAACGCCGACAGCCTGGCCACCTGGTGGGCGCGAGCGGTAGGGGCCTTCTGTGCCGAGCAACAAGTCCTGACCGACCTGGTGGTGGAAGACCAGGAGGTCGGCCTCAAACGCATGCGCGCAGGTGAGGTGGCGGCCTGCCTGTGTGGCAGCGAGCGGCCGGTGGCGGGTGCGCGCAGCCTGCCGTTGGGGGCCATGCGCTATCGGGCGCTGGCCAGCCCGGCCTTCATGGCGCGTTACTTCCCTCAGGGGTTCGATGCCAGACGCCTGGCACGCTCGCCAGCCATCGTTTACGGGCCGGACGATTTCCTGCAGCACCGTTACCTTGCGTCACTGGGAATAGAGGACGGCTTCCTGCATCACCTGTGCCCCTCGTCCGAAGGCTTTCTGCGCATGACCGAGGCGGGTCTGGGCTGGGGCCTGGTCCCTGAGTTGCAAGCCCGTGAACAGTTGGCCAGCGGGCAGTTGGTAGAAATCTGTGCAGATACTCCCATCGATGTCCCGCTGTACTGGCATCATTGGCGCAATGGCGGGCAATTGCTCGCGCAACTGACAGACCACCTGCGACACAGCGCACGGCAATGGCTGGTGCCCTTGTAGTCGCGGTTGGCGTCAGTTGCATCTGAAATCTGGCAAGGCGGGGTCTTACATGCGAATTCTGGTCACCGGCGCAAGCGGCTTCATCGGCGGACGCTTTGCGCGTTTCGCCCTGGAGCAAGGCCTGGACGTGCGGGTCAGCGGCCGGCGTGCCGAGGGTGTCGAGCATCTGGTCAAGCGCGGTGCGCAATTCATCCCGGGCGACCTGGGCGACGCCGAGCTGGCTCGTCGCCTGTGCCAAGGGGTCGAGGCCGTAGTGCATTGCGCGGGCGCGGTGGGTAACTGGGGGCGTTATCAAGATTTCCACCAGGGCAATGTGGTGGTCACCGAAAACGTGGTCGAGGGTTGCCTGAAAGAGCACGTGCGGCGCCTGGTGCATCTGTCTTCGCCGTCGATCTACTTCAATGGGCGCTCGCGCCTGGATGTTCGTGAAGACCAGGTACCGCGCCGATTCCACGACCACTACGCACTGACCAAGCACCTGGCCGAGCAGAAGGTCTTCGGCGCCCAGGAGTTCGGCCTGGAAGTGCTCGCCCTGCGCCCTAGGTTTGTGACCGGTGCAGGCGATGCCAGCATTTTTCCGCGTTTGATGCAGATGCAGCGCAAGGGCCGCGTAGCCATCATCGGCAACGGCTTGAACAAGGTCGACTTCACCAGCGTACACAACCTCAACGAGGCGCTGCTCAGCGCACTGTTCGCCGAAGACCGTGCCCTTGGCCAGGCTTACAACATCAGTAACGGTCAACCGCTGCCGTTGTGGGACGTGGTCAACTACGTGATGCGCCAGATGCAGTTGCCGCAGGTGACCCGCTACCGCTCCTATGGCCTGGCTTACAGCCTTGCGGCCATAAACGAGGCGGCTTGCCTGCTCTGGCCCGGCCGCCCGCAGCCGACGCTGTCACGTTTGGGCATGCAGGTGATGAGCCGCGACTTTACGCTCGATATCACCCGTGCCCAGCACTACCTGGGCTACCAGCCCAAGGTGAGTCTGTGGACGGCGTTGGATGAATTCTGCGCGTGGTGGAAGCACTTGCCGGCTGGCCAGTGAACCTGGCGTGCCAATGATGGTCATCAGTGCGCCGCGCGAGCGGTTTATAATCATGCCTCTTTGCTACTACTGCGGTTGAATGCACCCATGCGTAACGATTCCCACGACGACTTCGATGATGTACCGACCTTGCGGGCGGGTACCCCTGATGATGACGAACTGTTGCCTGCGCATGTGGCGCGCAGCCGGCAGAAAGCTGCTCGGCCAGCTAGCAATGGCCCGCTATGGGCATTGCTAGGTGCGTCTTTCATTGCCTTGGCAGGCCTGGGCTGGTGGAGTTTCCAGCAGATCACGCTGCTTGAGCAGCAACTGGTGGCCACCCAGGAAAGCTTTGCCCGCATCAGCGAGGACGCCGCCGGGCGGCTGCAGGCGATCACCGGCAAGGTGGCGGCCAGCGAGTCCACTGCCAACACCGGCAGCGAAGCGTTGAAACTTCAGATTCGCCAGTTGCAGGCCAATCTGGCCGAGCAGGGCAAGCAACAGCAGGGCGTTGCCGGGCAGGCCGGGGACTTGGGCAAGCGCCTGGAGCAGGTGCTGGCCGACACCCGGGAGCAGCAGAAGGCGGTGACCGAGCTGCAAGGCCAGTTGCAGGCGCAGTTGAAGGCGGTGAACGCTGAACTGGCGGCGCTGAAGTCGGGGCAGGTGGATGGCGGCAAGCTCGATGGCCAGCTCAAGAACTTGAGCGATGAAGTGGCGGCGCTGAAGAAGCAGGGCAACCCGAAGGCGGCGATCGAAAGCCTGGAACAGGATGTGCTGGTGTTGAAGAGCCAGGCGGACAACCGGCCGGCAGCGGCGTCAGGTGGGGCTTCGGTGCAGGAGTTTGATGCGTTTCGCGGGCAGACCACCCGAAACATCAACACCCTGCAGAGCCAGATTCAGAATCTGCAGCAGCAGATCAATGCGCGGCCCTGAAATCAGTTGGACCGCAATCGCCGGCAAGCCGGCTCCCACAGGGACCGTGTCGACCTCGAGTTCAACTCCGTACCTGTGGGAGCCGGCTTGCCGGCGATGAGGCCGGTACAGGCAGCACAAGACGGTATCTCCCATATGGATGGCGACCGTCTTGGGGTCACTGCAGTATCTGAGCCGGCTTGATCTGCGATCACATCCGCGGATAGTCGATATACCCGACCGGGCCTTTGGCATAGAAGGTTTCGGGGTGCGCCTGGTTCAACGGCGCGTCCGCTAGCCGCGCAGGCAGATCAGGGTTGGCGATGAACGGTACACCGAAAGCCACTGCATCCGCCTTGCCATTGGCCAGTGCGGCGTTCGCGCTGGCTTTGTCGAAGCGCTCGTTGACGATGTACGGGCCACCGAACGCTTCCTTGATCAGTGGGCCGATGCTGTCGTCGCCTTCCTTCTCGCGTGAGCAGATGAACGCAACGCCGCGCTTGCCCAGTTCCCGGGCGACATAGGTGAAGGTCTCGGCGCGGTTGGCATCGCCCATGTCGTGGGAGTCGGCACGTGGTGCCAGGTGGACGCCGACGCGGCCAGCCCCCATACCTCGATCGCGGCATCGGTCACTTCCAGCAGCAGGCGAGCGCGGTTCTCCAGCGATCCGCCGTAGCGGTCTGTGCGCTGGTTGGTGCTGCTTTGCAGGAACTGGTCCAGCAGGTAACCGTTGGCGCCGTGGATCTCCACGCCATCGAAACCGGCAGCCTTGGCATTTTCAGCACCCACCCGGTAGGCCTCGACGATGTCATCGATTTCTTCGCTCTCCAGGGCGCGTGGGGTCGGGTAGTCCGCCAGTGGTCGTACCAGGCTGACATGGCCCTTGGGCTGGATCGCGCTCGGTGCCACCGGCAACTCGCCGTTCAGGTACATCGGGTGCGAAATTCGGCCCACATGCCACAGTTGCAGGAAGATACGCCCGCCAGCGGCATGCACGGCCTTGGTCACGTTGTTCCAGCCGCGCACCTGGTCGTTGGACCAGATACCCGGGGTATCGGGGTAGCCGACGCCCATGGGCGTCACCGAGGTGGCCTCGCTCAGAATCAGGCCCGCGCTGGCGCGCTGCACGTAGTACTCGGCCATCAACGCATTGGGCACGCGGCCTTCGTCGGCGCGGCAGCGGGTGAGGGGCGCCATGATGATGCGGTTGGGCAGTTGCAGGTCGCCCACAGTGATCGGATCGAAAATCGTGGTCATGTCGTGGTCCTTTTCAGAGCTCTTGGCTCATCTGCGCGAGGAAGGCCTGGATGGTGTCCTCGTTGCGTTTGAAAAAATGCCATTGGCCGATCTTCTGGCTGCTGATCAGCCCGGCGCGTTGCAAGGTGGCCAGGTGGGCGGAGACGGTCGACTGCGACAGGCCGCAGCGTTGGTCGATCTGCCCGGCACAGACACCGTGTTCGGTGCTGTGATGCTGGTCAGGGAATTGCGCTGCCGGGTCCTTCAGCCAGTTGAGGATTTCTCGCCGGACCGGATGGGCCAGGGCTTTTATGATTTCGTCGAGATCGAGAGGCATGGTTGGGGCTCATGGTGTAGCGGTATATCGCGATGGAACGAAATGTAAATCGATATTTCGCGATATACAAATATGAAGAGGTTCTGAGCTGAGCACGAATCGCTATATCGCGTTATAACGATACGCGCAGCGGGAGTGCTAGACTGCGGCCATGAACTATCTCGCACATCTGCATCTGGGCGGCCCGGCGCCACAGCAACTGCTGGGCAGCCTGTATGGCGACTTCGTCAAAGGTTCTCTGGAGGGCCGTTACCCGCCTGCACTAGAGGCGGCCATTCGGCTGCACCGACATATCGACAGCTATACCGACCGCCATCCGCTGGTGCTGGCGGCATTGGCGCGCTTCCTCGTGAACGGCGGCGTTACGCGGGGATCATCCTGGATGTGTTCTTCGACCATTGCCTGGCACAGCACTGGGGGGATTACGCGGAGCAGCCGCTGGACGTGTTCACCCGCGACTTCTATCGCGTACTGTTGGCCGAGCCCGAACTGCCAGGGCGGTTGGCGCATATCGCGCCGTTCATGGCAGCGGACGACTGGCTTGGGGCGTATGGTGATTTCGCGACCTTGGAACAGGTGTTCAAAGGGATCGGGCGGCGGTTGTCGCGGCCGGAAGGGATGGTCGGAGTGATGGGCGAGCTGGAGCGGTTGTATGAGCCGTTGCTGGCGGATTTTCGCGAGTTCTATCCGCAGTTGCAGGCGTTCGCGGCGGCGGGGCGTTGATCAACTTCGTCACGACTGGCCTCATCGCCGGCAAGCCGGCTCCCACAGGTAACTTGGTTATCTCAGGATTTGCGCGGTCCTTGTGGGAGCCGGCTTGCCGGCGATGAGGCCGTCGCAGTCACTAGCCCATCAGGCCGCGCGCGCCTGACGACGGGGCGTCACCTCAGCTTCCTCAACCCCGAACAGGGCCAGTTGAATCGCTTGCTGCGCCTGAAACGCCAAGGCCGCCCGTTCTTTTTCAACACTGCAGATGGGCGCCAGCAGGTGGATCTGCACCTCACCCTGCGGTTGGCCGAACAAGCGCATCAGATGCGACACCAGATCATCTTCGCCGATGAACGGCGCAATCGTATCGGCTTCGCCGCCACGCAAATACTGGATGGCCACCGGCTGCACCGGCACACCCTGGTCGATGGCGCCCGCCAGCAAACGGCCGTGGAAGGTGCGCAGTTGCCGGCCATCGGTGGTGGTGCCTTCCGGGAAGATCAGCAGCGGTCGAGCCTGGCCCAATTGCTCACTGATCTGCTCGCGCAGGCGCTGGGCATCGCCACCGCCACGGCGGATGAACAGCGTGCCGGCCTTCTCCGCCAGCCAACCGGCCAGGGGCCATTGGCGCACTTCGGCTTTGGACAGGAACGACAACGGCATGAGCATGCCGAGCAGTGGAATGTCGGTCCAGGACACGTGATTGCTGACCCACAGCATGGGCTTTTGTGGCCGCTCACCGATCACCCGAACCTTGAAGGGCAGGGCGGCGACCAGACGCTTCATGAACAGGCAGGTCCAGCGCTGGCGGCGTTCGGTAGGCACCTTGAACCCCAGGCGTTCACCTAGGGCGATGACGCTGGCCATGAGCATGCCAAGCAGCAACACCAGCATCAGTCGTGTCAGGCGGGCCAGTACCCGCACCTTCGGCATCAGACGGCCGCCTTGAAGTGGCGGGCGTAGCGTGGGCAGAGGTCGTCGCGCTTGAGCAGGATGAATACGTCGGCGACCTGGAAGTCCTCGTCCCAGCACGGCTCGCCGCAGATTTTCGCCCCCAGGCGCATGTAGGCCTTGAGCAGGGGTGGCATTTCGGCAATGACGTTGTTCGGCAGCGGCAGGTTCGGCAGGGGCTTTTTCGGCTCGGCACGCAGGTGTTCGGTGCACAGGTAGCGCTCGCGCAGCCGCTGCATGATGGCCTGTGCCTGGACGCCGCCGTCCTGCATCGGGATGCTGGCGCAACCCATCAGGTAGCTGTAGCGGCCTTCGTTGAGCACTTCGGCCAGTTCGCCCCAGAGTACGGCGATGGTGCCGCCATTGCGGTAGGCGGGGTCGACGCAAGTACGGCCCAGTTCGAGAATCGGGCCCTGCAATTGCAGCAGGCCGTGCAGGCTGAATTCTTCTTCGCTGTAGAAACGCCCCAGGCTGCTGGCCGCCTGGTGATCGAGCAGGCGGGTGGTGGCCACCAGTTCGCCGGTGCTCAGGTCGCGTACGCCGATGTGGCGGCAGTGCACGTCATAGTCGTCCATGTCCAGGCCCTGATCGGCACCTTTGAGCTTGGCCTTGAATTCTGCGCTGAACACTTTGTAGCGCAAGGCTTGGGCTTCCTGCAGGGCCGTGGCGCCGACCAGGCGTTCGGCTTGCAGACGGCGTTCAGTGCTGTTGTCGCCAGAGCGAGCGATCCGAGTCATTACGAGTCTCCATAAGCCAGCCATAGAGGGTTGCGGCCGGTCGGCTTTGTTGTGCAAAGTCAGCCTAGGTAGGTGCGGTGTCACCCCGTGAATCTTTGGTGATGCTTGCGTGACAACCCCTCAGAGGAGCCTCCGATGGCCTGGTTGCAACGACTCAACGACCCGCTACGTCAGCCGCTGGCGGGCACCCTGGGCGAGATTTACACCGCGCAGCTCGAACGCCTCGGTGCGGCCGCCCCATTCGAATTGGCTGTGCTGGGTGGGCGTGCCATGGCCACGCCGGGCCTGGCGTTTCTCATCGGTTACCAGGCGGCCTTGCGCGTGCTCTGGCCCAGCGCCCCACCCAGCCTCGGCGCCTTGTGCGCCACCGAGCGGCGCAGCGTGCGACCGGCGGACATGAATACACGGCTGGACAGCTTGCGCTTGAGCGGCAGCAAGGATTTCGTCACCGCCGGGCTCGATGCCGAGTGGCTGCTGGTGGCGGCGCGTACCGAGCCGCTGGGTGAGCCGCCGCGGTTGCAATTGGCAGTGGTGTACCCAGGCGAGCCGGGCGTGACGCTGGAAGCATTGCCAACCCTGCCGCTGATGCCCGAGGTTGGCCATGGCCGATTGGTTTTGCAGCAGGCTGCCTGCGAGTTGTTGGCTGGAGATGGTTGGGACGCTTACGTCAAGCCATTCCGTTCGCTGGAAGACCTGTATGTGCTCGCGGCGCTGACGGCCTGGTTGTATGGCGTTGGTCAAGAATGCGGCTGGCCGCAGGACTTGCGCTTGCGGCTGCTCGGGCTGCTGGCGGGCTGCGCCGAAGGTAGCCGCCAGTGTGCCGATAGCGTGGGGTGTCATCTGTTATTGGGAGGCCTGTTCGCGCAGTTCCAGGCGTTGCGAGGTGATATCGACAAAGCCCTGAAAGCTGGGCCGGAGCACTGGGCGCAGTTGTGGCAGCGCGATCAGGGTGTCTTGGCGCTGGCGGCTGCGGCGCGGGATAAGCGCCTGGCCAAAGCCTGGGGTGCAGCAGGATTGTCATGAAAGTCGGGCAGGCTTGGGAGATCTGCTGAACCATGGGGCCGCCAAGCGGCCCCAGAGGCCAAATACGTTGATGAGCGTTCTCAAGCCCCTGCTGTTCATGCTTTCCATGGCGGTGGCCGCAGCCTGGGCCGAGGATTGGCCCGAACCCAGCTGGCAGCTTGAAAACACCACCATCGATTGGCAACCCGTCGACGCCTATGCCTTCCCCGAACGCAGCTCTAGCGAACGCAGCGGTGTACGTACGGATGCACTGCTGATCATCCGCGACGGGCGCATCATTCACGAGCGCTATGCAGCCCCAACCACGGCCCGTACTGCTCATCTGACCTGGTCGGTGAGCAAAAGCGTATTGGCGACGCTGTTGGGGGTAGCCCAGGGCGAGGGGCGCTTCCAGTTGCAGGACCCGGTGGCCCGCTTCTATCCGCCCATGCAGGCACATTCGGACATACGCCTGATGGATCTGTTGCACTGGGCCAGCGGCCTGGACTGGCAGGAAGACTACGAATACGCGCCGCTGAAATCCTCCGTGGTGGCGATGCTCTATACCCGTGGACGCAACGACATGGCCGGCTACACCGCCGCCCGTGGCGCGGGCGAACCGGCCGGCCAGCGTTTTCTCTACTCCAGTGGCGACAGCAATGTGCTGGCGGCCGCCCTGCGCGGCATGCTCGAACCGGGGGCATATGCCGACTATCCCTGGCAGGCGCTCTTCACCCCGTTGGGTATCGACAGCGCCGTCTGGGAGCGCGATGGCACCGGCACCTACGTCGGTTCTTCCTACCTCTACCTCAGCGCTCGGGACCTTGCCCGTATCGGCCTGCTGATGCTGCGTGAAGGGCGCTGGCGTGATCGTCAACTGGTGCCCGCAGACTGGGTCACTTTCAACCGTACGCTGTTCGACAAGGCAGAACCCGTGCCCGGCGAAGCGAACCCCGGTGGCCATTGGTGGCTAAACCGGCCTCTGCCGGGCAGCACCGCACCGTGGCCGGATGCACCGCCAGAAACCTATGCCGCACTCGGCCACTGGGGCCAGGCGCTGTACGTGTTGCCAGCGCAGAATCTGGTGATTGTCCGGTACGCCGACGACCGGGACGGCCGCTACAACCACAACGAGTTTCTCAAGCGGGTGCTGGCGGCCGTGGCCAGGGAGGGGCAATGAAGCGTGTGCTGTTGCTGGTGCTGGCGGTACTGCTGGCCTGGGCTTGGCAGGAGCGTCAGGCATTGGCGGATTTCCTGGGATTCTGTCGGCCTATTCAGCCAAGGAGTACTGCTCGTGCCGGTTCGTCATGGGCTTCGACGAGGCCTATTGTCGCGGCTACGTGAAACAGTATCTGCCGCTGAGCCTGTTGCAGGAGGACACGGGGCAACACCTGGTCACCGCCGAAGGCCTGGGCCGACGTAACCAGGCCGCCTGGCAAGGCGTGCGCGAGGGCTGCCGCTTGCTGCCGTGAAGGCGGGCGGGTAAGGTTGGCGGTCATGTTTCACGAGATCTGTCATGTTCAAGCTGCCCCGTCTCCTGCCCGCCTTGCTGCTGGCTTTGTGCCTGCCCGCCCACGCCAACTGGCACCTCGATGGCGAGTCTTCACGCCTTTCGTTCGTCACGGGCAAGAATGGCGATACCGCCGAGGTGCATCGCTTTCTGGTCCTGCATGGCACTGTGGACCGCAAAGGCGCTGCGGCGCTGAGTATCGAGATGGATTCGGTGAGCAGCGGCATCCCGTTGCGCGACGAGCGTATGCGCGAAGACTTGTTCGAGGTCGATCAGTTCGCCGAAGCGACGGTGAAGGCGCAGCTCGACCTGCGGCCCCTCAATGACCTGGCCAACGGCGCGCAGATCGAACTGCGCCTGCCGCTCACCGTCACCCTGCACGGTCGCTCCCACAGCTACAACGCCTTGTTGCTGGCTACCCGGCTGGATGAGCGGCGGTTCCAGGTGGTGACGCTCGAGCCCCTGATTCTGCGCGCCGATGACTACGGTCTGTTGCCTGGGCTGCAGAGCCTGCGCAAGTTCGCCAAGCTCAAATCCATCAACCCCACGGTGCCGGTCAATGCGGTGCTGATCTTCAACGCCCGCTGATATGCCGGGGCCGGTATTCCCTGGCGGGATGGCAACCAGTTCGAACTGCTGATCGACGGCCCCGATTTCTTTCCGCGCATGCTTCAGGCCATTGCGCGTGCCGAGTTCCAGGTCGATCTGGAGTTGTACCTGGTCGAAGCGGGTGCCTGTGCCGAGGCCGTGGTCGAGACCCTGGAGCAGGCAGCCAGGCGCGGTGTGCGGGTGCGTTGCCTGTTCGATGACTATGGCTCGCTCGCCTTTACCTCCGCCCTGCGCCAGCGCTTGCTGGATGCCGGGGTTTACCTGCGTTGGTACAACCGCCTGCGCTGGCGGCGTGGCCTGCGTAACCTGTATCGCGACCACCGCAAGCTGCTGTTGGTGGACGAACGCTGGGCGGCGGTCGGTGGCACGGGCGTCACTGACGAGTTCTGGACGCCGGGCCAAGACTCCAGTGAATGGCATGAGGTGATGGTGCAGATGACCGGGGCGGTGGTGTCCGACTGGCAATTGCTGTTCGATCGCCAGTGGCAGGCCAACAACCGTCGCACGGCCTGGCGCCCGCCAGAGGGCTTTGGCTTGCCGCGTGTGCCCAGAATTCCGCTGCAAGGGCAGGGCATGGGGCGGGTGGCCTACGCGGATGCCCGCCAACACAAGGATATTCTGCATTCGCTGGTGCGTGCGCTGAACAGCGGGCAGCAGCGTATCTGGCTGGCAACGCCCTATTTTCTGCCGACCTGGAGCGTGCGCCGATCCTTGCGTCGGGCTGCGGGTAAAGGTGTCGATGTACGGCTGTTGCTGACCGGCCCGCGCACGGACCACCCGTCAGTGCGCTATGCCGGGCATCGCTATTACCCACGCCTGCTTCGCGCCGGTGTGCGCATCTACGAATACCAGCCCTGCTTCCTGCACCTGAAAATGGCGCTGGTGGATGACTGGGTCAGCATAGGCTCGTGCAACTTCGACCACTGGAACCTGCGCTTCAATCTGGAAGCCAACGTCGAAGCCCTGGACCCGGCGCTCACCGCCGCGGTGGCAGCCAGCTTCGAACGTGATTTTGCCCTGAGCGAAGTGGTGGACCTCGATCACTGGAACGCCAGGCCGCTGTGGCGGCGGGTGAAGCAGCGCGTCTGGGGTTGGGTTGACCGGCTGGTAGTGAATTTTCTCGACCGTCGCGATTGAGACTTGCGGCGCATATCCACAGGCGCATAACCCGTCTATCGTGCAGTGATTGTTCCCCTACAACGGAAGGAGTGGATGCGATGACGGCGAAGAAGATTCTCATGCTGGTGGGCGACTACGTCGAAGATTACGAAGCGATGGTGCCATTCCAGGCCTTGCGCATGGTCGGCCATACCGTGCATGCCGTGTGCCCGGAGAAGGTCGCGGGGCAGACCGTGCGCACGGCCATTCACGATTTCGAGGGCGAGCAGACCTACAGCGAAAAGCCTGGGCACAACTTCGCACTGAACTACGACTTCGTTCAGGTGCGCGCCGAGAGTTATGACGCACTGCTGATTCCAGGAGGGCGCGCGCCGGAATACCTGCGCCTGAATGAAAAGGTGCTGGCGCTGGTCAAGGCGTTCGACCAGGCGGGCAAACCGATTGCCGCAGTGTGCCACGGCGCGCAGTTGCTGGCGGCGGCCGGGGTGCTTGAAGGGCGTGAGTGCAGTGCCTATCCGGCCTGTGCGCCTGAGGTGCGGCTGGCGGGTGGGAAATTCATCGATATCGCAGTGGACCAGGCCCATGTGGATGGCAACCTGGTGACCGCGCCTGCCTGGCCGGCGCATCCGGCGTGGCTGGCGGCATTTTTGAAGGTGCTGGGCACCCGTATTGCCTGATCTGGCCTCATCGCCGGCAAGCCGGCTCCACATGGACCGCGCAGATCTTGAGATCACTGCCGTACCTGTGGGAGCTGGCTTGTCGTGGCGACGAACCGCAGCGATGAGGCCGGTACAGGCAGCGCAAGACAGTTGCTCCCACAGGTATCGCAGTAGTCTCAAGGTTGTCGCGGTCCATGTGGGAGCCGGCTTGCCGGCGATGGCGTCAGTCGCTTCAGCCCACCTGCTCGACCCAGTCATTAAGGTTGTAGTAGTTGGTCACCCGGGCAATCTTCCCGCAATGGATGTAGAAGAACGCCCCGGCCGGCAGTACATAGGTCTGTCCATTGGCCGGCGGCAGGCCTTCGTCATCGGCCAGATATTCCCCGTGCACCGTGAACTCCGCCGCTGCCCGGCTGCCGTCGGCGTTCTGCATCACCACGATATCGGCCAGGCGCTCGCGGTAGCAGCGGTTCATCTTGTCCATGAAGGCGGCGAACTTGGCCTTGCCCATCTGCCGCTCGCCCTGGTTGATGTCGTGAATCACATCTTCGCTGAGCAGAGCGAGAAAGCCCGGCATGTCGCCGGCATTGAACGCTGCGTAGTAAGCATTGACGAGTTCGGTAGCGGTCATGGCAATGTTCCTGTCGTGTACGGGAAAGGGGAGGACGTTGGCCCGATGATAGGGTTTCCCCTCAAGCCCGGCTTAGCCGAGCACGTCATCCACATCGACAAAACGACCGCCACGCATGGAAATTCGCCTGCTGCACGGCGCCGCCAGCGCGCCTTACATCGATGACCTCGCTCGCCTGCGCCTTACCGTGTTCCGCGAGTTTCCCTACCTCTACGACGGCGACATGGAGTATGAAGCCGACTACCTCGGCACCTATATGCGCTCCGGGCGCAGCCTGGTGGTACTGGCGCTGGACGACGGCAAGGTGGTCGGCGCCTCGACCGGCCTGCCGCTGGTCGATGTCGCATCGGAGTTCCAGCAGCCTTTCCTGGCCCAGGGACGCGACCCTGCTTCCGTCTACTACTTCGGCGAGTCCGTGGTACTGCCGGCTTATCGGGGCGCGGCCTGGGTGTGCGCTTCTTCATCGAACGTGAATCCTACGCACATAAACTGGCCGAGTTCGACCACTGCGCGTTCTGTGCGGTCGAGCGGCCTGGCGTGCATCCGCGACGGCCAGCGGACTACAAGCCATTGCATGGTTTCTGGCGTAACCGAGGGTTCCTGCATGATCCCTCGCTGCGCACCACGTACACCTGGCGTGACCTGGACGAGCAGGAGGAGTCCGCCAAGCTGATGTCCTTCTGGGTCAAGGAACTGCCGATATGATCCGCCTTGCGGCCTGTCAGTACGCCATCGAATTGCATGAAACCTGGGATTCCTACGCTGAACACCTCCAGGGCCTGTGTGCTGACGCTGTGGCCGAGGGCGCCCAACTGCTGCTGTTGCCGGAATACGCAGGGCTGGTACTGAGTGGCCAGTTACCGGCAGACCAGCGCGGCGATCTGAAAGGTTCCATTGCCGGCATCCAGCCCCTTGTGGAGCCTTGGCTGGCACTGTGTGAAAGTATTGCCCGGCAATGGGGTATATACCTGCAACCAGGCAGTTTGCCGGTACTCTGCAGTGACGGGCACTACCGAAACCGCGCCTGGCTGTTCGGGCCGGAGGGTGCGCTGGGTTATCAGGACAAGCTGATGATGACCCGTTTCGAACGCGAGCAATGGAGCATTGACGCAGGGGAGGGGTTGAAGGTGTTCGACACGCCCTTCGGCCGCTTGGGCATTCTGATCTGCTATGACAATGAATTTCCGATGCTGGCCAGGCGCCTGGCGGAGGACGGGGCCGACCTGATACTGGCGCCAAGTTGCACCGATACCGAAGCGGGTTACCACCGGGTGCGCATAGGCGCCCAGGCGCGTGCGCTGGAAAACCAGATTGCCGTGCTGCAAAGCCCGACCGTGGGTCTGGCGCCGTGGTCACCTGCGCTGGACGAGAACATTGGGCGGGCAGGGCTGTTCGTGCCCCCGATCATGGGATGCCCAGTAATGGCGTGATTGCTCAAAGCGAGCAGTTGAACCCCGCGAGCAGCCAGTGGTTGCTGTGTGAGCTGGACCTGGCGGCTGTGCGACGGGTGAGGCAGGAAGGGCAGGTGTTTACCCGCAGGGACTGGCCGGAGCAGTTCGACAGGGTCGTTTAAACAGAACGGCCCCATCGCCGGCAAGCCAGCGATGGGGCCGCACCTGTTACAACAGGCTTACTTCACTTCAACCGCCAGGCTCTCGGCGATTTTGCTCTGCCACAGGGCAGGGCCAGTGATGTGTACCGATTCACCGTTGCTGTCCACGGCGACGGTCACTGGCATGTCCTTGACCTCGAACTCGTAGATCGCTTCCATGCCCAGCTCGGCGAAGGCCAGAACCTTCGACTTGCGAATTGCCTGGGCCACCAGGTAGGCGGCGCCGCCGACGGCCATCAGGTAGACGGCTTTGTTGTCCTTGATCGCTTCGATGGCAGTTGGGCCACGCTCGGACTTGCCGATCATGCCCAGCAGGCCGGTCTGCTCGAGGATCTGACGGGTGAACTTGTCCATGCGGGTTGCAGTGGTCGGGCCGGCTGGGCCTACCACTTCGTCACCGACAGGGTCGACTGGGCCGACGTAGTAGATGAAGCGGCCTTTCAGGTCGACCGGCAGCTCTTCGCCACGGTTCAGCATCTCGACCATGCGCTTGTGCGCAGCGTCGCGGCCGGTGAGCATCTTGCCGTTGAGCAGGATGGTCTCACCCGGTTTCCAGCTGGCGACTTCTTCCGGGGTGATGTCGTCGAGGTTGACGCGGCGGGCGCTCGGGCCGGCTTCCCAGACGATTTCCGGGTAGGCGTCCAGCGACGGGGCTTCCAGCTCGGCAGGGCCGGAGCCGTCGAGCACGAAGTGCGCGTGACGGGTAGCGGCGCAGTTCGGGATCATGCACACCGGCAGGGACGCGGCGTGGGTCGGGTAGTCCATGATCTTGACGTCGAGCACGGTGGTCAGGCCGCCCAGGCCCTGGGCGCCGATGCCCAGCTGGTTGACCTTCTCGAACAGCTCCAGGCGGATCTCTTCGAGGCGGTTCTGTGGGCCACGGGCTTTCAGCTCATGGATGTCGATGGACTCCATCAACACTTCCTTGGCCATGACCGCGGCTTTCTCGGCGGTACCGCCGATGCCGATGCCGAGCATGCCAGGCGGGCACCAGCCAGCGCCCATGGTCGGGACGGTCTTCAGTACCCAGTCGACGATCGAGTCGGACGGGTTGAGCATGGCCATCTTCGACTTGTTCTCGGAACCGCCGCCTTTGGCCGCGACATCGACTTCGACCTTGTCGCCAGGGACGATCGAGTAGTGGATGACGGCTGGGGTGTTGTCCTTGGTGTTCTTGCGGGCACCGGCCGGGTCGGCCAGGATCGAAGCGCGCAGGACGTTTTCAGGCAGGTTGTAGGCGCGACGCACACCTTCGTTGATCATGTCGTCGACGCTCAGGGTGGCGCCGTCCCAGCGCACGTCCATACCGACGCGTACGAACACGGTAACGATACCGGTGTCCTGGCAGATCGGGCGGTGGCCGGTGGCGCACATGCGCGAGTTGATCAGGATCTGGGCGATGGAGTCGCGCGCAGCAGGCGACTCTTCACGCAGGTAGGCCTCGTGCATCGCCTGGATGAAATCGACGGGGTGGTAGTACGAAATGAATTGCAGGGCGTCGGCGACGCTCTGAATCAGGTCGTCTTGCTTGATCACGGTCATGCAGCGCGCTCCTCTTAAAGACGGGAACATTCATGAAGACGTTCGACGGTGCCGACCAGCGTGTCGAAACGCCTGGCAAGGCATCGGCAGGTCAGGCCGACGCAAAAAGGCGCGGCAGTATAGCGCGGCTGGGCCTGCGAAACACCTGCGGGTGGTCTGGACCTTGGTCGGCAGCCGACAGGCACCCTTTTGCTGAGCCCCTCGGCTTGGCTTACAGTGGCGTTGTGATACCTGGAGATGAAATGACCATGCCCGAACTGTGTGTGGGCGAGCGCCGTTGGACGGTGCCGACTGGCAGCAACCTGCTCGATGCCCTGAACGAGGCGGGTGTGAATGTGCCCTACAGCTGTCGGGCGGGCAGTTGCCATGCGTGCCTGGTGCACTGCCTTGAGGGGCAGCCCGCCGATGCCTTGCCCGAGGCGCTGGCACTGGAAAAGCACGCGCTGGGCTGGCGCCTGGCCTGCCAGTGCCGGGTGGTAGGCGATCTGCGCGTGGCGGTGTTCGACCCCGCGCAGGATGGCCTGTCGGCCGAGGTGTGCGCGGTGGACTGGTTTGGTGATGTGCTGCGCCTGCGTGTGCGTCCAGAGCGAGCGTGGCGCTACCAGGCGGGGCAGCATGTGATCCTGTGGAATGGCCCGGTAGCGCGGCCTTACTCGCTGGCCAGCCTGCCGGGTGAGGATGATTTCCTGGAATTTCACATCGATTGTCAGCGCAGCGGTGCGTTTTGCGACAGCGCCCGGACGCTGCGGGTGGGCGATCAGCTACGGCTGGGTGAACTGAGGGGTGGGGCGCTGCATTACGACCCCGACTGGCAAGATCGGCCGCTCTGGTTGCTGGCGGCAGGCACCGGGCTGGCGCCGTTATGGGGCATTTTGCGTGAGGCATTGCGACAGGGGCATCGGGGTGAGATCAGGGTGGTGCATGTGGCGCGTGATGGCACTGGGCACTATCTGAGCGGGCCGTTGCAGGAGATGGCGGGAGTTACGGTTGAACAGGTGCTGGCTGAGCAGCTGGAAGCGGTGTTGGCGGGGTTGCGGCCGTCATCGCGGCAGACGATGGCACTGCTGTGCGGGGCGCCGAGTAGTGTCGAGCGGTTTGCCCGGCGGCTGTTCATTGCCGGGGTGCCACGGGGCAGGTGTTCGCTGATGTGTTCGTTGAGCATGCTTGAGTGAGCTGGGGGCTTTGCCCTCTTTCGCGACACAAGGCCGCTCATACAGGGAATCGCGTTCTTCTGTACGAGCGGCCTTGTGTCGTGAATGGCCGCAAAGCGGCCCCATTGGAGCAGATCAGCCGACCAGCGGATCACCAACATGCAGAATCTTCATGCCGTTGGTGCCACCGATGGTGTGGTAGCTGTCGCCCTTGGTCAGGATCACCCAGTCACCCTGTTCCACCAGACCACGCTTGAGCAGCTCGTCGACCGCTGCCTGGCTCACCTTGTCGGCTGGCAGCGAAGCCGGGTCGAAGGCGATCGGGTAGACGCCGCGGAACATGTTCGTGCGGGCCTGAGTGGCACGGTGCGGCGACAGTGCGAAGATCGGCACGTGCGAACGCAGACGCGACATGATCAGCGGGGTGTAGCCACTTTCGGTGAGGGCGATGATCGCCTTTACACCTGGGAAGTGGTTGGCGGTGTACATGGCCGCCAGGGCGATGCTCTCGTCGCAGCGCTCGAAGGTGGTGTGCAGGCGGTGGCTGGACTTCTGGCTGGTCGGGTGCTTTTCGGCGCCCGAGCAGATGCGGGCCATGGCTTGCACCGCTTCGATCGGGTAGGAGCCTGCCGCACTTTCGGCCGACAGCATGACCGCGTCGGTGTTATCCAGCACGGCGTTGGCCACGTCGGACACTTCGGCACGGGTCGGCATCGGGTTCTGGATCATCGACTCCATCATCTGGGTCGCCACGATCACCGCCTTGTTGTTGCGGCGGGCGTGCTGGATGATCTTCTTCTGGATGGCGATCAGCTCGGCGTCACCGATTTCCACGCCCAGGTCGCCACGGGCAACCATGACGGCGTCGGAGGCGGCGATCAGGCCGTCGAGGGTTTCGTCGTCGGCAACGGCTTCGGCGCGCTCGATCTTGGCCACCAGCCAGGCACTGCCGCCGGCTTCGTCGCGCAGTTTGCGGGCGTATTCCATGTCCTTGGCGTCACGCGGGAAGGACACGGCCAGGTAGTCCAGGTCCATTTCCGCGGCCAGCTTGATGTCGGCCTTGTCTTTTTCGGTCAGGGCCGGTGCGGTCAGGCCGCCACCTTTGCGGTTGATGCCTTTGTGGTCGGACAGCGGGCCACCGACGAGCACCACGCAGTGCAGGGCATCGGCGGTGGCGGTTTCGACGCGCATGACCACACGGCCGTCGTCGAGCAGCAGTTCGTCACCGACGCCGCAGTCCTTGACCAGGTCGGGGTAGTCGATACCGACGATGTCCTGGTTGCCTTCGGTCAGCGGGTGGGCGGTGGAGAAGGTGAACTTGTCACCGACTTTCAGTTCGATGCGCTTGTTGCTGAATTTGGCGATGCGGATCTTCGGACCCTGCAGGTCGCCCAGCAGTGCGACATGGCGGCCGTTCTTGGCGGCGATGTCACGGATCAGGCGCGCACGCGCCTTGTGCTCGTCCGGGGTGCCGTGGGAGAAGTTCAGGCGTGCCACGTCCAGGCCGGCAAGGATCAGCTGTTCGATCACTTCCGGCGAGTTGCTGGCGGGGCCAAGGGTGGCGACGATTTTGGTACGGCGGATGGTCATGCACAGACTCCTATAGTGAAGCGCAGCGAAAGGCTACTCCTGAATCTCGCTGTAGTCATTGTTCCGTTGCACTACCTGTAACCAAGGCAGGGTGGCATTTGAACGGGCGGGGGTATGCTTGCAAAAGGGTGTGAAGATTTGCGTGCAAAGGCCGATACTCTGGCATCAAAGGAGATTCCCCATGCGAGCCCTGATCGTTTTAGCCTTGGCGGCCAGCACCGTTGGTTGCACCCGCTGGTCCATGGACCATCATTTGAACAATGCCTACCGTGCTTATGACCGTGGCGATTGCCAGCGGGTCATGCTCGAGCTGTCGCAGGTCGACCGTACCAGTCGTGCCCGACCGTTCATCCACCCGGAAGTGGCCCTGCTGCGCGGTCAATGCCTGGAGCGCCAGAAGCTGTTCGTGGATGCTGCCCAGACCTATGAGTACCTGATTCAGCAGTATCCGGGGAACGAGTACGCCTATCGCGCCAAAGCACGTCTGCAGACCCTGGAGAAGACCGGCCACTATCGCCTGGGAGACACCGCGGTGGCGAACCCCGTGGGCACTACCCCTTGGCGTTAACACCAATGTGTCATTTATTTCACGGGATTTGACACGCGCGTTGGGCTAACCTGTTACCTAGATGTAACAACCACCAGCCAGTCTCTTGCATTCCTGGCATCGGGTACGGACTGCAATTGCGATCATGTACAACCAACGCCATATCGAACGCCATCAGTTGCCTTGTGTACTCAAGGTCTACAACCGTTTTACCGACCAGCAGATCGGCTACCTGGGTAATGCCTCCGAAGATGGCTTGATGCTGATCAGCCAGCTGCCGGTGCTGGTCGGTCCGGATTTCGAGCTGCAACTGCGACTGCCGCTGGCCGGTGGAGGTCTGCAGTTCATCAACCTGACCGCCAGCTGCCTGTGGTGCCGAGAAGACCAGACGCCGGGTCACTACGACTCGGGGTTCATGCTGCTGCAGGCCCCACGCGAATACGACGAATTCGTCCGTTCATTGCGCGACTATTTCAGTTTCCACCCTGCCAACGCTTCCGCCTGAGGCAGGGTCCGCTAGAATCGGGGCGACCTCGATACAGGACGACCCCGTGAGCTCCAGCATCTTCTGGCACGATTACGAAACCACTGGCATCAACCCGCGCTGCGACCGGCCGTTGCAGGTTGCCGGTGTGCGTACCGACCTCGATCTGAATGAGATCGAAGCGCCCATCAACCTCTATTGCCAGCCCGCTGACGATATCCTGCCGCACCCGGCCGCTTGCCTGGTTACCGGTATCACACCCGACCAACTGGCCACTCAGGGTTTGTGCGAAGCCGAGTTCATGACCCGCGTGCACGAGCAGCTGGCACGCCCCGGCACCTGTGGCGCGGGCTATAACACCCTGCGCTTCGACGATGAAGTGACGCGCTACAGCCTTTACCGCAACTTTTTCGACCCGTATGCCCGTGAGTGGCAGGGCGGCAACAGTCGCTGGGACCTGATCGACGTGGTGCGCACGGCCTACGCCCTGCGCCCTGAGGGCATCGTCTGGCCGCAGCAGGACGGGCGCACCAGCTTGCGCCTGGAGTTGCTCAGCCAGGCCAATGGGATTGTCCATGGGCATGCCCACGAAGCACTTTCCGACGTGCGGGCGACGATCGGACTGGCGCGTCTGATTCGCCAGAAACAACCTAAGTTGTATGACTGGCTATTCCACTTGCGTAGTAAGCATAAAGTGCTGGAACAGATTCGTTTGTTGCAGCCGCTGGTTCATATATCAGGGCGCTTCTCGGCGGCGCGTCACTATCTGGGCGTGGTCCTGCCACTGGGCTGGCACCCGCGCAATCGCAATGCACTGATTGTGTGCGACCTGCATCAGGAAACCCTACCCTTATTAAGGGAAAGTGCCGAAGTGTTGCGTGAACGCTTGTACACTCGGCATGAAGAGTTGTCAGAAGGACAATTACCGGTACCGCTGAAGTTGGTACAGATCAATCGCTGCCCGGTGTTGGCGCCGCTATCGGTATTGCGCCCTGCTGATCAACAACGTCTGGGGCTGGACATGGCACTGTTGCAATCCCGTGCCGAAGCGTTGGCCAAGCAACAGTCCGTTTGGCAAGACAAGCTTGAGCTTATCTATGGCAAGGAAGACTTCGCACCCAGCGAAGACCCTGAACAGCAGTTGTATGACGGTTTCCTCGGTGACCGAGACCGTCGACTATGTGAGCAAGTTCGTACCCTGGAACCCGCGCAGTTAGGGCATGGCCATTGGATGTTCGACGACCCGCGAATGCCTGAGTTGTTGTTCCGATATCGGGCGCGAAACTTTCCAGAGACCTTGAACCCACAAGAGCGTCAGCGTTGGTTCGAATTCTGTCAGCAGCGTTTGAGTGACCCGTCGCAGGGCGCGCCAAACACGCTTGCGGGCTTCGAGCAGGCTCGGCAGGCTGCCTGGGCTGAGGCCGATGAGGCAGGGCGCAAGGTGCTGGACGCCTGGCAGGCCCATGCCGGGCAACTGCACAAGCGGTTTGAATTGAGCTTGTGAATGAACCAACAAAAACGCCGGCAATGAGCCGGCGTTTTTGTTTGCGAAGCAAGGAAACAGTGCGGACTATCAGTCCAGCAGAGTCGCCCAACCTTCAACCACGTCACCACCCCACTTGGCTTTCCATTCTTTCAGGGTCTTGTGGTTGCCGCCTTTGGTTTCGATCACTTCACCATTGTGCGGGTTCTTGTATTGCTTGACCTTGCGCGCACGCTTGGTGGTAGTGGTTTTAGCCACGGCGCGTGGGCCTTTGCTCAGTTTCGACTCTGGGTCGAGCAGAGCGATCACGTCGCGCAGCGACTTGGAGTATTCACCCATCAGCGCGCGCAGTTTGCCTTCGAACTCCAGTTCTTGTTTCAGCTTGTCATCCTGCGACAGGTTGGCCAGACGGGCCTGAAGTTCCTTGATGGCTTCTTCGGTAGCGCGGTATTCGTTGATCAGGGACATGGAGTGTTCCTTAATGCGTGTTCAGAAATGTGTGGGCCAATAATAGACAGGCGATACACCCAAGTAAACATATAAATAAGCAATAAACTGTTAATAAGGTTGCGACAACATATTTCTTTGGTTAAGAAAAATTCACAAAACTCCCGACCCGATGACGGTACTGCCATTGGAGGTGGCATAAGGGTGGCGCAGCCTCTGGAGGGCAGTACGCGATGAATACTGCGTTTTTGCTGGTGTGCCGCCAGAATGAGCGCCTTTGCGAAGTTCTGGAGTCTTATTCATGCGCACCTATCGTCTGGTGATCGCCTGCCCCGACCGTGTTGGCATCGTGGCGAAAGTCAGTAATTTCCTGGCCTTGTACAACGGCTGGATCAACGAAGCCAGCCACCACTCCGACGAGCAGAGTGGCTGGTTCTTCATGCGCCATGAAATCCGTGCCGAATCGCTGCCGTTCGGTATTGACGCCTTCCGTGAGGCGTTCGCGCCAATCGCCGAAGAGTTCTCCATGACCTGGCGTATTACCGATTCGGCGCAGAAGAAGCGCGTGGTGTTGATGGCGAGCCGCGAATCCCACTGCCTGGCCGACTTGCTGCACCGCTGGCACACCGACGAACTGGATTGCGAGATCCCTTGCGTTATCTCCAACCACAACGACCTGCGCAGCATGGTCGAGTGGCACGGCATTCCGTTCTTCCATGTGCCGGTCGACCCCAAGGACAAGGCGCCAGCCTTCGCCGAAGTGTCGCGTCTGGTTCAGGAACATGCCGCTGATGTGGTGGTGCTGGCCCGCTACATGCAAATCCTGCCGCCGCAACTGTGCCGGGATTACGCTGAAAAAGTGATCAACATCCACCACAGCTTCCTGCCGTCGTTCGTCGGTGCCAAGCCTTACCACCAGGCAGCGCTGCGAGGCGTGAAACTGATCGGTGCAACCTGCCACTACGTCACCGAAGAGCTGGATGCCGGCCCGATCATCGAGCAGGACGTGGTTCGTGTGAGCCACGCCGACAGCATCGAAGACATGGTTCGCTTCGGCCGTGACGTCGAGAAGATGGTGCTGGCCCGCGGCCTGCGCTATCACCTGGAAGACCGCGTGCTGGTGCACGGTAACAAAACCGTGGTGTTTGACTGATAACGGGGGTGGCCAATGGCAGATCCGCGTGACAAGGCGGGTGCTTCGGCACCGCCGACGCTCGGTGAGGGTTGCCTGGCCCGCTACGACCCCGAGGCCCTGAGCGACGACGACGGCACCGAGTTTCTCGGTGCTGCCGAACTCTGGCAGCAGCTCAATCCGCCTGACCCCGCCAGCGCGCCAGTAGAGGGCGTGCCAGCAGGCATACGAACACCGGCCCACCGGCAAGCAAGTAAAAGTAGTAAGTGACTGCCCGCCAGATCAGCACTGCTGCCGCAGCGGTCGAACTACCGACCAGGGGTGTCAGCAAACTCGCCGACGTCAGCTCTGCTGCTCCGGCCCCGCCTGGCAGCAAGCTGACCTGACCGGCGCTGAGCGAAAGCATCTGCACCAGAAAGCTTGGTATCCACGAAAGCTCCACGCCTAACCCCGCAGTACCAGGAACAGTACGCTGTAGCGTAGGCCCCAGTGCGCGCAGGTAAGGGTGAACACCAATGCCAGCGTGCGTTTGGGCAGGCGCCAGGTCTGAGCCAGCGCCTGGATGAAGTGCAGCAGCTTGCGAGTCCAGCACTGTCGACGTTGCCTGGCGATGCCGAGGCGCCTGAGCCACTGCCCATTGAAGCGCATCACCCGGCGTCGGTATCGCAGTAATCCGGCCACCAGTGCCAGTGCCACGCATAGCAGCAGTGCACTGCCCAACAGCATGCTTTCCTGGCTGTGTCCGAGGCGGTGAAACATCGCATACCCGGCGATGGCCAGCATGGCGCAAAAGAAAAACACCAGGTCGTTCAACTGATCCATGGCAAACACCGCCCCGCTGCGCGCCGGGCCGATGCGGTCATGGGCCAGCAATGCCATCAGTGTCAGTGGCCCGCCGCTTCCGCCAGGCGTGGTGCAGATCGCGAATTCGGTGGCCATCACCACGCCCAGGCTGCGTAGGCGGCCAATCTTCGTGCCGTGCTGGCCCAACAGAAGGCGTAGGCGCACTGCGTTGATAACCCAGCACAGTATGATCATGCCAAGTAGCGTCAGCATCAGTTCGGGGCAAAGGCTCGCAGCCTTGGTAGCAGTTCGCTGCCGCCCAGCAGTACCGGCACCAGCACTGCCAGCAGCAGGGCCATAACCAGCCAGCCGAGGCGGCTCATGGGGTTACCTGGCGCTCCAGCCAGCTCGACTTGGTCAAGGGTTCGCGGCCTTCGGTCAGCAGGGTTTCGAGGGTGTGCAGCCAGTACTGTCGTGAGGCGCGATGGCGCAGGTCCACTGGGTGCAAGCCCAGGCGCAGTGTGTCTGCGTCGCGCCAACGTCGGCATTGCCAGTCGCACACCAGTCGCGACAGCCCTCGGCGCCAGGCGCTGCGGGCGCTCCATACCAAACCGGGGCCGGGATGGCGGTGAACTCCGGCAAGCGGTAAAGGTGCTGCGCTGTGCTGGTGTAGCGCAGCGGCAGATGGCGCAGGGCCTGGCGGGTGCCTTCGCTCATCAGCCAGGCAGGTGCGACGAAGCCTGCCACTGGCCAGCCTTGCTGTTGGAAAAGCGCCAAGCCGCTTTCCAGGCGTTGCAGGGCTTGTTGCCGGTCGAGGCGGTAGAATTCGCCTTCGTGGGTATAGATGCGGCGCATGAAGTACTCGGCGGGGCTACGCGGTGGCGGCCGTCGTCGGCATGGTAGAAGCCATGCAATGCCAGTTCATCTCCCCGTGCCAGGCGACGTTCCAGCACTCGGCAGAATGTCGGCGAGCGGGACAGCAGGTTGCGATGGTGAAAGTCCGGCACCACCAGCCAGGTCATGGGCACATTGCCCAGTTCGTCGACGGCCTGGATGAACGGTTGATAGTCGGGCCAGGTTTCGGGCGCGATGTCGTGCAGCACCAACATCAGGCTGCGCCTTGTGCCGCCGCTTTCAGCCATGGGCCCGTACCTGTGGCGAGTGGCCGAGCACGGCCTGGTAGTGCTGCAGCAGGCCGCCCACCACGTTGTCCCACGAATAGTGTTGCTCTGCCTGGAAACGCGCCTGAATGCCCAGGTTGTGCACGCCAACCTCGAACACCTCGCGTACGGCGTTGGCCATGGCCTGGCCGTCGTTGGGGCGACACAGGCGCCCGCACCGGTCGTTGATGATTTCACCGAATGCCCCGGCGCGCACCGCGACCACCGGGGTTGCGCTGGCCATCGCTTCGAGTATCACCAGGCCGAAGGTTTCCTGATCGCCAGCGTGCACCAGCAGGTCGGCACTGGCCATCAGCCTGGCGACTTCATGGGGCGGGCAGAATCGGTCGATCACACTGACATTGGCTGGCACATTGGCTGGCATGTTCGAGCCTACCAACAGCAAGTGGTACGGGCGGCCCAGGTGTTCGATGCAGTCGAGCAACACCGGCAGGTTCTTTTCCCGTGAACCGCGCCCCGCATAGATCAGCAGGCGGCTGGTGTCGGGAATGCCGAGTTCGGCTTTCAGGTGCGGGTCGCGGTGGTCGGGGCTGAAGGTCGTCAAATCGACACCGAGCCGCTGTACATGGACATTTTGCACGCCCAGGCGGCGTAGTTTGTCGGCCATGACTTGGCTCGGTGCCAGCACTCGGTCGAAGTTGCCATACAACTTGCTTATATAGGCTTCGACATTGGGGGTGAACCAGTTGCCCATGCGATTGCTGACCAGCAGGGGCAGGTCGGAATGATAGAAGCCGATCACCGGCACATCGAGCTTGCGCCGCGCTTCGAGGGCTGCCCAGGCGGTCAGGTACGGGTCGCCCACCTCGATCAGGTTGGGCTTGAGACGGCGAAGCACGTTGCACCAAGGGGCGAGACGCACCGGGAAACGGTAGCCGTTGCCAAAGGGCAGGGGCGGTGCTGGCACCTGGTAGATACCGTTGGTATGGCTGGCGCTGGCTCCGGGGATCAGCAGGCTGTGGCGCACGCCCGGGATAGCGTCTAGACGGTGGTGTTTGGCATCAAGATAGGTCCGCACGCCGCCACTGGCCGGGGCGTAGAACATGGTGATGTCAGCGATGTGCACGATCAGCATCCCTCCGGGATCGTCCTCGGGTGTGTCATCCGGCTGCAACGGGCCGACGATGACGCGCCTAAAGGTTGACCTTTTAGAAGGATAGTTTGTTCGATCGGGGTAGGGTGGCCGCAGCTGGCGCGCTGCAGGCTGGAGGAACAGGCAGGTGGGGGCTCTGCCTGTTCCTGCCGTTGGCGGTCAGATGCGGAAGGTGCCGACCAGGTGCTTGAGGCGGCTGGCCTGCTGCTCCAGGTCCGAGCATGCACGCAGGGTGGCCTGCAGGTTCTCGACGCCCTCCTGGTTGAGCATGTTGATTTCGTTGATGTCCATGTTGATCGAGTCGACCACGGCAGTCTGCTCCTCGGTGGCGGTGGCCACCGACTGGTTCATGCCGTCGATCTCACCGATGCGCACGGTCACGCTGTCCAGGCGTTCGCCGGCCTGGTTGGCGATTTCCATGCTGTCCTGGCTGTGGCGTTGGCTTTGGCCCATGGTGTCCACCGATTCGCGGGCGCCGACCTGCAGCTCCTCGATCATGGTCTGTACCTGCTGCGCCGACTCTTGCGTGCGGTGGGCCAGGTTGCGTACTTCATCGGCCACCACGGCAAAGCCTCGGCCAGCCTCGCCGGCTCGGGCGGCTTCGATTGCCGCATTGAGCGCCAGCAGGTTGGTCTGCTGGGAAATGCTGGTGATCACTTCGAGGATCTGGCCGATGTTCACGGTCTTGCTGTTGAGCGTCTCGATGTGCGCGCTGGAGCTGACGATCAGGTCGGACAGGCGGTTCATCGCCGCGATGTTGCGCTCCACCACTTGCTGGCCTTCTTCGGCCAGCAGGCGCGCGGAGCTTGCGTGTTGCGACGCTTGGGCCGCGTTGCCGGCGATCTCCTGGGCGGCGGCGCCCAGTTCGTTGATGGCGGCGGCGACGCTGTTGGTGCGGTTGGACTGCTCGTCGGAGTTGGCCATCGAGGAGTTCGATGCGCTGATCACCCGCAAGGCCACTTCGTTGACCTGCTCGGTGGCCGAGGACACTTCACGGATGGAGCTGTGGATACGTTCGACGAAGCGGTTGAAGGCGGTGCCAAGAACACCGAACTCGTCGTGATTGTGGATTTTCAGGCGCTTGGTCAGGTCGCCTTCGCCTTCGGCGATGTCTTCCATCGCCCGGGTCATGGTGAGCAGCGGTTGCATCAGGGCGCGGATCAGCAGACCGAGCAGACCGATGATGATCACCACCGCAACCACCGTGGCGATGACTGCCGAAGTGCGGAAGGTGCTGAGCATGGCGAAGGCTTTCTGCTTGTCCACCGACAGGCCGATGTACCAGTTTGCCGACGGCAGGCCCTTGATCGGGGTGAAGGTCAGCAAGCGGGCCTGGCCATTGGCATCGACTTCGGTCAGCTCACCGGACAGCTTCGGCGTGCGCTGCGGGAACAGGTCCGACAGCGACTTCATCACCAGTTCTTTGTCCGGGTGAACCAGGATCTTGCCCTGGTCGTTGACCAGGAAGGCGTAGCCCATGCCGCCAAAGTTCAGCGAATTGATGATTTGTACCAGGCCATCGAGGGCCAGGTCGCCGCCCACCACACCGACGCTGCTGGAAACCTTGCTGAGGATGCCGATGACCATCTTGTTGGTGGTCATGTCGATGTACGGTTCGGTCAGGATCGCGCCGGAGGCGTTCATGCCGTCTTTGTACCAAGGGCGGGTACGTGGATCGTAGCCGTCGGGCATCTTGGAGTCGGGGCGGACACTGAAGCCGCCATCGACCTTGCCCAGGTAAACGGTCAGGAAGCTGGAAATCAGGGCATTTTGGCCCATCAGGGTTTCGGCCTTGGTCGGCTCCTGGGCAATGTTCTGGGCCAGGTTCTCCACCAGTTTTATACGACCTTCGAACAGGTTGCGAATATTGGTCGAAGTGGATTCGCCCATTTCAGCCAGATAATTCTCCAGATTCTCCCGGATCGCATTACGCTGGAGGTAATCGTTGTAGAGGGTGAACAGGCTGAAGGCGAGTATCACGATCAGTGAGGCTGCCAAAAGGATCTTGTGGCTGAAACGAAGGCTTTTGTTCATGGCGTAATCGGTTCCGCTAAGGTTTTTATCGGGCGTTCGCACGAATACAGCAGTAAAACAGTGCAACATCCCGGAAAGTCCCTTTTCGGTTGTTCCTGCTTTTAAGGCGAATAACACCTAGGTTTATCGGCCGATATAGGTTGAAGCTTGAGTAGAGGATGAAAGAACATGACGGACTCTTCGCAAATAGTTGTAGGTGCAGGTTTGGATGGCCAGCCCGTCAATCAAGCCATGCGCCTGGCCAACCGCCACGGTCTGGTTGCTGGCGCCACGGGGACGGGCAAGACCGTTACCTTGCAACACCTGGCGGAAGTCTTCAGCGACGCCGGCGTGGCGGTGTTCGCGGCCGACGTCAAAGGTGACCTGTGTGGCCTGGGCGCGATGGGCTCACCGCAGGGCAAGGTGGCCGAGCGGATTGCCGGCATGCCCTGGTTGGGGCACACGCCACAGGCGTATCCGGTCAGCTTGTGGGATATCGCCGGCCAGTCCGGTCACCCACTGCGCACCACCCTCAGCGAAATGGGGCCGTTGTTGCTGGGAAATCTGTTGGAGTTGACCGACAGCCAGCAGGCGGCGCTGTATGCCGCGTTCAAGGTGGCTGACCGCGAAGGCTTGCTGCTTGATCTCAAGGACCTCAAGGCATTGCTCGGGCACCTGAAGGACAACCCGCAGTTACTGGGCGAAGACAGCGCGTTGATGACCAACGCCTCCACCCAAGCGTTGCTGCGCAGGTTGGCCACGCTGGAGCAGCAGGGCGCCGAGGCACTGTTCGGCGAACCGGCGTTGCAGCTTGAAGACCTGCTGCGCCCGGACCGCGACGGGCGAGGGCGTATTCACCTGCTCGATGCCAGTCGCCTGGTGCATGAGGCGCCGAAGGTGTATGCGACCTTCCTGCTGTGGCTGCTGGCTGAGTTGTTCGAGCAATTGCCGGAGCGGGGCGATGCTGACAAACCGGTGCTGGCGCTGTTCTTCGACGAAGCTCATTTGTTATTCAACGATACGCCCAAGGCTTTGCAGGACCGCCTGGAGCAAGTCGTGCGGCTGATCCGCTCAAAAGGCGTGGGGGTGTATTTCGTCACCCAGTCACCGGGCGATCTGCCAGATGCGGTGCTGGCTCAATTGGGGCTACGTATCCAACACGGGCTGCGGGCGTTCACGGCCAAGGAGCAGAAGTCGTTGCGGGCGGTGGCTGATGGTTTTCGCCCCAACCCGGCTTTCGATACCCTGGCGGTGCTGACCGAGTTGGGTATTGGTGAAGCCTTGGTGGGGACGTTGGAAGAGAAGGGCACGCCGGCGATGGTCCAGCGTGTGCTAATTGCTCCGCCGCAGTCGCGTATCGGGCCGCTGACGGCGAACGAGCGCGCAGCCTTGATTGCCGGCTCACCGTTGGCCGGGCGTTATGACAAACCGGTGGACCGTGAGTCGGCGTACGAGATGCTGACCCAGCGCAAGGGTGAGCCCGTGGAGCCGACGCCGCTGCCGAAGACTGATGAAGACAGCTTTGCCGACAAAGCCGGGGAGTTCTTGCAGAGTGCGGCAGGGCAGGCGATCAAGTCGGCGGTGCGCCAGGCGGCCAATCAGTTGGGGCGCCAGCTGGTGCGGGGGTTGATGGGGTCTTTGCTGGGTGGCAAGAAGCGGTAGTGTGCCTGTGCCGGCCCTTTCGCGGGTAAACCCGCTCCCACAGGTCCGGCGCTGCTTCTGATTACAGCGCCGGACCTGTGGGAGCGGGTTTACCCGCGAAAGGGCCAGCGCAGGCAACAGATACGAAAGGGCGCCCGAAGGCGCCCGTTTCACATCAGCGGTATCACTCAGCCAATGGCTTTGGATGCCAGCCAGAACAGGCCGGCCGCCAGGCTCATCGAGGCCGGCAGGGTCAGGACCCAGGCCAGCAGGATGGTCTTCACGGTGCCACCTTGCAGGCCGCTTTTGTTGGCGACCATGGTGCCGGCCACACCGGACGACAGCACGTGGGTGGTGGATACCGGCAAGGCGAACACGTTGGCCATGCCGATGGCGCAGGCCGCGGTGATCTGTGCCGACATACCTTGAGCGTAGGTCATGCCCTGCTTGCCGATCTTCTCGCCAACGGTCAGTACCACACGCTTCCAGCCAACCATGGTACCCAGGCCCAAGGCCAGGGCGACGGCCACGATCACCCAGAACGGGGCGTACTCGGTAGTGGCGGTCAGGTCCTTGCGCAGCTTCTCGAGGTCGGCCTTTTCACGGGCTTGCAGGCCAGGCAGTTTGCCGACTTTCTTCGCCGTATCGTCCAGGCACAGCAGGTAGCGACGCACTTCCACGCGCTTGTCGGCGCTCAGGGCACGATAGTCGGTAACGCCCTGCAGCGAAGACTGCAGTGCGGCGATGGTCGGTTCGGTCTGTTGCGGATTGCAGCTGAACTGTTCCGGCAGATCGCTGGCCTGCGCCTTGCCCAGGGCCAGGAACTCGCCCAGGGTGGCGGCATTGCGCTGATAGAACTGGCTCAGGTGCATCGTGGCGTCACGGGTACGCTCGATCTGGTACGTGGTGCTGTTCAGGTCGAGGACGAACTTGGCCGGGACGATGCCGATCAGTACCAGCATGATCAAGCCGATGCCTTTCTGGCCGTCGTTGGAACCGTGCACGAAGCTCACGCCCATGGCCGAAATAACCAGTACCAGGCGGTTCCAGAACGGTGGGTGCTTCTTGTCGTCGAGCTTGCGACGCTGTTCAGGCGTCTTGTGCATCTTCGACAGCGGACGCCACCATTTCAGGCCGATCAGCACCAGGGCGGCAACCGCGAAGCCAGCCATTGGCGAGACCACCAGCGACATGGCGATGTCGATAGCCTTCTGCCAGTTGACGCCATCACCCAGCGGAATGTCGTTGATCAGGGCATTGGCCAGACCCACGCCGAGGATCGAACCGATCAGCGTATGCGAGCTGGAGGCGGGGATGCCGAAATACCAGGTGCCAAGGTTCCAGGTGATGGCCGCGGCCAGCAACGAGAAGACCATGGCCAAGCCGTGTCCGGTGTTCACATTGATCAGCAGTTCGACCGGCAGCAGGTGCACGATGGCGTAGGCCACCCCGACTCCGCCGAGCAGAACGCCGAGGAAGTTGAACACGCCGGAGAAGAACACGGCGAGATGCGGCGGCATGGCTTTGGTATAGATGACAGTGGCTACCGCGTTTGCGGTGTCATGAAAGCCATTGATGAACTCGAATGCGAGCACGAATGTCAAAGCGAGCAGCAAGCTCACCAACACCCAGGCATCCAGTCCGCTGAATAAATCGATCATGAAGGTTGTCTGGCGGTCAAAGGGGGCGCGATTATGCCAGAAAACCTTGGCAATCGATGCACCTGCTGCTGACCGATGGCAGTGATTCTCGACCGAGGGGCAAACTCGCACGCCTACGCTTTGGCACAATAAAGGTACTTAAAAGGCGCTAAATCAGCAGAAAATCGTCGATTTGTCGAAAAATCGAGGGTTTGACACGGGTTCAAACGGGTGTATGAAATTTGTGTAATTCCATTTCATCCCCGACTCACCGGTAAAGATCGCCCGCGCCACGGCCTTTCAGCCGGCGGCGCGGATGCCATGGATCGGGTGCTCAGGGTTTCTCGCTGCGCAGTTCCTTTTCCATTTTTTCCAGTTCATGGCTGAAGGCCTGGTCTTGCACGGTGGCTCGTTTACGCCAGGGTTTGCGTTCCGGGTCTGGTTGGGCGGCGTAGGTCGTAACTTCACCACCGTAAACTTCCTTGTAACGTTCAGCCTGGCGCTCGAGTTCCGCGCGCAGTTCATCTTTCGTCACAGTAATACCTGAATGAGTTGAATACGTGATTGTTGTTTTGCCAGGTGCATTTCGCCCGCGCGTCTACCGCACATAATCGCTTTCAGTATTCGCCGAAAGCGTTTGGATCAGGAAATGGCGTGGACCTGCAACCTGAGTGCTGGCGATTGGATAGGCATGACCCCGGTGGAATCCATGACCGAGTATCGATCCGGGCCAGCAGAAACGATTATAGCAACCGTTAAATCGTCGAACAGGTTTATTTACCCGATACTGACATCGCCTACGCAAGTTGTTGGCGGATTCGCCAAGATTCAGCGTAACGCCTCGATGTTAAAACACGAGAGGTTGAAAGTGGGTTTTGTCAGGGGAATGAAAAACGGCCTCGCACAAGGCGAGGCCGTTGCCTGGGGACTTCTACGGTGGGTACCTGACCAGTCTCTCCAAAGAAGCCACATGTGGCAGGAGAAAGGTATAAGCAAAAGTGTCAGCGGTCAATTGCGATTATCGGCCGCTCGTTCGATAATCGCACGAGCGAGCGATTTTTTCAGAGGTGTGCGATGAGCGACGAAACCACGGCCAACGAATCTGCCCATCAGGAGGCGGCGCGCCCTGCCGCCCCTTCGCTGGCGCCACCAATCGTGGCTTCACCGGCCAAGCGGATACAGGCATTCACCGGCGACCCGGACTTCATGACGTCCCTGGCACGGGCCTTGCAGTCATTCAGGCGTTCCAGGAGCGCAAGCGCCACCTGACCATCGCCCAGATCAGCCACCGCACCGAGATCCCCGGGCGGCCGTTCGTCGCTGTCTGCATACCTTGATCAAACTGGGTTACGCCACCACCGACGGGCGCACTTACTCGCTGCTGCCCAAAGTGCTGACCCTCGGGCATGCCTACCTGTCGTCGACGCCATTGGCGGTTTCGGCACAGCCCTACCTGGACCGCATCAGCGACCAGTTGCATGAGGCGGCCAACATGGCCACCCTCGAAGGTGACGACATTCTTTATATAGCGCGTTCAGCAACGGTCGAGCGCCTGATTTCGGTCGATCTGTCGGTAGGTGGGCGACTGCCGGCCTATTGCACGTCGATGGGGCGAATCTTGCTGGCCGCGCTGGACGACGCCAGCCTCAGGGAGTATCTGGACCGGGCCGACCTCAAGGCGCGGACCAGCCGAACATTGCATGACCCCGATTCATTGTTCGCCTGCATCCAGCAGGTGCGCAGCCAGGGTTGGTGTGTCGTCGATCAGGAGCTGGAGCAGGGGCTGCGTTCGATTGCCGTGCCCATCTATGACGCCTCGGGCCAGGTTCTGGCGGCTTTGAATGTCAGTACCCATGTCGGCCGGGTCAGCCGTAGCGAGCTGGAGCAGCGTTTCCTGCCGATTCTCTTGGCCGCCAGCCAGGACCTGTGCCACCAACTGTTCGGCTGAGGCCAGGTCCGGGCAGCGTTTCCTGTTCGATAAACGCACAATGTCGTTGCCGGCGAATTGCGCAGCCCCCAGGCGCTGATTAATGTCTCTCGTAACGTCGGTCGGCTTTGCCGACCGAACAAGAACAACATGAGAGATACCTTGATTATGAACACTGTCACTTTGCTGCAGCGGCCGCACCCGCACGCAGTGCCGTTGTATCCAGGCTGATTCCGGCCGCACTCCACCGACTTTCGAACACTGTGCTCGCGCCGTGCGTGCAGTGGTTCGCCCGTGCCCATCATTCTGGATAACAACAATGAACCAACCACAATCTGTCGGGAACTGCCTCGACGTCCAGTCGTTCATCAATGAACAGCCACTTTCCCGTTTCCAGTGGCGGGTGGTGATTCTCTGCTTCCTGATTGTCTTCCTCGACGGCCTGGACACTGCCGCCATGGGCTTCATCGCGCCGGCCCTGTCCCAGGAGTGGGGCATCGACCGCGCCAGTCTTGGCCCGGTGATGAGCGCGGCGCTGATCGGCATGGTGTTCGGTGCGCTCGGTTCCGGCCCTCTGGCTGACCGCTTCGGCCGCAAAGGTGTGCTGGTGGCGGCCGTGCTGGTATTCGGCGGCTTCAGCCTGGCCTCGGCCTATGCCACCAATGTCGACCAGTTGCTGGTGCTGCGCTTCCTCACCGGCCTGGGGCTGGGCGCAGGCATGCCCAACGCCACCACGCTGCTGTCCGAATACACCCCTGAGCGCCTCAAGTCGCTGCTGGTGACCAGCATGTTCTGTGGCTTCAACCTGGGCATGGCCGGTGGTGGTTTCATTTCCGCCAAGATGATTCCGGCCTATGGCTGGCACAGTCTGTTGGTGATCGGTGGCGTGCTGCCGCTGTTGCTGGCGGTGGTGCTGATGATCTGGCTGCCAGAGTCGGCACGCTTCCTGGTGGTGCGTAACCGTGGCACCGACAAAGTGCGCAAGACCCTGGCGCCAATCGCTCCGACAGTAGTGGCCCAGGCTGCCAGCTTCAGTGTGCCGGAGCAGAAGGCGGTCGCTGCTCGCAACGTCTTTGCGGTGATCTTCTCCGGCACCTACGGCGTCGGGACCTTGCTGCTGTGGCTGACCTATTTCATGGGCCTGGTGATTGTTTACCTGCTGACCAGCTGGTTGCCCACGCTTATGCGTGACAGTGGCGCAAGCATGGAGCAGGCGGCGTTCATCGGTGCCTTGTTCCAGTTCGGCGGTGTGCTCAGTGCCGTAGGGGTAGGTTGGGCCATGGACCGCTTCAACCCGCACAAGGTGATCGGCATCTTCTACCTGCTGGCTGGGGTGTTCGCCTACGCCGTGGGGCAGAGCCTGGGCAACATCACCGTGCTGGCCACCCTGGTATTGATTGCCGGTATGTGCGTGAACGGTGCGCAGTCGGCGATGCCGTCGCTGGCAGCGCGCTTCTACCCGACCCAAGGGCGTGCCACCGGGGTTTCGTGGATGCTGGGCATCGGGCGTTTCGGCGCGATTCTGGGTGCCTGGAGCGGCGCGACCTTGCTGGGCCTGGGCTGGAGCTTCGAGCAGGTGCTGACGGCCTTGCTGGTGCCTGCGGCGCTGGCGACTGTAGGCGTCATCGTGAAGGGACTGGTGAGCCACGCGGACGCGACCTGATCGTAGCGGTAGAGGGGTCTGATCGCCGGCTTGCCGGCGATCAGACCCTGGGAGAGAGAAGGTTAGCTTGGCAACAAAACGTTCGATAACCGCACAAATAGTCGATTATCGGATTGTAAGCCACCCACCACTCTCCTTAATCTGAGTTCAACGTAGCACCCTGACCAGGAGTCTCCCCATGGCTGCAATCCTCCCGCTTCACGAAGCTGTGAAGCAGTTCATTCAAGACGGCGATACCGTCGCGCTCGAAGGCTTCACCCACCTGATCCCGACCGCCGCCGGCCACGAGATCATCCGTCAGGGCAAGCGCGACCTTACCCTTGTACGCATGACCCCGGACCTGATCTACGACCAACTGATCGGCGCCGGCTGCGCCAAGAAGATCATCTTCTCGTGGGGCGGCAACCCAGGTGTTGGCTCGCTGCACCGTCTGCGTGACGCGGTCGAGAAGCAGTGGCCGCATGCGATCGAAATCGAAGAGCACAGCCACGCCGACCTCGCCAACGCTTATGTCGCTGGTGCTTCCGGCCTGCCATTCGCCGTACTGCGCGCCTATGCCGGTTCCGACCTGCCGAAGGTCAACCCGCTGATCAAGAGCGTCACCTGCCCGTTCACCGGTGAAGTTCTCGCCGCAGTGCCGTCGGTTCGCCCGGACGTTACCGTGATTCACGCGCAGAAGGCCGACCGCAAGGGCAACGTGCTGCTGTGGGGCATCCTCGGCGTGCAGAAAGAAGCAGCCCTGGCCGCCAAACGTTGCATCGTCACCGTCGAAGAAATCGTCGATGACCTGCAGGCACCGATGAACGCCTGTGTCCTGCCGACCTGGGCGCTGAGCGCAGTGTGCCTGGTGCCGGGTGGCGCACATCCGTCCTACGCCCACGGTTACTACGAGCGTGACAACCGCTTCTACCAGGACTGGGACCCGATTGCGCGCAACCGCGAGTCGTTCAGCGCCTGGATCGACACCTACATCCGTGGTACCGCTGATTTCAACGAATACAAGGCCAAGCTGGCCAGCACCTCGGAGGCTGCACAATGAGCTACTCCACCTCTGAAATGATGACCGTCGCCGCTGCCCGTCGCCTGCGTAACGGCGCTGTCTGCTTCGTCGGCATCGGCCTGCCGTCCAAGGCTGCCAACCTGGCCCGCCTGACCTCGTCGCCTGACGTGGTGCTGATCTACGAATCCGGCCCGATCGGCGCCAAACCGAGCGTGCTGCCGCTGTCCATCGGTGACGGCGAGCTGGCAGAAACCGCTGACACCGTGGTGCCGACCGGCGAGATCTTCCGCTACTGGCTGCAGGGTGGCCGCATCGACGTGGGCTTCCTCGGCGCCGCCCAGGTTGACCGCTTCGGCAACATCAACACCACCGTGGTGGGCGACTACCACGCGCCCAAGACCCGTCTGCCGGGTGCTGGCGGCGCGCCGGAGATTGCAGGTTCGGCCAAGCAGGTGCTGATCATCCTCAAGCAGTCGCCCCGCGCCTTCGTCGACAAGCTGGACTTCATCACCTCGGTCGGCCACGGCGAAGGTGGCGATTCGCGCAAGCGTCTGGGCCTGCCGGGTGAAGGCCCGGTCGGGATCATCACCGACCTGTGCATCATGGAGCCGGAAGCCGGCACCAACGAATTCGTGGTCACTTCGATTCACCCGGGCGTGACCCGTGAGCAGATCGTTGCCGCCACCGGCTGGGCGATCCGTTTCGCCGACGACGTGCAGACCACCAACGAACCGACTGAAGTCGAGCTGGGCGCCCTGCGCGACCTCGAAGCCCGTACCGCCAAGGCCCATGGCCAGGTGGCAGGAGAAGCCTGATGCGCGAAGTATTCATCTGTGACGCCATCCGCACCCCGATCGGCCGCTTCGGTGGCGCCCTGGCCGGTGTGCGTGCCGACGACCTGGCTGCGGTGCCGCTCAAGGCGCTGATCGAGCGCAACCCGCAGGTAGCATGGGACCAGGTCGACGAGGTGTTCTTCGGCTGCGCCAACCAGGCCGGTGAAGACAACCGTAACGTGGCACGCATGGCGTTGCTGCTGGCCGGCCTGCCCGAGAGCATTCCGGGTGTCACCCTGAACCGTCTGTGCGCTTCGGGCATGGATGCAATCGGCACGGCGTTCCGCGCCATCGCCAGTGGCGAAATGGAGCTGGCCATCGCCGGTGGCGTCGAGTCGATGTCGCGTGCTCCGTTCGTCATGGGCAAGGCCGAGAGCGGTTACTCGCGCAACATGAAGCTCGAGGACACCACCATCGGCTGGCGTTTCATCAACCCGCTGATGAAGAGCCAGTACGGCGTGGACTCGATGCCCGAGACCGCCGACAACGTCGCCGACGACTATCAGGTGTCGCGTGCCGACCAGGACGCCTTCGCCCTGCGTAGCCAGCAAAAGGCCGCAGCTGCACAGGCCGCCGGGTTCTTTGCCGAAGAAATCGTCCCCGTGCGTATCGCCCACAAGAAGGGCGAGACCGTGGTCGAGCAGGACGAGCACCTACGCCCGGACACCACGCTGGAAGCGTTGACCAAGCTCAAGCCGGTCAATGGCCCGGACAAGACAGTCACCGCCGGCAACGCCTCGGGTGTCAACGATGGCGCCGCAGCGCTGATCCTGGCGTCGGCCGAAGCTGTGAAGAAACATGGCTTGACCCCACGCGCCCGTGTGCTCGGCATGGCCAGCGCCGGTGTGGCGCCGCGGGTGATGGGTATCGGCCCGGTTCCGGCGGTGCGCAAGCTCACCGAGCGCCTGGGCGTGGCAGTTGCCGACTTCGATGTCATCGAGCTCAACGAAGCCTTCGCCAGCCAAGGTTTGGCGGTGCTGCGCGAGTTGGGTGTAGCTGATGATGCGCCGCAGGTTAACCCTAACGGCGGGGCGATTGCCTTGGGCCACCCGCTGGGCATGAGCGGTGCGCGTCTGGTGCTGACTGCACTCCACCAGCTGGAGAAAAGCGGCGGGCGTAAAGGCCTGGCGACCATGTGTGTGGGCGTAGGCCAAGGGTTGGCGCTGGCCATAGAAAGGGTTTGACCTGTACCGGCCCTATCGCCGGCAAGTCGGCTCCTACAGGGAACCACGCAATCCTTGTGGGAGCCGGCTTGCCGGCGATAGGGCCGGTAGCTACGACACAAGGCCAATTGCCAGCCTGCAAGCGGAACGAGTGTGTTACTAGGTATGTCTAGAATTACCTGTGACCCTCCAGGAGTAAACACACCATGACCTCAGCCTATTACACCGGCGAAGAGCGCAGTAAACGCATCTTTGCCATTGTCGGTGCCTCTTCAGGCAACCTGGTGGAATGGTTCGACTTCTACGTCTATGCCTTCTGCGCGATTTATTTCGCCCCGCGTTCTTCCCCTCCGATGACCCCACCGTACAGCTGCTCAATACCGCCGGCGTGTTCGCTGCGGGCTTTCTGATGCGCCCCATCGGTGGCTGGATCTTCGGTCGCCTGGCCGACCGACACGGGCGCAAGAATTCCCTGATGACCTCGGTGCTGATGATGTGTGCCGGGTCGCTGATGATCGCCTGTCTGCCCACCTATGCAAGCATCGGCACCTGGGCGCCTGCACTGTTGTTGCTTGCGCGCCTGATACAGGGCCTTTCGGTAGGCGGTGAGTACGGCACTACCGCAACCTACATGAGTGAAGTGGCGCTGCGTGGCCAGCGTGGCTTCTTTGCCTCGTTCCAGTACGTGACGCTGATCGGTGGCCAGCTGCTGGCCGTTCTGGTGGTGGTCATCCTGCAGCAACTGTTGAGCGAGGATGAACTGCGCGCCTGGGGCTGGCGCATTCCCTTTGTGGTGGGCGCCATCGCCGCGCTGGTCTCGCTGATGCTGCGCCGCTCGCTGGAAGAAACCAGCAGCGCCGAAACCCGCAAGGACAAGGACGCCGGCTCCATCGCGGGTCTGTTCCGCAACCACACCGCGGCATTCATCACCGTGCTCGGGTATACCGCGGGCGGTTCGCTGATTTTCTACACACCTTCACCACCTACATGCAGAAGTACCTGGTCAACACCGCTGGGATGAACGCCAAGAGCGCCAGTTTCGTCATGACCGGCGCGCTGTTCCTGTTCATGGTGCTGCAGCCGTTCTTCGGCATGCTCTCCGACCGTATCGGCCGGCGCAACTCGATGCTGCTGTTCGGTGCCCTGGGCACTGTGTTCACCGTGCCGCTGCTGATGGCGCTGAAAACCGTGACCAGCCCGTTCATGGCCTTCGTGCTGGTGACGTTGGCATTGTGCATCGTCAGTTTCTACACCTCGATCAGCGGCCTGGTGAAGGCCGAGATGTTCCCGCCTCAGGTGCGCGCCTTGGGCGTTGGCCTGGCCCTATGCGGTGGCCAACGCAATGTTTGGCGGCTCGGCCGAATACGTTGCCCTGGGCTTGAAAACCATGGGCATGGAGAACACCTTCTACTGGTACGTGACGGCCATGATGGCGGTGGCCTTCCTGTTCAGTCTGCGCTTGCCCAAGCAGGCGGCGTATCTGCATCACGATCATTAAGGACGTTGCATGAGCAATCAGCTGTTCGACGCTTATTTCACCGCACCGGCCATGCGCGAGATCTTCTCCGACCGTGGCCGCCTGCAGGGCATGCTCGATTTCGAAGCGGCCTTGGCCCGTGCCGAGGCTAGCGCCGGGCTGGTGCCGCAAAGCGCGGTGGCCGCCATCGAAGCGGCCTGCCAAGCCGAGCGCTTTGACGCCCGCGCCTTGGCCGACGCCATCGCCACGGCGGGCAACTCGGCAATCCCTTGGTGAAAGCGTTGGGCAAAGTGATCGCCAGCGGCGTACCCGAGGCAGAGCGCTATGTGCATTTGGGCGCCACCAGCCAGGATGCCATGGACACCGGGTTGGTCCTGCAACTGCGCGATGCGCTCGATCTGATCGAAGCGGACCTTGGCAAGCTTGCCGAGACCCTGTCGCGTCAGGCTCTGCTGCATGCCGACACCCCGCTGGTGGGCCGCACCTGGTTGCAGCATGCCACGCCGGTGACGCTGGGCATGAAGCTGGCGGGTGTACTCGGTGCGCTGACACGCCACCGGCAGCGCCTCAAGGAATTGCGCCCGCGCCTGCTGGTGCTGCAGTTCGGCGGCGCTTCCGGCAGCCTGGCCGCCTTGGGCAGCAAGGCGATGCCGGTCGCCGAGGCTTTGGCTGAACAGCTCAAGCTGACCTTGCCCGAGCAACCCTGGCACACCCAGCGTGACCGGCTGGTGGAGTTCGCCTCGGTGCTGGGCCTGGTGGCCGGCAGCCTGGGCAAGTTCGGGCGGGACATCAGCCTGTTGATGCAGACCGAAGCAGGGGAGGTGTTCGAGCCTTCCGCGCCGGGCAAGGGTGGCTCATCGACCATGCCGCACAAGCGCAACCCGGTGGGCGCCGCAGTGCTGATCGGCGCCGCTACCCGGGTACCGGGCCTGCTGTCCACGCTGTTCGCGGCCATGCCCCAGGAGCACGAGCGCAGCCTCGGCCTGTGGCACGCCGAATGGGAAACCTTGCCGGACGTTTGCTGCCTGGTCTCCGGTGCGCTGCGCCAGGCCCAGGTGATTGCCGAGGGCATGGAGGTGGATGCCGAACGCATGCGTCGTAACCTCGACCTGACCCAGGGGCTGGTGCTGGCCGAAGCCGTGAGTATCGTGCTCGCCCAGCGCCTGGGCCGTGACCGTGCCCACCATCTGCTCGAACAGTGCTGCCAGCGCGCCGTGGCCGAAAAGCGCCACCTGCGCGCCGTGCTGGGTGACGAACCGCAGGTCAGCGCCGAGCTCTCGGCCGACGAGCTCGACCGCTTGCTGGACCCTGCCCATTACCTCGGCCAGGCCCGCGTCTGGGTGGCGCGCGCCGTGGCCGAACATCAACGTTTCACTGCCTGAAGGAGACCGCTGTGGCGCATTTGCAACTGGCCGATGGCGTATTGAACTACCAACTCGATGGCCCGGAAGACGCCCCGGTGCTGGTGCTGTCCAACTCGCTCGGCACCGACCTGGGCATGTGGGACAGCCAGATTCCGCTGTGGAGCGAGCACTTGCGGGTGCTGCGCTACGACACCCGTGGCCACGGTGGCTCGCTGGTTACCGCTGGTCCTTACAGCATCGAACAGCTGGGCCGTGATGTGCTGGCATTGCTCGATGGCCTGGATATCCAGAACGCGCACTTCGTCGGCCTGTCGATGGGCGGCCTGATCGGCCAGTGGCTGGGCATCAATGCCGGTGCACGCCTGCACAGCCTGACTCTGTGCAACACCGCAGCGAAAATCGCCAATGACGAGGTGTGGAACACCCGCATCGACACCGTGCTCAAGGGTGGTCAGCAAGCCATGGCCGACCTGCGTGACGCTTCCATCGCCCGCTGGTTCACCCCAGCTTTCGCCCAGGCTCAGCCCGAGCAGGCCTCAGCGCATCTGCCAGATGCTGGCGCAGACTTCCCCGGAAGGTTATGCGGCCAACTGTGCGGCGGTGCGCGATGCCGATTACCGCGAGCAACTGGGCCGTATCCAGGTGCCGACGCTGATCGTCGCCGGTACCGAAGACGTGGTGACCACTCCGGAGCATGGCCGCTTTATGCAAGCCGGAATCATCGGTGCCACGTATGCCGAGTTCCCGGCTGCGCATTTGTCCAACGTCGAAATCGGCGAGGCGTTCAGCCGCCGCGTGCTCGACTTCCTGCTGGCTCGCTGAGGACAACGCAATGGATGAGAAACAACGTTACGACGCTGGCATGCAAGTTCGCCGTGCGGTGCTGGGCGATGCCCATGTGGATCGCAGCCTGGAGAAGCTCAATGACTTCAACAGCGAGTTCCAGAACATGATCACCCGGCATGCCTGGGGCGATATCTGGACCCGCCCAGGCCTGCCGCCACACCCGCAGCCTGATCACCATCGCCATGCTGATCGGCATGAACCGCAATGACGAACTCAAGCTGCACCTGCGCGCCGCAGCCAACAACGGCGTGACCCGCGACGAGATCAAGGAAGTGCTGATGCAAAGCGCGATCTACTGCGGGATTCCGGCGGCCAATGCCACCTTCCACCTGGCGGAGTCGGTGTGGGATGAGTTGGGGTCGAGTCGCGTCAGCAGTAATTTGCAGTAAAGCTACCGGCCCTATCGCCGGCAGCCGGCTCCTACAGAGGTTTTGTGCAGGAGCCGGCGATTTACTCATGGCAGATCAAATGGCCGCCTTCTTCTGCCTGATGGCCACCGGCCCGGCCTTGGCCTCCACCGCGCGCTTCAGTTCAGGGCACAGCCCCAGCATGAAGGCAGCTTCCGCCACCACGAACAACGGCCCGATGATCAGCCCGCTGATGTCGTCGACGAACGCCGGCTTGCGGCCTTCGTAATAGTGCCCGACGAACTGGATGACCCAGCCCACCACGAAGGCTCCGATTCCCGCGATGAGCCACAACCCGGTGCTCTGCATGGCCAGCACCTGGCCCACCCACAGGCACAAGCCCAGCAACAGCCCCATCACCAGGCCGAAACGCAGGTCCAGGTGCAGGTAGAACCACACCGCCGCCGCTGCCGCCAGCATGGCCGGAGACAGCCAGGCGCCGGCCAGGTCCCAGCCCGGGCGTGACAGCAGGATGGTCACGGCCAGCACGATCATCGGGATGCCGACGAAATGCGTGGCGATGTTGCGTGGGTCGCGGTGGTAGTTGGCGTACTGGCTCAGGTGGTCGACGAGGCTTTTCATTGTTGTTCCTCCCGGGGGCCTGTTCTGTTTAGTGTCGCTTGCGCCGGCCTCTTCGCGGGTAAACCCGCTCCCACAGGTACAGCGCCGCTTTCTGGCCTGTGGAGCACCTGTGGGAGCGGGTTTACCCGCGAAGAGGCCGGCGCAATCAACCCATGACTCGATATAGCTGAGAATAGCCCGCAGCCACCAGCATCATCAGTTCAGCGAATGGCAGCAGCCCGCACCGGCGTATCCAGCCCCACCAATGTCTCGATCATCGCCCGAGCTGCCGGTGACAGCCGGTAGCCGCTGCGGCTGACTACCCCACAGCGCACGCTCAGCACCTCCAGTGCTGGCGGCAGGTTGCGCCAGTGCAGGCGTACCAGGCGGCCTTCGGCCAGGTCCTCGGCGACGGCTTCCTCGCTGGCGGTGCCGATCGCGTCGCTGGCCTGAACCACGCTGCGCAGGATCGCGAGGTGTTCGGTTTGCAGGTGCGGGGTGAAGTCGCTGCGTCCGCTCAAGTTGGCCAGACGTTTGCGCACCCCAGGTGCGAGCAGGGCGCTGGCCAAGGGGTAGGCAAACAGGTCGTTGGTCGACAGGCTGTCTTTGCTCAGTAGCGGGTGGCCGGGGCGGCAGAAGAACAGGCCGGGGCGTGGGTTGAGCGCCTCGGTGTGGAAGTTGGGGTCGGCTTCGAACGGGCGGATGTCATCGACGAAAAATTCGATCTTCGCGGCGAAGCGCGCCTGGCCCAGGCGTTCGGCGTTGTCCACCAGCAATGAAGTGCGTATGCCGGGGTGGCTTGCGATGAAGTGCTGCAGCGCGTCGGGGACCAGGCGCACGGCCAGGGCGGGGCCACTGCCGAAGTGCAGTTCGCCGGCATCCAGCTTGGTCATTTGCAGCACTTCGTTGCTCAGTTGAGCCGCGCCCTGGACCAGGCGGCGGGCGTGTTGCAGCACGACCAGGCCTTCGGGGTAGGGGAGGGCTTTGCTGGCACGGTCGACGGTCGACCAGCGGGCAGCCGAAGGTTTGCTCGAGACTTTGGATGGCGCGGCTGAAGGCGGGTTGGGTAATGCCCATGGCTTCAGCGGCGCGGACGAAACTGCGGTATTCGGTGAGGGCGATGAAATAGCGCAGTTGACGGAGGTCCATGTCGAGGCTCTGCGGTGGGGTTCAGAGCTCGTTTTTAGCTTTTGTTACTTATTCCGTCAATTGAGTACTCTGTGTGTTTTTATATGAATATTTCATATGCATAGTTGCTGTGGCTGCTGGCTCATCGCCGGCAAGCCGGCTCCCTACAGGGCTGCGCAATCTCTGTAGGAGCCGGCTTGCCGGCGATGAGGCCAGACCTGCCTACAACAAGTTCAGCGGATAGCTCACGATCAAGCGGTTCTCATCGAACGAGTTGGTGCTGAAGTCGCGGCGCATGGTGGAGTTGCGCCACTTGACCGACAGGTCCTTGAACGTGCCGGACTGCACCACATAGGCCAGCTCGGTCTCCCGCGCCCATTCCTTGCCGTCATCGACAGTACTGGTCTCTACGTTGTCGCCCTTGATGTAGCGGTTCATCAAGGTCAGCCCAGGCACGCCGACGGTGGCGAAGCTGAAGTCATGGCGTACCTGCCAGGAGCGTTCCTTGGCATTGTCGAAGCTGGAGTTGTAGCTGTCGTTGGCCAGGTGCCGCCGCTGGTGCCATTGACCCGCATCCAGGCATCGTCCCCGCTGACCTTCTGCAGGCCGACGTAGAAGGTGTGGCCTTTGTAACGTGCCGACAGCATGGCCGAAGCGGTTCGGTTATCGAGCTCGCCTGCGCGCTCGGCGCCGTCTTCCTTGCCGATGAAGTAGCCGAGGTTGGCGCCCAGGGTCCAGTCGCCCAGTGGCTGGCTGTGCACCAGGTTGATGTATTGCTGGCGGTAGATGTCCTTGAGCTGGGCATCCCACAGGCCAATCATCGTGCGCTTGTCGTTGAAGGTGTATTCGCCGCCGCCAAAGTTGAAGCGATCCGAGGTGAAGGCGGCGCGGCCGTTGAGCGACATGTCTTCCATGCTGGCGTCGTTGCGCGGGCTGTTGCCGCGGAACTGGCCGGCATACAGGGTCAGGCCCTCGATTTCCTTGGAGGTGATCTGGCCACCACGGAAGGTCTGTGGCAGCGAACGGCCATCATCCGAGCGCAGGATCGGCAGTACTGGCATCCACTCGCCGACTTTCAGTTCGGTTTCGGAAAGCTTGGCTTTGAGCGCCACGCCCAGGCGCCCGAAATCATCGGCGGGGCGACCATCGTCATGGACCGGCAGCAGTTGGGTATTGGTAGTGCCTTTGCCACCGTCGAGCTTGACCGAGTACATGCCCAATATATCGACGCCGAAGCCGACAGTGCCTTGGGTGAAACCGGAGCGGGCGTCGAGAATGAAGCTTTGCGTCCACTCTTCGGCTTTCGCCTGTGGGTGGGCAGAGTCGACGAAGTTGCGGTTGATGTAGAAGTTGCGCAGGTTGAGTGTGGCCTTGGCGTCCTCCATGAAACCGCCTTCGGCGGCCAGGACAGGGAAGGCGCAGGACATGGCCAACAGGCCGGGCAGCAGCTGGCGTGCGGGGTACGAAGTGCTCATCTGTTGTCGATCTCTTGTTTTTATGGGGCGAACCGGTGCGCTGCGGGAGTGCGGGCCTGCAGGGGCGGGTCTTTTTTTTGATGAACGTTTGAAGCGTTTCGGGGCTGATGGTGCGGGGTTGGGGGAGGGTGGGGCAATTGGCCGCAAGCGGAAGCGGGCGATAATCGAACGGTATGTTCCAGTTGGTTAATTGTTTGACTGTACTGGCCTCATCGCCGGCAAGCCGGCTCCCACAGGTATCGCGTTTTCCTGTTGGAGCCGGCTTGCCGGCGATGAGGACGGTACAGGCAGCGCCCAACAAAAAGCCCACCGCGAAGGTGGGCTTGATGTTTTAGCGGTCAAATCAGCTTTTTGGTGTTTCCACCGAAGCCTGCTGATTAGCCTGGCCGGTCTGCTCGTACCAGCCACCACCCAGTGCCTTGTACAGGTTGACCTCGCTGGTCAGCTGCGCAAGGCGGTCGCTGATCAGTGCCTGCTGGGCGCTGAACAGGTTGCGCTGGGCATCGAGGAAGGTCAGGTTGCTGTCGATACCAATGCGATAGCGACGCTCGGCCAGGCGGTAGTAATCCTGGTTCGCCTGCACCAGGTCGCGTTGCGCCTGCAGCTGCTCCTCGAAGGTCTTGCGCGCCGTCAGGCCATCGGAGACTTCCTGGAAGGCGGTCTGGATGGTCTTTTCGTATTTGGCGACGTTGATGTCCTTCTGGATCTTCGAGTAGTCCAGGCTGGCCTTCAGGCTGCCAGCGTTGAAAATCGGCAGGTTGATCTGCGGCTGGAACAGCCAGGTGCCCTGGCCACCCGAGAACAGGTGACCCATGTCCGGGCTCAGGCTACCGGCGTTGGCGGTCAGGCTGATGCTCGGGAAGAACGCGGCACGGGCCGCGCCGATGTTGGCGTTGGCAGCCTTGAGCAGGTGCTCGGCTTCCTGGATGTCCGGACGGCGCTGAAGGATGTCCGACGGCAGGCCAGCCGGTACTTCGGCCAGCTGGTCGGCATTGAGTTCCAGCGGCTTGGGCAGGTTGGCCGGAATACCGGTGCCGATCAGCACGGCCAGGCTGTTGGCGTCCTGGGCGACCAGGCGCTGGTACTGCGAGTACTTGACCCGGGCGCCTTCCACGGCGGTGCGCGCCTGGCTGACGTCGAGCGCGGAAGCCACACCGACTTCGTTGCTGCGGCGAGTCAGGTTGTAGCTTTCCTCGTAGGTCTTGAGGGTTTCCTCGGTCAGCTTGAACAGCGCCTGGTCGGCCTGCCAGGTGTAGTAGGCATTGGCCACGCTGGCCACCAGGGCAATCTGCGTGGAGCGGCGTGCCTGCTCGCTGGACAGGTAGGTTTCCAGGGCTTGCTCGGTCAGGCTGCGCACCCGGCCGAACAGGTCCAGCTCATAGGCGCTGACGCCCAGGGTGGCCGAGTACTGGCTGGTGATGCCGGCCTCACCGGAGGTCGACATGTTCGCTGGCACCCGCTGGCGGCTGCCGCTGCCGGTGGCCGAAACCGCCGGGAACAGGTCGGCGCGCTGGATGCGGTACTGGGCGCGGTAGGCATCGATGTTCAACGCCGCCACGCGCAGGTCGCGGTTGTTCTCCAGCGAGGTCTGGATCAGTTGCTGCAGCGCCGGGTCGTGGAAGAACTGGCGCCAGCCCTGCTCGGCGGCGGCCACGTTGGCCGACTCGGCCGGCGAGTACGCAGGGCCTTGCGGCCACTGCTCTGCCACCGGCGATTCCGGGGTCTGGTAATCAGGGATCAGCGAGCAACCGCCGAGAATCAAAGCGGTTACCGCCAGGGACAACAAAGACTTGGTCATTGCCCAGCCTCATAACGTGGAGTTTCAGGGGTGGCGTCTTGCTCTGGCTCTTTGCTGCCGAACAGCGACGACACTGCGACGAAGAATAGCGGTACCCAGAAGATGGCCAGTACGGTCGCACTGATCATGCCGCCGATTACGCCGGTGCCGATGGCGTGCTGGCTGCCGGCGCCCGCGCCGCTGGCGATGGTCAACGGTACCACGCCGAGGATGAAGGCCAGCGAGGTCATGATGATCGGACGCAGACGCATGCGGCACGCCTCGATCGCCGCGTCGTACAGGCTGCGGCCCTGCTCGTGCAGTTCCTTGGCGAATTCGACGATCAGGATCGCGTTCTTCGCCGCCAGGCCGATGGTGGTCAACAGGCCGACCAGGAAGTACACGTCGTTGGACAAGCCGCGCAGGCTGGTGGCGACCAGTGCACCGATGATACCCAGCGGCACCACCAGCACGACGGCGATCGGAATCGACCAGCTTTCGTACAGCGCTGCCAGACACAGGAACACGAACAGTACCGAGAGGGCGAACAGCGCCGGCATCTGCGAGCCGGACAGTTTTTCCTCATAGGACATGCCGGTCCACGAGTAACCGATACCCGACGGCAGTTCGCCGACGATGCGCTCGACCTCGGCCATGGCTTCACCGGTGCTGTAGCCCGGTGCCGGGGCACCCAGGATTTCTACCGCTTCCACACCGTTGTAGCGCGACAGCTTCGGCGAACCGTAGCTCCACTCGCCCTTGGCGAAGGAGGAGAACGGCACCATCTCGCCCGCGCCGTTGCGCACGTACCACTTCTGCAGGTCTTCCGGGCTCATCCGCGAGCTTGGCTCGCCCTGGATGTACACCTTCTTGACCCGGCCACGGTCGATGAAGTCGTTGACGTAGCTGGCACCCAAGGCAATCGACAGGGTGTTGTTGATGTCGGCGATGGTCACGCCCAGGGCACTGGCACGTTCGTCATCGACGGTCAGCAGGTACTGCGGCTCGTCGTTCAGGCCGTTCGGGCGCACTGCGCTGAGGATCTTGCTTTGCGCGGCCTTGGCCAGGAACTGGTTGCGCGCTTCCATCAGCTTGGTATGGCCGACACCGGCGCGGTCTTGCAGGAACACGTCGAAGCCGGTGGCGTTACCCAGCTCCAGTACCGCTGGCGGGGCGAAGGCGAATACCATCGCATCGCGGAAGCTGAAGAAGTGCTGCTGGGCACGTTGGGCCAGGGCGAACACGCTGTTTTCCTTCGAACGCTCGTCCCACGGCTTGAGCATGATGAACGCCATACCCGAGCTCTGGCCACGGCCGGCGAAGTTGAAGCCGTTCACGGTGAACACCGAAGCGACGGTGTCGGCTTCGTCCTTGAGCAGGTACTCACGCATCTGGTCGACCACCACCTGGGTGCGCTCGGCACTGGAGCCAGCTGGGGTTTGCACCTGGGCGAACAGTACGCCCTGGTCTTCCTCAGGCAGGAACGCCGTTGGGATACGGGCGAACAGCCAGATCATGCCGACCACGATCAGGGCGTAGGCGAGCAGGAACGGTACCTTGTTGCGCAAAATGGTGCCGACGCTGCGCTCGTAGCCTTGCACGCTGCGGTCGAAGTTGCGGTTGAACCAGCCGAAGAAGCCACCCTTGGCCACATGGTGCTCGCCCTTTTTCAGCGGCTTGAGCATGGTGGCGCACAGCGCCGGGGTGAAGATCAACGCCACCAGCACCGACAGGCCCATGGCCGAGACGATGGTGATGGAGAACTGGCGATAGATCACACCGGTGGAGCCGCCGAAGAAGGCCATCGGCAGCAGTACCGCCGACAGTACCAGGGCGATACCTACCAGGGCGCCCTGGATCTGCCCCATGGAACGCTTGGTCGCCTCCTTGGGCGGCAAGCCTTCCTCGGACATCACCCGCTCGACGTTTTCCACCACGACGATGGCATCGTCCACCAACAGGCCGATGGCCAGGACCATGGCGAACATGGTCAGGGTGTTGATGCTGAAACCTGCGGCGGCCAGGATACCGAAGGTACCCAGCAACACCACCGGTACGGTCATGGTGGTGATGACGGTGGCGCGGAAGTTCTGCAGGAACAGGTACATCACCAGGAACACCAGGACCACCGCTTCGATCAGGGTATGGATAACCCCGCTGATCGACTCGGTCACCACTGGGGTGGTGTCATACGGGAACACGGCCTTCACGCCTGGCGGGAAGAACGGCTCCAGGTCGCTGATGGTCTTGCGCAGGGCCTTGGCGGTATCCAGGGCGTTGGCACCGGTGGCCAGCTTGACCGCAAGGCCCGACGCTGGCTTGCCGTTGAACTGCGCGCTGACCGCGTAGTTTTCACCGCCCAGGCCAACGGTTGCCACATCGCCCAGGCGTACCTGGGAGCCATCGCTGTTGACCTTGAGCAGGATCTTCTCGAACTGCTCGGCGGTCTGCAGGCGGACCTTGCCGATGATGGTGGCGTTGAGCTGGTTGCCAGGCAGGGCAGGCAGGCCGCCGAGCTGGCCGGAGGACACCTGGATGTTCTGCGCGCTGACGGCGGTTTTCACATCGACCGGGGTCAGCTGGAACTTGTTGAGCTTGGCCGGATCGAGCCAGATACGCATGGCGTACTGGGCACCGAACACCTGGAAGTCACCTACACCGGCCGTCCGCGAGATCGGGTCCTGCATGTTGGAGACGATGTAGTTGGCCAGGTCGTCCTTGGTCATGCTGCCGTCTTCGGACACCAGACCGATCACCAACAGGAAGTTTTTCACCGCCTTGGTGACGCGGATACCCTGTTGCTGCACTTCTTGCGGCAGCAGCGGGGTGGCCAGGTTCAGCTTGTTCTGCACCTGAACCTGCGCGGTGTCAGGGTTGGTGCCCTGCTCGAAGGTGGCGGTAATGGTCATGCTGCCGTCGGAGTTACTCTCCGAGGACACATAACGCAGGTTGTCGATACCGTTGAGCTGCTGCTCGATGACCTGTACCACGGTGTCCTGCACGGTCTGCGCCGAAGCGCCCGGGTAGGTCACGGCGATGGCGATGGCCGGCGGCGCGATGCTCGGATACTGGTTGATCGGCAGCTTCAGGATCGACAAGGCGCCGACCAGCATGATCACCAAGGCGATCACCCAGGCGAAGATCGGGCGATCGATAAAGAACTTCGACATGGTTTACTCCGCTTTGGCGTCTGCTTTCGCCGTGCTGGCCTGGGTTTGGCCGGCCGGCTTCTTGACGTTGGTGGCTTCGCCGACCTTGACCTCGACACCCGGACGCACGTATTGCAGCCCTTCGGTGATCAGGCGGTCGCCTGGGTTCAGGCCTTCTTCGATCAGCCAGTCGCTACCCAGAGTCCGGCTAGCCTTGAGCTGGCGCAGTTCGACTTTGTTTTCCTGGTTGACCACCAGTGCGGTCGGCGCGCCCTTGAGGTCGCGGGTCACGCCTTGCTGTGGCGCCAGGATGGCGTTGCTGTTGACCCCGGCCTGCAGGCGGGCATGCACGAACATGCCTGGCAGCAGGGTGTGCTCAGGGTTGGGGAAGATGGCGCGCAGGGTCACCGAACCAGTGGTTTCGTCGACTGCGACTTCAGAGAACTCCAGGCGGCCTTCCTGCTTGAACAGGCTGCCGTCTTCCAGCACCAGTTGCACCTTGGCAGCGTTGTCGCCGGCCTTCTGCAGCTGGCCACTTTCCAGGTCACGGCGCAGCTTTAGCAGCTCGGCGGTGGACTGGGTGACGTCGACGTAGATCGGGTCGAGCTGCTGAATGGTGGCCATGGCGTTGCTCTGGCCGTTGCTCACCAGGGCGCCTTCGGTCACCGAAGAGCGGCCAATGCGGCCGCTGATGGGGGCCAGCACCTTGGTGTAGCGCAGGTCGATCTGGGCGCTTTTGAGCGAAGCCTCGGCCTGCAATCGTTTGGCATTGGCGTCGTCGTATTCCTGCTTGGAGATAGCCTGCTCGTCGACCAGCTGCTTGTAGCGCTCGGCCAGCGAGCGAGTCGCCTGCAGGTTGGCCTGGGCATTGGCCAGGGTGGCTTCGTAGACGGACGGGTCGATCTGGTAGAGCTGCTGACCTTCCTTGACGTCGCTGCCTTCCTTGAACAGGCGCTTGAGAATGATGCCATTGACCTGCGGACGCACTTCAGCGACCCGATAGGCACTGGTACGCCCCGGCAGTTCCGAGGTGAGGGTGAAGGCTTGTGGCTGGATGGTCACGACGCCGACCAGAGGCGCCTGCGCTGCGGGCGCTGCCTCTTCTTTCTTACAGCCACTGAGCAGGGTTGCCAGGGCGACGGCGGAAACCAGAGCGGTAACGGCTGGCTTGAATTGCATGAGGATCCTCGGGTCGCAAGAGCAGGGAGACGCTCAAGAGTAATGGAAGAGTCTTGTCAGAAAAAAATCTATCCGGTGGATAAATAGCTTACTAACGAATATACTTACATTCACGGTTGTTTGTAAATACCGCTGGGTGGTACTCGGCTACTGCCACAGCCCTTGATTAGCCTGTCCGGAAGGTGCTCTGCAGAGGCAGCTCCGGTGGTTTCCCCGCACGCGACGCGCGTTCGGGCCCAAATGAGGTTGTACTGCCATGGTCCGTCGAACCAAAGAAGAAGCCCAGGAAACCCGCGCCCAGATCATCGAGGCGGCGGAAAAGGCCTTCTACAAGCGCGGGGTTGCGCGAACCACCCTGGCCGACATCGCCGAACTGGCGGGTGTGACCCGGGGGGCGATCTATTGGCACTTCAATAATAAGGCTGAGCTGGTTCAGGCGCTGCTGGACAGCCTGCACGAAACCCACGACCACCTGGCGCGTGCCAGCGAAAGCGAAGACGAACTGGACCCGCTTGGCTGCATGCGCAAGCTGCTGCTGCAAGTGTTCAACCAGCTGGTGCTCGACGCCCGAACCCGGCGTATCAATGAAATCCTGCATCACAAGTGCGAGTTCACCGATGACATGTGTGAAATTCGCCAGCAGCGCCAGGGCGCGGTACTGGACTGTCACGAAGGCATTACCTTGGCACTGGCCAATGCAGTGCGCCGGGGCCAGTTGCCTGCCGAACTGGATGTAGCACGTGCGGCCATCGCGATGTTCGCCTATGTCGATGGCTTGATCGGGCGTTGGCTGTTGCTGCCGGACAGTTTCGACCTGTTGCGCGATGTCGAACAATGGGTCGACACCGGGCTGGATATGCTGCGCTTGAGCCCGGCGCTGCGCAAATGACACTTTGTTAAGGATTGTGATGAAGTGTTTCCCCCTTGTATTAAGGGGGAATTAACGGGCTAGCGTCCCCGCAGTTGGCGGTCAGGCAGCGCCAGCGCCGCCAGCAACCCCAGTACAGCAGCCACTGCACTCCCCATCAACAGATGCCGGAATGTCTCCAGCAGCCGCGCCTGGGTCAGCGGGTCTGCCTCGCCAGCTTTAAGACTTCCCAGCAACGGATTGCCCAGCGACTCGAAACCACCCTGGTGCAGCAATGCCAGCAGCAAGCTGGACATGCACGCCACCCCCATGGCCCCGCCGAGCGAGCGGAAGAGGTTGGTGGTGCTGGTGGCCACGCCAATGTCCTTGATGTCTACCGCACTCTGCGTGCCCACCAGTGAAGTTGGGAACTGCAACCCACATGCGACTCCGGTCAGCAGCATGAAGAGGCCACTGAGCAGCCCGGATTGTGGCGGGGTCATGGCCATGGCGAAGATCGCCACCGGCATCAGCAGCGCGCCGGCCAGAATCTGCGGTTTGTAGCGCCCGGTGAAGCTGGTTAGCCGTCCGCCGGTAAAGGCTCCAATCGGCAGGCCCATGGCCAGCGGCAGCAGGTGCAGCGCGGCGCTGTCGGCACCGGCACCGGTAATGCCCTGATAGCGCAGCGGCATGAGCATGCTCAGCGAGATCGACTGGAAACTGGCGAAGAAAATCACGCACCAGCACAACACCGCGACGCGGTTGCCGAACAGATCGAGCGGTAGCAGCGGTTCGCGGCAGCGACGTTCGTGCGTAATAAAAAGGACCAGCCCAAGCCCGGCGCTGGCGAACAGGGCCAGTACCGGGGGCGCGCTCCAGCCCTGGCCTTGGCCGACCAGCGTAATGCCCAGCAGCAGGCTGCCCAGGCCGAGAATCAACAGCACCGCGCCAAGGTAATCGACCTGCGCCTCGCGACGTTTGACCGGCATGTCGCCCAAGGCCCGGCGGATCGCCCACAGCGCGAACAACCCCAGTGGCAGGTTGATCCAGAACACCCAGCGCCAGGACAGGTACTCGGTGAGCCAGCCGCCGAGGACTGGCCCGGCCACGCTGGCCAGGGCGTACATGCTGCTGAAATACCCCTGGTAGCGGCCCCGCTCCCGAGGTGGCACGAAGTCGCCGATGATCGCTTGGCTCACCGACACCATGCCGCCTGCACCCACCCCTTGCAGCACGCGGGCCAGCACCAGTTGCTGCATGTCCTGGGCCAGGGCGCAGGCGACCGAAGCCAGGGTGAACAGGGTGATACCGGTGAGGATCATGCGCCGGCGCCCGTACAGGTCGCCCAGCTTGCCGTAGATCGGCACGGCCACGGTCATGGCCACCATGTAGCCAGAGATGACCCACGCCAGCAGTTCGACGTCGTTGAACTGCGCCGAGATGGCAGGCAACGAGATGGCGACGATGGTCTGGTCGAGGGCGCCGAGGAAGATGGCCAGCATCAACGCGGTGAGGACGTTGCGCAGAACGGCGGGGGGCAGGGCGGCGGTCACGGGGCTTACCTTGTATGGGCTTTTGGCAGCGGCCCGTTCGCGGGTAAACCCGCTCCCACAGGTACTGCGCTGGTTTCAATAACAGCGAGGCACCTGTGGGAGCGGGTTTACCCGCGAACGGGCGGGCGCGAATACCGAGAGTGTAACCCGAGTTAGGTAGCTCCCTATGTACTATCTGCATCCCCTATGCAAGATCGGCATTGGCGCATTCATCCAGTGCTGCATGGCCGCGTGATATCTTGGCAGAGCCGCAGAGGCTGAAATCCGGGGCTTGCCCCAGCTTGGTGCAACCTGCAAAAGCCGGATTTTCTCGTCACTGTATCCCATACCTTTTATTCCTCTGCCTGCATGTCGAGCATGACCGCCCAGATGGCGACGGTTGGAACAGGTCAGGTAGACCCGATTCAGAGGTCGGTAGCAACCGTTCAATTTCACGTTATTGCGGAGTGATCATGCCCAAGGCTTCCCATAAAGATCTGCGTATTGCCTTCCGCGAGCTGCTCGCTTCAGGTTCCTGCTATCACACAGCGTCCGTATTCGATCCGATGTCGGCGCGCATTGCCGCTGACCTGGGCTTCGAAGTGGGCATTCTCGGTGGCTCGGTGGCCTCGTTGCAGGTGCTGGCCGCGCCGGACTTCGCCCTGATCACCCTGAGCGAATTCGCCGAACAAGCCACCCGTATCGGCCGTGTGGCCCAGTTGCCGGTTCTGGCGGACGCCGACCACGGCTACGGCAACGCGCTCAACGTCATGCGCACCGTCATCGAGCTGGAGCGCGCCGGTGTTGCTGGCCTGACCATCGAGGACACCCTGCTGCCTGCCCAATTCAGCCGCAAGTCCACCGACCTGATTTCGGTCGAGGAAGGGGTCGGCAAGATTCGCGCGGCCATCGAGGCACGCGTCGATTCGTCGATGGCGATCATCGCCCGCACCAACGCCGGGGTGCTGAGCACCGAAGAAATCATCGTGCGCACCCAGAGCTACCAGAAGGCCGGTGCCGATGGCATCTGCATGGTGGGCGTGAAGGATTTCGATCAGCTGGAGCAGATTGGCGAGCACCTGAACGTGCCGATGATGCTGGTGACCTACGGCAACCCGAACCTGCGCGACGACGAGCGCCTGGCGCGCCTGGGCGTACGGGTCGTGGTCGACGGCCATGCCGCGTATTTCGCCGCGATCAAGGCCACCTACGACTGCCTGCGCCTGCAACGGGGCCAGCAGAACAAGTCGGAAAACCTCAGCGCGACCGAGCTTTCGCACACCTACACCCAGCCGGAGGACTACATCCGCTGGGCCAAGGAGTACATGAGCGTCGAGGAGTGATCGGCGTGGTGCGCCGAGGTCAACGTACGGCGCTCAAGGTTGCACTTTGAGGCACGCAATGCTCGTGCTGACAACTGGCTGCTGAGTTGGGTTGGCTGCGAAGCAGCTCCACCCGCCAGCACGCCGAGCCGTAAACCCCAGCCACGGCCAGCAGCATTACAACTAGGGCGATTCTTCTGGTCTTGATGCCCATGGTGCTCACCTCCAGTCACGGCAACAGGTGATACACCTAAGCATAGGTCAGCCGTGATGCCCCGCCAGGTCAAGTCCCTGGTCCCACTCGGGTTCTTCTTGAAAGCGTTGCACCAGAAAATCCAGCATGCTGCGTAAGGTCGCTGGCATATGCTTGCGCGAGGTGTAAACCGCGTTCAGGCTCAACGCCTGCGGTTGTGCCTCTGGTAGCACGCGCACCAACTCGCCATTACGTAATGCAGCGGCAGCCAGGTAACTAGGCAGCATGGCGATACCTGCGTCGGCCAACGCTGCAGTCTGCAGTGTCATCGCCTCATTGGCCGTGATATTGCCTGCAACGGGTACGGCGATCTGCTGGCCGTTCACTTCAAATTGCCACAGGCTGTGCCCGAAGTACGCATGGGTCAGGCAGTTGTGTCGGCTCAAATCCTCGACCCGCTGTGGCGTGCCGTGTTCACGCAGATACGCAGGCGATGCGCACACCACCGAACGGCACACGCTCAGGCGTCGGGCGATCAGGTTCGGGTCCAGGTCGTTGCTGGTGCGAATGGCCAGGTCGATACGCTCGTCCACCAGGTTGACCGTGCGGTCCAGCACCTGCAATTCGACCTTGACCCCAGGGTAGCGCCGCACGTAATCGGCCACAGCAGCCACCAACTGTGCCTGAGCGAACGAGGTACTGACGCTGATGCGCAGTTCGCCACGCGGCGCGTCATCCGGCTGGCGCACGGCGGTTTCCAGCTCACCCGCCAGTTCCAGCAACTGGCGACAGCGGGGCAAGGTTTGCTGGCCGGCGGCGGTCAGGCTCAATTTGCGCGTGGTGCGCTGCATGAGCCGGGCGCCGACCCAGTCCTCCAGTTCCGCCAAGTAGCGCGAAACGACTGGCCGCGATAACTGCAGATGGTCCGCCGCCGCCGATTGGCTACCCAGGTCGACGACGGTGACGAAGACGCGCATGGCGTTCAGACGGTCCATGATTTGCCCGATTTTAGAAACAAACTATGTCCGAGCATCGCATTTTTCGTAATGGATTGGGCAACTAAGCTGATGAGCATTCTGCTGTTGGTGTCGTCACTGACGATCCGCAGTGGTCATTCCCGTTATCGGATGGAGTGTTGTTCATGAGCAAGATCGCAATCATCGGTGCCACCGGCCGCGCTGGCGGCCAGTTGCTGGAAGAGGCCCTGCGCCGTGGTCACAGCGTTGTCGCGATTGCCCGTGACCCTTCGCGCTTGCAAGGGCGTGCAGGTGTCACCGTCAAGGCGCTGGATGCCAAGGACAGTGCTGCCTTGCAGGCGGCTGTTGCAGGCGTGGACGCAGTGCTGAGCGCCGCGCACTTCTCGACCATCGAGCCGCAGGCGATCATCGAGCCGGTCAAACGCGCCGGGGTCAAGCGCCTGCTGGTGGTGGGTGGTGCTGGCAGCCTGCTGCTGCCGTCCGGACAGCGGGTGATCGACAGCCCTGACTTCCCCGAGGAGTACAAGGCCGAGGCTAGCGCAGGGGTGCGATTCCTCGAGGCGTTGCGCGAGGAAACGGCCCTGGACTGGACCTTCCTGTCGCCTTCGGCGGAGTTCGTCGAGGGTGAGCGTACGGGGCATTACACGCTCGGCAAGGATCATCTTTTGATCGGTAAAGACGGCAAGAGCTGGATCACTTTTGCCGACTTCGCCATTGCCCTGATCGACGAGTTGGAAAAACCGGCGCATTCGCGGCAGCGGTTTACCGTCGGGTACTGAGTTGCCCTCATCGCCGGCAAGCCGGCTCCCACAGGTGCTGCGGTGATCTCAAGATCGTCGCGGTCCATGTGTGTGCCGGCTTGCCGGCGATTGGCCTTCACTGGCGCGCACGTTCCTCCAGCCAGTCCATCAATTCGATCAACCCTGCTGGCAGGCTTTTGGCCTGGCTCACCAGGTAATAGCCCTTACCGGTCGTCACCTTGATCCCGAACGGCATGCACAGACGCCGGCTGCGCAGGTCGTCGCCAATCAGTGCCCAATCGCCGATCGCCACTCCGGTTCCTTGGGACGCCATGGCCATGGCCATGTCCAGCGTTTCGAAGTGTTGTTTCGGGCCTTGGGGGTCGAAGGTTGCCCCGGCGGCCTGCAGCCATAGCCGCCAGTCATGCTCGTCACGCGAGGGGTGCAGCAGCATGTGGCGCGCCAGGTCTTCGATCTGGCGCAGCGGCACAGGCCCCTCCAGCAGCGAAGGCGCACACACCGGGGTCAACTGCTCGTCGAACAGCTTGCGCACCCGCAGCCCATGGTTGGGCAGACTGCCGTAGACCACTGCGGCGTCGAAGCCTTCGCGGCGAAAATCCACCCCGTGGTGCACGGTCGTGGTCAGCTCCACAGGTATGTCCGGGCGCAAGGCCTGCCATTCCATCAGGCGCGGTAACAGCCAGCGCATCACGCAGGTCGGGGCCTTGAGCTGCAAGGTTGCATTGCGTCCGCCCACCTCGCGTACGCCTTGTTCGATCAGGGCAAACACTTGTTGCACTCGCGGCAGCCAGTCCTGGCCTTCACGGGTCAGGCTCAGGCCGCGGGCCTGGCGCTGGAACAGGGCATAGCCCAGATGTTCCTCGAGCCCGGCAATCTGCCGGCTGACGGCACCTTGGGTGATGTGCAATTGCTGCGCCGCACGGGTGAAATTGCAGTGCTGCGCCGTCACCAGAAACGTGTGCAGGGCGGGGAGGGGCGGGAGACGTTTCATCGTGGCAAGCCATGACTAAAGGACATGGCTAGTATGTGTTTTTTTGCATTGTGGCGATAGCCATGCCTTGGGTCCAATGGGCGCAGATATCCAACAAGATCCAAGGTGAATCCCATGGCAACCTGCGGCGAAGTATTGGTCAAACTCCTTGAAGGCTATGGTGTGGACCATGTCTTCGGCATTCCCGGTGTGCATACCGTGGAGCTTTACCGAGGCCTGGCGGGTTCCAGCATCCGTCACGTCACCCCGCGTCACGAGCAAGGCGCTGGCTTCATGGCTGATGGCTATGCCCGCACCCGTGGCAAGCCAGGGGTTTGTTTCATCATTACTGGCCCGGGCATGACCAACATCACCACCGCCATGGGCCAAGCCTATGCGGACTCGATCCCGATGCTGGTGATTTCCAGCGTGCAATCGCGTGATCAACTGGGTGGCGGTCGCGGCAAACTGCACGAGTTGCCCAACCAGGCGGCGCTGGTGGGTGGCGTGGCGGCCTTCTCGCACACGCTGATGAGCGCCGATGACCTGCCGCAGGTACTGGCCCGTGCGTTTGCCGTGTTCGACGGCGGCCGTCCGCGTCCGGTGCATATCGAGATTCCCCTGGATGTGCTGGTCGAGCCGGCTGACCACCTGCTGCCAGCGCGCGTGGTGCGCAGCCAGCGGGCGGGCGCCGCTCCGCAGGCGGTGGCGGCGATGGCCGAACGCCTGGCCAATGCCCGTCGTCCGCTGATTCTGGCAGGTGGTGGCGCATTGGCTGCGGGTGCAGCCCTGGCGCGTCTGGCTGAACATCTGCAGGCTCCGGTGGCGCTGACCATCAATGCCAAGGGCCTGTTGCCGTCCTCTCACCCGCTGCAGATCGGTTCGACCCAGTCGCTGGTGGCCACCCGCGCTCTGGTGGCAGAGGCCGATGTGGTGCTGGCCATTGGCACCGAGTTGGCCGAGACCGACTACGACGTGACCTTCAAAGGCGGCTTCGAGATCCCGGGCAGCTTGCTGCGCATCGATATCGACCCCGACCAGACCGTACGCAACTACTTGCCGGAGTTGGCGCTGGTGGCCGATGCCGATCTGGCGGCCCAAGCCTTGCTCAGCGCCTTGCAAGCACAACCGCAACCGGCTCGTGACAACGATTGGGGCGCCGCGCGGGTGATGCGCCTGCGTCAGCGGTTGTCGACGGACTGGGACCAACCGACTCTGAGCCAGACCCGGCTGCTGCGCAGCATCCTCGAACGTCTGCCCAACGCCATCCTGGTGGGTGATTCGACCCAGCCCGTGTACACCGGCAACCTGACCCTGGACATGGATCAGCCACGTCGCTGGTTCAACGCTTCCACCGGTTACGGCACCCTTGGCTACGCGCTGCCCGCCGCCATGGGCGCGTGGTTGGGCAGCGCCGAAGCGGTGGCCGAGCGTGCGCCGGCGGTGTGCCTGATTGGCGATGGTGGGTTGCAGTTCACCCTGCCGGAGCTGGCCAGTGCAGTGGAGGCCCAGGTGCCGCTGATTGTCCTGCTGTGGAACAACCAGGGTTACGAGGAAATCAAGAAGTACATGGTCAACCGGGCTATCGAGCCGGTCGGCGTGGACATTCACACCCCGGACTTCATCGGTGTGGCGCGGGCGCTGGGCGCTGCGGCAGAGCATGTGGCCGATGTCGCCCAACTGCAGGCGGCCTTGGGGCAAGCCGTGGAGCGCAAGGGCCCGACCTTGATCCAGGTCGATCAGAACCAGTGGCAGGCGGTGGTCTGCGGGTGAGGCGCTAAACCCTCATCGCCGGCAAGCCGGCTCCCACAGGACCCTGCTATATCAACACGTTATGTGCAGATCCATGAGAGCCGGCTTGCCGGCGATGAGGCCCATCCGTCAGCCGGCACTGGCTCGCAGCCGCGCCACATCCCGGATTGGCGGCGCGCCATACAGCCGGCTGTATTCCCGGCTGAACTGCGACGGGCTTTCGTAGCCCACCCGGTACCCAGCCACCGCAGCCTCCAGCCCATCGTTGAGCATCAGCCTTCGCGCCTCCTGCAGACGCAGTTGCTTCTGATACTGCAGGGGGCTCATGGAGGTCACGGCCTTGAACCGATGGTGCAGGGTAGACGTGCTGAGGTTGACTTCCCGCGCCAGGTCCTCGATGCGCAGCGGCAACTGGAAGTTCTGGTTGAGCCAGGTAATCGCTTGGCAGACCCTGTGGGTCTGGCTGTTGGCCAAGGCGATTTCGTACAGCCGGTAGCCCTGCGGCCCACGCAGCAGGCGGTAGAGAATTTCGCGGCGGATCAGCGGCGCCAACATGGCGATATCGCGTGGTGTGTCCAGCAGGCGGACCAGACGCAGCAAGGCATCGAGCAGTTGAGCGTCGGTTTTTTCCACATACAGGCCGCGACCTGATGGCAGGTTGGGCACCAGCATTGGCCCACTTTCGGCGATCAGCTGGCTGATCTCGGCTGGGTCGAGGTCAAGGCGTAGCCCCAGGCTTGGGTTTTCCGGGCTTGCATCGAGCTTGACGCCGCTGATCGGCAGGGTGACCGACACCACCATGTAATGCAGGGGGTCGTAGGCGTACTGTTCGTCACCCAGGAACAGGCTCTTGCTGCCCTGAGCCAGAATGCACAAGGCCGGCTGCGCCAACGAAGGCACAGAGCGGATGTTTTCCCGATAACTGACCAGATACAGGTCAGCGATGGCCGAGGCCGGACCATGTGGGTCACCGGCATGGCGACGGATCAACTCGGCCAGCTCCTGACGTTGCAGTTCCAAGGTCGGATCGATGGAAGTGGCTGTGGTCATGATGGCTTTCCTCTACTGACCGACGCAGCATAAGTTTGGGCACTGGCGGGCGCTAGTCGAAACCTGCACGTCGATTGCCTGATCCTGCAACGCGGCAGGATCAGGCAATCGACGTGCAGTAATGGCCTAACGCGGCGCGCGTGAGAGCCCCTAACCTTGGCAGCCTGGCTTTTCTGTCCGTCCGCTTCAAGGAGATCGTGCAATGACCCTACGACAACCGGTCACCCATTTGGCTTTCATCCGTGCCAGCAGCGGTCGTTCGGCTGAGCTGGGCGCACGCCTGCGCGATCTGCTGGAGCCGTCGTTGCGCACACCCGGCTGCCTGAGTTTCACGGTGCAACGCTCGCAGGCCGATGCCGACCTTTGGCTGCTCAGCGGTAGCTGGCAGGACCAACAGGCGATGAGTGGTTATTTTGCCTCGCCCACTTTGGAGCTGTTCGGTGAGCTGGTGCAGGCTCAGGTGGTCAGCAGCCTGGATCTGCATACCTTCGATTGAGCGTGAGGGTCGGAGCAGGCCACGTTGAGGTAAGATGCCGCCTTTCGTTCAACGACGCGGATTGCAACATGGCACGTAGAGAATTCCCGCATTTCGAAGCGGTTTCGGCGATGGTTCCGGTGGAAGGTGGTGGCTACAACGCAGCCATTGCCATCAAAGCCTTGGGCATGGGCGGTGCCCCACGTTTCCACAAGGTGCTCGACGGCGAAGTGTTCAAAAGCGCCATGGCGGCCGATGAGGCCGCCTGCGCCGAACTGGCACGCCTGCAGGGCGTCAGCGAAGAAGGCGAGCTGATCTGGTGATCAGCCGTTTACCTGGGGCCTGACCATCTTGAACAGGTTGCCCAACTCGAAGTAGTCCGCCGGGCCACCACCACGCAGGATCGGCTCGGCGGCGGCGGTATCGTAGATGCCGTCCTTGAGCAGATGCTCGGCGATGTGTACCGCCACCACCTCGCCAAGAATCAACCAGCTGGGCACCAGCTCCTGATCTGCCCGCTTGAGCTGGACAATCTGGCTTACCTTGCACTCGAAGGCCACCGGGCTTTCACCCACCCGAGGCACCTTTACGATGCGCGACGGTGTTGCGGTCAGGTTGCTCAATTCGAACTCGTTCACTTGCGCGGGCACTGCGGCGCAGCTCTGGTTCATGGCCTCGGCCAGGGGGCGGGTGGCCAGGTTCCAGACGAATTCCCCGGTCTGCTCGATGTTGTTCAGGCTGTCTTTGCGCCCGACGCTGCAGAATCCGATGATTGGCGGAATGTAGTTGAAGGCGTTGAAGAAGCTGTAGGGCGCCAGGTTCAACTGGCCGTCGCTGTCCTGAGAGGAAATCCAGCCGATGGGGCGGGGGCCGACGATGGCGTTGAACGGGTCGTGGGGCAGGCCGTGGCCTTTTGCGGGTTCGTAGTAATACATCTGCATTGGGCTTGCTGGCCCTACCTCTGGGGGACGAGGCCCCTAGTGTGCCAAGCCTTTTCCCGTCTGAAAATGATCAAGCCCGGCCGAAGCCGGGCTGGTTGCTCGCATCAGGGATCAGCTGATGCGGTGGCCGTTGGTGCGATCGAAGCCATCTTCTGCGAAGCGTTGGCCGCCGGTGCGGTCGAAGCCGTCTTCGGCGAAGCGTTGGCCGCCGGTGCGGTCGAAGCCGTCTTCGGCGAAGCGTTGGCCACCGGTGCGGTCGAAGCCATCTTCGGCGAAGCGTTGGCCGCCGGTGCGGTCGAAGCCGTCTTCGGCGAAGCGTTGGCCACTGGTGCGGTCGAAGCCGTCTTCGGCGAAGCGTTGGGCGCCAGTGCGGTCGTAACCGTCTTCAGCATACGAGGCCGATTGGGTTTGTACTGCTGTGAAGGTGTGCGCGCTGGTGCGGTCGAAACCGTCTTCGGCGAAAGCGCCAGTTGCGATAACCGAGAGGGCCAGGGTGAGGATCAGTTTGTTTTTCATGGTCGTTGCTCCGGTGTGTTCGAGAGGTTGTTTGTTTCTATGGGTTTCATCCTACGCCGATTAATTTGATTAAAAAGCGCAAAAAATAGCGCCTAAAAATCGAATTAATAGATGTATTGGCGCAAACCATCATTACTCCTGGGGCTGAAGTCGCTAGAGCAGGTCTGCGAGAGGCCCTAGGGCGAGTTGAAGGGGTTACGCGTCATGGAAAGCATGAGGGGGCGGAATTAATCGGGAGTTAAGAGGGGAAAATTCCAACCAAAAGCGTGTTCAACGCATTTTTCATACACCGCCAACCGATTTTTCAGGCTTCGCTTATCACCATCGCCGCACCTCAACCTGGAGCGGCAAACAATGAACAAACTTCCGCAAATCACCTTGGCCTTCTGGGTCATGAAGATCTGCGCCACCACCCTTGGCGAGACAGCTGGCGACCTGCTGTCGATGACCTTGAACATCGGTTACGCACTCAGCTCGCTGCTGCTGATCAGCGTGTTCTTGCTGACCCTGTTGGGCCAACTGTTCTCGCGCCGCTACCACCCGATGCTTTACTGGCTGGTGATTCTCTCCACCAGCACTGCCGGCACCACCATGTCCGACTTCATGGACCGCACCCTGGGCCTTGGCTATGCGGCCGGGTCGGCAGTGTTGATCGGCATTCTGCTGCTGACCTTCCTGGTCTGGCGCCTGAGCGGAAATCCGCTGGACGTCACTCGCATCAAGAACCGCACGGGCGAGCTGTTCTACTGGGTGGCGATTCTGTTTTCCAACACCCTGGGCACCGCGCTGGGTGACTACCTGGCCGATGATTCGGGTCTGGGCTTTGCCGGTGGTGCGCTGCTGATCGGCAGCACTATTGGCCTGGTGGTGCTGGCGCGGTACTGGACGCGCATTCCAGGCGTGGTGCTGTTCTGGGTCGCTTTCGTCCTGACCCGACCGTTCGGCGCAACCTTGGGCGATTTCCTGACCAAGCCCGCTGAGAAGGGCGGGCTCGACTTCGGCACCATTGGCTCCTCGGCAGTGCTGGGCGGCGTGTTGCTGGTGCTGGTCCTGATGGCGACCTATTACCAGCGTCGTGAGCCGCGTCAGGCGTTGGAGATGTCCTGAGTGTTGATCTGATAGCGTGTACTGCGGCCACCGCCCGGCAGACGAGTCAGGCACGCCTTGTCAAGCAAGTCTGTCAGGTGGCGAGTCGCGGTGGCTTTGGAAACCTTGGCAACAGCTTGGTACTGCGTTGCGTTGATGCCGTTCTCGAAGCCACGAACCCCGCCATCAAGCAGCCTATTGAGCACCTTGATCTGTTCGGGCAGCAATCCATCGGCCCGGTGTGCATGCCAGAATCTGGCCTTGAGCAGTACACGGTCGATACGGGCAAGCGCCTGTTCAAGGCTGCTCAAGAGCGTTTGCAGAAACCATGCAAGCCACCGGGTAATGTCCAAGTCGCCCTTCTGGCTATTTTCCAGTATCTGGTAATAGCCCGCCCTGTCCTCGAGGATGCTCGCGGACATCGCGTAGAAACGGATGGCCTGGCGTTCGCCTTGGGCAAGCGCCAGGTCAGTCAATGCTCGGGTCAGGCGGCCATTTCCGTCCTCGAACGGGTGTAATGTCACGAACCAGAAGTGGGCGATGCCTGCGCGCAGCAGTGGGTCCAGGTCGTGGGTGTTCCGACTGTTGGCAAACCAGTCGAGGAAACTTGCGATCTGATCCTCAAGGCCTACCCGTGGGGGCGCTTCGAAATGTACGGTGGGTTTGTCGATCCGACCGGAAATGACCTGCATGGGGGCTTCGTCACGCCACTGGCCGACCAGAATGGCCTTTGTCAGGGTGTTTTCGGCCACGGGAAACAGCCAGTGGTGCCAGGTAAAAAGGCGCTCCAAAGTCAGTGGTTCGTCATATCCTTGAGTCGCGTCCAACATAAGCTGAGCGAGCCCTTCACTTCGTGCATTGGTCGGACCTTGCTCATGAATGCCCAAGCGACGCGCCAGTGACGAGCGAACGGAGCCTACGTTCAGTTGCTCACCTTCGATTGCCGACGAGGTGACAATGTTCTGTAGCAGGTTATCCAATATGTCCTGCCGCTCAATGACCCCGTCCACTGCCCCGATCCTGCCCAGCAGGAGACCTTGTGTTTCTACACAGTCGCGCAATAGCTGGGTGAGTTGGTCACCTTGCCAGCGAAAATGGGGCCAGTCTGACTGCTGCCAGATCCAGTGCGGAGTACTCATAATTGTCCTGCTACGTCCCATGAGCCGAATAAGCCGGCTATTCGGCTCATTTTGTGAGCCGAATAATAACGCTATTCGGCTCACCGGCCATCATGAAAAAGGGGCGCCCCGTTCAACGGAGCGCCCCTTTTCAGTGGTGCAAGTTCTGGATCAGTCAGTGGTGATCCGCGAATGCTTGCGGGTGTCCTTCATGGTCGCATACACCAGCAGCGAGCAAGCGATGCAGCCGGTGACGTACCAGTAGAAGCCGGTTTCCATACCCACGCTCTTGAACCACAGGGCCACGTATTCAGCGGTGCCGCCGAAGATCGACACGGTCAGGGCGTAGGGCAGGCCGACACCCAGGGCACGGATTTCGGTAGGGAACAATTCGGCTTTGACCACCGCATTGATCGAGGTGTAGCCGCTGACGATGATCAGGGCTGCCATGATCAGGAAGAACGCGCCCCACCAGGTCTGGATGGTGTGCAAGGTGCTGAGGATCGGCACGGTGAACAGGGTGCCGAGCACGCCGAAGGCGATCAGGATCGGGCGACGGCCGATCTTGTCGGACAGGCCACCAATCACCGGTTGCAGGCACATGAACAGGAACAGCGTGGCCGCCGAGATGGTGGTCGAGTCGCTGATGCTCATGCCCACGGTGTTGACCAGGTACTTCTGCATGTAGGTGGTGTAGGTGTAGAAGGCCAGGGTGCCGCCCATGGTCAGGCCGACCACAGTCATCAGCTCCTTGGGGTGGCGCAGCAGGGTGCGCATCAGGCTTTCCTTGGCCTTTTCCTTTTTGCTGAAAGAGGCGGTTTCTTCCATGCCACGGCGCAGCCACAGCGCGACCACCGCGCACAGCGCACCGATCACGAACGGCACGCGCCAGCCCCAGGCGTACAGCTGCTCGGTGGTGAGGGTCTGTTGCAGGACGATCAGCACCGCCAGGGCAATCAGCTGGCCAGAAATGAGGGTCACATACTGGAAGCTGGAGAAGAAGCCACGACGGTCCTTGCTGGCCATCTCGCTGAGGTAGGTGGCCGAGGTGCCGTATTCACCACCGACCGACAGGCCCTGCAGCAGGCGGGCGATCACCAGCAGGATCGGCGCTGCGACACCAATGGTTTCGTAGCCGGGGGTCAGGGCGATGACCAGCGAGCCGGCGCACATCAACAACACCGAGGCCATCAGTGCGGCCTTGCGGCCTTTGCGGTCGGCATACAGGCCCATCAGCCAGCCACCGATCGGGCGCATGAGGAAGCCCACGGCGAAGATCGCGGCGGTGTTGAGCAGTTGTGCGGTGGAGTCGCCAGCGGGGAAGAAGGCTTTGGCGAAGTACAGCGAGAATGCGGCGTAGACGTACCAGTCGTACCATTCGACCATGTTGCCGATGGACCCACTGAAGATCGACTTCAGGCGGCTGGCGGTGGTTTTTTCCGCGGCGGGCGCAATGGCCGCCCCGGCGGGCAGGGAGGTGGCGTTATCCATCAGGGATACCTTCTCGTTGTTTTTGTGGAGCGCGCCAGAGCGCAGCTTGAGAAGGGTTTTGCAGGAGGTGTGCCAAATGAGTGCGGGGCGATCCATTTGGGGGCGTTTCATGTGCTGCCAGCAATGAGCCAGCCCTTGCACTGACTGGGGTCAGCGCAACCGCTGTAGGAGCTGGCTTGCCAGCGATGGGCTGCAAAGCAGCCCCTTTTGGAATGGTTCGACAACACTCAAATAAGCGGATTTCCGCCTATCTGTCAGCCAGGCTAAGCAAGATTCCGCCTACTGAAGAAAATCCTCACGCGCCAACCCATGGCGCTGCATCTTTTCGTTCAGCGTTCGCCGTGGCAGCTGCAAGGTTTCCATCACGGCCTTGATCTCGCCCTTGTGCTGGCGCAACGCCGCGCGCAGACATTGCGCCTCGAAGGCCTCCATCTGTTCGCCCAGCGACTGCCCGGCAGAGGCTGCTTCGATGTTCGCCGAGCCCAGCCCCAAGGCATGCCGTTCCGCTGCGTTAGCCAGTTCACGCACGTTGCCCGGCCAGTCATGTAACAGCAGCTGCGCCAGCTGGGCCCCCGACAGCGCCGGTGCGGTGCGCCCCAGTTTGTCGGCGGCCACGCGGGCGAAGTGCTCGAACAGCAGGGCAATGTCCTCACGTCGCTCGCGCAGAGGCGCCAGATGTAATTCGGCCACGTTCAGGCGATAAGCGAGGTCTTCGCGAAAGCGCCCGGCCCGGGCTTCTTCAAGCAGGTCGGGTTTGGTCGCGGCGATGATGCGCAGGTCGACATCGATACTCTTGTTCGCTCCCAGGCGTTCAAGTTTCTGCTCTTGAATCACACGCAGCAGCTTGGCCTGCTGGGCCAGGGGCATGCTTTCGATCTCGTCGAGGAACACCGTGCCGCCGTTGGCGTATTCCAGTTTGCCGATGCGCTTGCCCTGTGCCCCGGTGAAGGCGCCGCTCTCATGGCCAAACAGTTCCGCCTCGAACAATGATTCGGGAATTGCTGCGCAGTTGAGCGCGACGAAAGGTTTGTCCGCACGCGGGCCGAAGTCGTGCAGGCAGCGCGCCACGCGCTCCTTGCCACTGCCGGTTTCACCGCGAATCAGCACATTGACCGGCAGGCTCGCCAGGTCGAGTACCTGGCGGCGCAGGTGCTGCAGGCCTTGTGACATACCTAGCAATGTGGTTTCGAGGCGCGACTTGAGGTCTGCCTGTTGGTGCAGGTGGCGGTTCTCCAGCACCAGCTGGCGCTTTTCCAGCGCTCGCTTGAGGCTGCCCAGCAAGTGCTGCGGCGTGAAGGGTTTCTCCAGAAAATCGTAGGCACCATTGCGCATTGCCTCCACGGCCATGGGCACGTCGCCGTGGCCGGTCAGGAGAATTACCGGTAGATCGGGGTCTAGCGTGCGCAGGCGCTCGAGCAATTGCAGGCCATCCATGCCTGGCATGCGCACGTCGCTGATGACCACACCGGGAAAATGCTGCGGCAATTGCGCCAGGCAGTCTTCGGCGCGGGCGAACAGCTGCACGGTGAAACCGGACAGGCTGAGCCATTGTTCGACCGCCGTGCGGATACTGGCTTCATCATCGACGACGATCACTGAATTCAACATACAGGTTCCAGGTCGCGGGGCAGGGTCAGGCTGAGGCGGGCACCGCCGGGCAGGTTCTCGGCCTGCAACTGGCCGCCAGCCTCATGCACGATACCGTAGGAAATCGCCAGGCCAAGGCCCAGCCCTTCGCCGACGGGTTTGGTGGTGAAGAATGGGTCGAAGACTTTGCCCAGGTCGGCCTCTGCAATGCCGCCCCCAGAGTCCAGGACACTCAGGCGCCACTGCTCGTCCTCGGCTTCGATACGGATTTCCAGGCGTTTGTAGCGCTTGTCGGCCATGGCGTCCAGAGCGTTGTGCAACAGGTTGATCAGCACTTGTTCGAGGCGGATCGCATCGCCGCGCACCCAGGCTGGACGCGCCAGGTACAGGGCGACCTCGACGCCTTCGCTGCGGATGCGGGTGTCGAGCAGGTGCAGCGCCTGATCAACCACATTCGCCAGGTCCAGGCGTTCACGCAGGCCGACCGGGCTGTTGCGGGCAAAGGTTTTCAGATGGCTGGTCAGCGCAGCCATGCGGGTGAGCATCTGTTCCAGCGGTTCCAGCGCCTGGCGGGCGTCGTCGTAGCGGCCGTGGTCGAGCAGCAGGCGCAGGGTTTCCAACTGCATGCGCTGGGTGGTCAGGGGCTGGTTGATTTCGTGGGCCAGGGCCGCCGACATCTGCCCGAGCGCGGCGAGCTTGGCCGATTGCACCAGGCCCTCCTGGGCCGTGCGCAGTTCACGAGTGCGTTCCTCGACCTGGCGCTTGAGCTCCTCACGGCTGCGTTGGCGCAGGCGTGCCAGGCGCAGGCGCTGGCTGACGAACAGGGCGGCGAACACCAGGCTCAGCCACACCGCCGCAGCGCCCAGGGCGGCATTGCGGCCGTCGGCGGCTACCTGCGGTTTGCGCAGCAGGTGCAAGGTCCAGTCCTCGCCTTCGAGCGGCAGGCTTTCCCACAGGTATTCGGCTGGCCCGTCCGGGCCTTGCACGCGGCTCAAGTGACTGTTGCTGGCGAAACGGGTAAGCACCTGGTGCTGCAAGGGCACCAGCGGTTGCTTGTCGTACTGGCGGGTTGCGGCCAGCTCCGCACGGTCGGCGCCAGTGAGCGGTTGCAGCTCGCGGTAGCGCCAGCCGTCCTGGTTGGCGATGAAGGTGATGCCACGGGCATCGCTGACCAGCAGCACGTCGCTGCCTTGGCGCCATTCGCGTTCCAGCTCGGGGAATTCAAGCTTCACCACCATGGCGCCGAGAAAGCGCCCGTGTTCGTCGGTCACCGCGCTGGAAAGAAAGTAGCCCGGTACGCCGCTGGTCACGCCGACTGCGTAGAAACGGCCGCTGCCTTCGCTGCGGGTCTGTTTGAAGTAGGGGCGAAAGGCGTAGTTGGAGCCGACATAAGTGGTCGGTAGACGCCAGTTGCTGGCTGCAATGGCCAGGCCGGTTCGGTCCAGCAATTCCAGCGTTGAAGAGTTGGCCGCGCCGTTGATGCGTTCAAGCTTGCGGCTCAGGGCGTTCTGCATCGCTTCGTCGACCGGGCCGCGCAGGGCTTCGACGAACTCCGGGTCCAACGCCAGTACCGCAGGCAGAGCACGATAGCGTTCGATCAGGGTGTGCAGGGCATTGGCGTAGAGCCCCAGTTGCTGGCTGGCGCGCCGGGCATCGTCCTCCATCGCCTGGCGCTTGGCCTGGTGCATGGCCCAGCCTGCGCTGAGTGAGGTGCCCACCAGAATCAGCAGGATGATCAGCCCCAGACGCAGGGCGCGAAAGGAAAATGGCATGGGGCGGGTCCGGATGATGGGGTGTCAGGGCGAACCCCATCGACGGCAAGCCGGCTCCTGCAAATACCTTTGGGAGCCGGCTTGCCGGCGATAGGGCCGGGGCTGCCTACAAACCGCTTACAGCAATTCGAAACTCTTCTGCTGCACCGCCTCGGAATCAAGCCCGATCTGGACGTTGAACTCCCCAGGCTCGGCCACCCGTTGCAGCTGCCCATTGTAGAACTTCAGGTCTTCCTCGCTGATGCGGAAGGTCACGGTCCGCGACTCACCTGGCTTGAGCATCAGTTTCTGGAAGTTCTTCAGTTCCTTGACCGGTCGGCTCATGGACGCCGAAACATCCTGCAGGTACAGCTGCACCACGGTTTCGCCGTCGCGTTTGCCGGTGTTCTTCACGGTTACCTTGGCCTCCAGCGTGTCACCGCGCTTGAGGTCTTTTTTCGACAGGCTCAGGCCGGACAGCTCGAAGCTGCTGTAGCTCAGGCCATAGCCAAACGGGTACAGGGGGCCGTTGGGCTCCTCGAAGTACTGCGAGGTGTAGTTGCCCGGTTTGCCAGGCGTGAACGGCCGACCGATGCGGGTGTGGTTGTAGTGCATCGGAATCTGCCCGACCGAACGCGGGAAGGTGATGGCCAGCTTGCCCGACGGGTTGTAGTCACCGAACAGCACATCGGCGATGGCGTTGCCGCCTTCGGTACCGGCGAACCAGGTTTCCAGGATGGCGTCGGCCTGCTCGCGCTCCCAGCCGATCGACAGTGGACGACCGTTCATCAGCACCAGCACCAGGGGTTTGCCGGTGGCCTTGAGGGCCTTGATCAGCTCGCGCTGACTGGCGGGGATTTCCAGCGTGGTGCGGCTCGACGATTCGTGGGACATGCCACGGGATTCACCAACCACCGCGACCACCACATCGGACTGCTTGGCAGCCTTGACCGCCTCATCGATCAGCACCGCGGCTGGGCGTGGGTCGTTGACGATTTCCGGTGCGTCGAAATTGAGGAAGTTCAGGTAGTCGAAGATCGCTTTGTCGCCGGTGACGTTGGAGCCTTTGGCGTAGACCAGCTTGGCCTTGCCTTCCACGGCGCGGCGCAGGCCTTCGCGCACGGTCACCGAGTGCACCGGTTTGCCGTCGGCGGCCCAACTGCCCATCATGTCGATCGGGGCATCGGCCAGCGGCCCGACCAGGGCAATGGTGCCGGACTTTTTCAGCGGCAAGGTCTGGTTGCGGTTTTCCAGCAGTACCAGGCTGCGGCGTGCCACGTCACGTGCGGCGTCGCGGTGCAGACGGTCGTTGCCGTAATAGTCCTTGAGGTCGGTTTCGGCCTTGCCGATGCGCACGTACGGGTCCTTGAACAGGCCCATGTCGTACTTGGCGCCGAGAACTTCGCGTACCGCCTGGTCCAGTTCACCTTGGGTCACTTCGCCGGATTTCAGCAGGCCTGGCAGCTCTTCACCGTACAGGGTGTCGTTCATGCTCATGTCGATGCCGGCCTTGATCGCCAGCTTGGCGGCTTCACGGCCGTCGCGGGCAACGCCGTGGCGGATCAGCTCCTGGATGGCGCCGTGGTCGCTGATGGTCACGCCCTTGAAGCCCCACTCCTTGCGCAGCAGGTCGTTCATCAGCCAGGTGTTGGAAGTGGCTGGCACGCCGTTGATCGAGTTCAGCGCCACCATCACACCGCCGGCACCGGCGTCGAGCGCGGCGCGGTAGGGGGGAAGGTAGTCGTTGTACATTTTCGGCAGGCTCATATCGACCGTGTTGTAGTCGCGTCCGCCTTCCACCGCGCCGTAGAGGGCGAAGTGCTTGACGATGGCCATGATGCTGTCGGGGTTGGCCGGGCTGGAGCCCTGGAACGACTGGACCATCACCTGACCAATGCGCGAAGTCAGGTAGGTGTCCTCACCGAAGCCTTCACTGGTGCGGCCCCAGCGCGGGTCACGGGCGATATCGACCATCGGTGCGAAGGTCATGTCCAGGGCGTCGGCCGAGGCTTCGATGGCCGCGGTGCGGCCGACCTTGGCGACGGCTTCCATGTCCCAGGTCGCAGCCATGCCCAGGCCGATCGGGAAGATGGTACGTTCGCCGTGGACGGTGTCGTAGGCAAAGAACATCGGGATCTTCAGGCGGCTGCGCATGGCCGCATCCTGCATCGGCCGGTTCTCGGGCGCGGTGCGCGAGTTGAAGGTGCCGCCGATGCGGCCTGCGGCGATTTCCTCGCGGATTTTGTCGCGGGGCATTTCCGGGCCGATGCTGATCAGGCGCAACTGGCCGATCTTTTCGGCTTCGGTCATCTGGCTGATCAGATGGTTGATGAACGCCTGCTTGTCCTCAAGGGGCGGGGCGGTGGGGGCGGCGAGGGCCGCCTGACTGGCAAGGCCCATGGCCAGGCCCAGCAAAGACAGTTTCATCATCAATTCCGTTGTCGAGGCCTTTGCCGTATCCACGGTGATACGCGCGCGGCCGAAGTTTTCAGGCGGCTATTGTTGTACAGTTTGCAAGGATGACTTCCAGCGGCGGATTATGCCTGAATATGTCAGCCGCTGATGAGCACCCGTATGCCGGGACAACAACTATAAGAACGATCGAGAGCTCCAAGGCATGACCCTTCTCAATGAATATGACCAGCGCCGCGTCGCCGAGGCCATTGCCCGTGCCGAAAAGCGAACCGACGCCGAGCTGGTCACCGTGCTGGCGCGCCGCGCCGATGACTATGCCTACCTGCCACTGTTCTGGTCCGCCGTGCTGGCGTTGGCCGTGCCTGGCCTGTTGCAGCTGCTGGTCGGCTGGCCGGGCATGCGCGGGCTGCTGGTGGCCAACGTGCTGATGTTCGTCGGCCTGTGCCTGTTGCTGCGCAGCCCGCGCCTGGCGGGTTGGTTGATTCCGCGTGGGCTGCGTCGCTGGCGGGCTTCGCGCCTGGCCCGGCAGCAGTTTCGCGAGCAGAACCTGCAACGCACGGCCGGTGGCACTGGTGTACTGATTTTCGTCAGCGAAGCCGAGCAGCATGTCGAGATTCTGGTCGACCGTGGCGTCAGTCAGCACCTGGACGCCGCCGCCCGCGCCGCCATCGTCGAGCGTTTTGCCGAGCAGGTGCGCCAAGGCCGCACCTTGCAGGGCTTTGTCGAGTGCATCGAAGCCTGTGGCGAGCTGCTGAGCGAGCATGTGCCGTCGACCCACACCCGCAACGAGCTGCCCAACCGTCTGGTGATCCTCGACTGATCCGCTCCCACGGGGTCGGCGCGGCACGGTAGAATGCGCCCATTGCGCACCGCGCTTCCCGCTATTCGAGGCACCCCTTCTCCATGTCTGCTCGTCCTTCCGCTTCTTCCGCGCCGGATGCGCGTGCCCAGTTCCTTGAGCTGCTGGGCGCCGCCATTCACGGCAATACCTTGGTCAAGCTGGTGCTGGCCCGCCATGTGGGGGCCGACCAGACCTTGCAGCGGATCATCGCCAAGCCGGTACAGGTGAAAGGGCAGCCCAATCTGTCGCTTGTGTACCGCCATCAGACTCGTGACATCACCCGTAACGTGCCACTGGACCAGGCCCTGACGCTGGTTGCCGAGCTGTTGCCGGAGAGTTTTCGCAATGCCCACCTGTTCGATGGCGACGGCGAAGTACAGCTGACCTTCAGCAAGAAGGGCAAGCCGATGCTGCAGCGCCATGGCGCCCAGGCACCACGGGAAACATCGGTGAGCACTGGCCATGATCGGGAGAAGAAGCGTTACCTTGAGTTGTCGCGTCCATTTCTGCGTGATCTGGGCGTAACCGATGCCCAAAGTGCACTGATCCCGTCCATGTCGCGTAAGTGGAAGCAGATCAACAAGTTCATCGAAGTCTTCGATCACGCCCTGGCCAATGCGCCGGTATCGGCAGAGCAGTTGTTGCGGGTGGCCGACTTCGGTTCGGGCAAGGGTTACCTGACCTTCGCCATGCATGACTACCTGCGCAATACGTTGGGCCGTGAGGCTCAGGTGACGGGCGTGGAGTTGCGTCAGGACATGGTCGACCTGTGCAATGGCGCGGCTTCACGCCTGGAGCATCCGGGCCTGGAGTTCCAGTGCGGCGACGTCCGCAGTGTGGTGCCGGAGGCCATCGAAGTGATGATTGCCCTGCATGCGTGCGACATCGCCACCGACTACGCCATTCACACCGGTATCCGCTGCAATGCCGCGATCATCATGTGCTCGCCGTGCTGCCACAAGCAGATCCGCCCGCAACTGCACAGCCCGGGGCTGCTGCAGCCGATGCTGCAATATGGCCTGCACCTGGGGCAGCAGGCCGAGATGCTCACCGACAGCTTGCGTGCGTTGTATCTGGAAGCCTGTGGCTATGAAACCAAGGTGTTCGAATTCATCTCGTTGGAGCACACCAACAAGAACAAGATGATTCTTGCGGTGAAGCGCCAGCAGCCGGTGGACAATGGCGCGTTGCTAGAGAAGATCGCGCAGCTCAAGGCGTTCTATGGGGTGCAGGAGCATTGCCTGGAGACGTTGTTGAAGGCGGATGGCCTGATAGACCTTGGTGCCAATAACTAAGTGGCATCGAGCATTACTCTCTGATTCACGTAGGAACCTTCCCAACTTTAGTGTTCGGCCGTTTTGGACTTCGAGTGTTCTGTAGTGTGGGTGTCTTTCGTTAGCTGTCTTGGTTGTCACTTGACAACCTGGCTGTCGATGGCCCACTCTGGAGAGAAGCTGATGTCACGTCCCAGTCATGCCAAGAAAGAGGTTGAGCAGGCCTTGAGGCACGCTGAGTCGAAGGGCTGGAAAGTCGTAGTCGGTGGTGGGCATTGTTGGGGGAAGTTGTACTGTCCGTTCAACGATGCCGAATGCCGCTGCGGGGAGTTTTGCATTACCAGCGTCTGGAGCACTCCAAGAAACCCTGGCACTTTTGCTCGTCAGCTTCGGCGTGTCGTTGACCGTTGTTCAGGCGGCACGTTGACCAAAGGGATATCCAGTGCTGGTGAGGAGCAGTAGCGATGGAATATGAGTTCACCCTCAAGTATCAACTGCTTGATGAAGTCGACACCGATACGCTTCTGGAACAGTTGGCCGAAGCAGGATGCGATGATGCGCTTGTCGGTGTAGGCCAGCCAGGCCGCCTGGCGCTGGATTTTGCTCGAGAGGCTACATCTGCCCGAGAGGCCATCGAGAGCGCGCTCAAGGACGTTCACAGTGTTTTACCAGGGGCGCAATTGATCGAGGCAACGCCAGACCTCGTAGGGCTTACCGATGTGGCGGAAATGGTGGGGGTGTCGCGTCAGAACATGCGCAAACTGATGCTTGCCCACATACGTAGCTTCCCGGCCCCCATCCACGAAGGCAGCACTTCGCTCTGGCACCTTGCGGATGTTCTGCTCTGGTTACAGGCACGAGGAAGCTATTCAGTGGCCCAGGAGACTCTGGAACTGGCTCGAGTAGCGATGACGGTCAATGTATCCAATTTGCACGCGCGTGTTTTCGGGGGGGCGCAGCGTTTGGTCTAGTGATGCTGGTTGCTCACGTGCCGCTCAATGGCGCGAAGGAGGCACCTCTATCGCCAATTCCGCCAGCCCCATCGGGTGGGTGCTGGCATCGAAGAAGTACACTTCAGTCCCTGGCAAGTCACCGAACTTGTCCATGAAATGCTGCTTCTGATTGATCACTGATGCTTCACTGAGCGGCCGGATGGCAATCGACAGATGCGCCGGCCGTGCCTGGCGAATGGCTTCGAGCAAATGCTGGTCGGTACTGTCCAGGTGTTGCCCGAACAGGCATAGGCCTTGGCTTTCCTGCGCCAGTTGCGACAGGCACCAGCCGAGGTAGTCCGAGTTGCGGATGGCGCGCAGTTTTTCGTCGCTGCGTTCTTCGTTGACGAACAGTGGCACTTCACCTGGAATATTCACGGCAAAACCGTCGAGCAGCTCGGCGCATTCGGCGCTGCGCTGGCGGGTGCTGCCGTCAGGCAGCTTGAGCAGGTGCAGGCCGCCGTGCAGGTGCATCACCCGGGTGCCTTCGCTGCGGGTACGGCGCAGGTCGAAGAAGCCTTGCTCATCGAACAGCGCAGCGAAGCCTTGCGGGGCGTGTTGCATGGCCCACGGCAGAACAAGGTCGTAGTTGCTGGTGTAGACGCTGCGGTATTGGCGCAAGGCCAGGTTGATCGAAGCCTGCGTGGTCGTTGGCATCAGCGGCCAGGGCAGGTGCACGGTGCGCACTGCGTGGATCAGTGCTTCCTTGATCGAGTAATAGCGGTTCAGGGGCGCAGTGGAGTTGATCGCCAGGGCGGCGTTGGCCCGAACGGTATGGTTGAGGGTGCTGAGCACCGGCTCGAACAGTTCCGTGCCGAGGGACTTGAACAGGGCCTGGTCGCTGACGCCAAGACCTTTCTTGCGACCCGCGCGTTGGGCTTCCTCGAACAGCGAAAAGTAGCCGAACGGTTTCCACAGTGCACGGCTGGCACCGTTCCCCAACAGCAGGGCGTCGCAGGGGTGGCGTTGGTTGAGATCGGGCCAGGTGGCAAGGTGGGCGTCGAGTGCGGGCATGCGAAAGTCCATTCGGTGGAGCGGGGGCGGGGCGACTTTAGCATGTCATGCACTGCGAGGGTTGGTGGTTACCCGAAGGACTTTGGCTGGCCCAATCGCCGGCTTGCCGGCGATTGGGCTGGATAGCAGCCCTTTACAGCTGATATTCATTCGGCAACGTGGTTCTGTTGCCCCTTCCGACTCCTGTTCCGCCACAACCGATACGCCCGAATCCCCGCCCGTACCGAGCCAAACAGCAACTTGTCCTCCATCTCCCGCGCCATTCCCGAGCGCACCAGCATACGCAGGAACGTGCCGCGAGCGCGGGCGATGGCGAAGTGGATGCCCTGGGCTGCAAGGGTGTCGCGCACCTCGCGCAGGGCCGCGACGCCGCTGACGTCGATGCTGGTCACCGCTTCTGCATCGAACAGCACGGCTTTGGGTTCGGCCTGGCTCTGCACCGCTTCGAGCAGACGCATCTTGAAGTAGTCGGCGTTGAAGAACAGGATCGCGTCATCGAAACGGTAAACCACCAACCCCGGCACGGTGCGGGCCTCTTTGTGGTGGCGGATGTCGACCTGGCCTTCGGTGCCCGGCAGCCAGCCGAGCACGGCGTCGGTGGGTTGGTAGATGCTGTACAGCAAACGCAGGATCGCCAGGGTCACGGCGAACACGATGCCTGGCAGCACGCCCAGGCCCAGCACGCCGACCGTAGTCAGCAGGCACAGCCAGAACTCGAAACGGCTCAGCTTTTTGATACGACCCAACGACTTGATGTCGATCAGTCCCCAACCGGCCATGAGCAGGACCGCGCCCAGCGCAGCTTGTGGAATCCAGGCCATGGGCGCGGTGAAGAACAGCAGGATCAAGGCGATCACCAGGGCGGCGATGATACCCACCAGCTGGCTCTTGCCGCCGACCATGTCGTTGACCGCGGTGCGCGAGTCCGCGCCACTGATGGCAAAGCCCTGGGAAATGCCGGCGGCCAGGTTGCTTACGCCCAAGGCGACGAATTCATGGTTGGCGTTGATCGCATAGCCGTGGCGTGCGGCGAAACTGCGGGCGGTCAGCATGGCGCTGCAGAAGCTGACGGTGGCGATACCCAGGGCGTCGCGCAGCAGGCTCTTGGTTTCCGCCAGGTTGCTTTGCGGCCAGGCTAGATGCGGCATGCCGGAAGGCACCGGGCCAAGGATGGCAACGCCAAAACGGTCCAGTCCGAACGCCCCCACCAGCAGGGTGAAGACCGCCACGGTTACCAGTGCTGCTGGCAAACGCGGGTAGCGGCGCGGCAGCCAGATCAGCAATGCCAAGCCAGCCAGGCCGATCAGCAGTGTGAGCCAGTGGATCTCGTTCAGGCGCTGGAAAAAGTTGATCAGGCTGAGGATGAAGCCATCGCCTTCGATCTTGAAACCCACCACCTTCGACATCTGCCCAGCGATCAGGCTAAGACCGATGCCGTTGAGGTAGCCGATCAGGATAGGTCGTGAGAAGAAGCTGGCAATGAACCCGGCCCGGGCAAGCCCGGCGCCGATCAGCATCACCCCCACCAGCACCGTGACGATCACCGACAGTTCGGCGATGCGTTGCGGGTCGCCCATCGCCAAGGGCGCCACGGCGCCCGCGATCATGGCGCAGGTGGCGGCGTCGGGGCCGACCATCAGCTGGCGCGAGCTGCCGACCAGGGCGTAGACCATCATTGGCAACACGCAGGCATACAGGCCGTATTGCGGCGGCAGGCCGACAATCTGCGCGTAGGCGATGGCGATGGGAATCTGGATCGCCGCCACCGACAAGCCCGCCTGCAAGTCGGCGTGGAACCACTCTCGGCGGTAATGCATAAGGTTGGCGAGGCCCGGCAGCCAACGGGAGAGAAACATGTGCAGTCCTTTCATGATGTTTCGCGAATCCATTGAGCATATGCGCTACAAACAGAGCCGCTGGCAAGCGAAAGGGGCAGAAACGAAAAAAGGAGCCAAGGCTCCTTTTGACAGCGATGACGTTACCGGAACGCCATGCGGGGAATGCGATGTGGAGCGGGTAGAGGGAATCGAACCCTCGTCGGAAGCTTGGGAAGCTACTGTTCTACCATTAAACTATACCCGCTTAGTCGGTCGACTTTTTACCAGAACCCTCCTTCCTTGAGAAGCCCAAGTTATAAAAAAGCTGTCGGCGGCCCATAACCTGCGGGTGAAGGGCTACAGGACGCCGATGCATTCAGATGGCCAGTGCATGGTGCCCCTGTACGTATTGGAAGCGTTGGCGGGGCTCACGCGTGGTTGGTTTGAGGAAGCCCAACATGGCATCGCGGGTTTCCTCGCAGGCGGCTTTGTGCTCCATGTCGAGGAAGTGGCCAGCATCGCGGATCACGCTGAACTGGCTCTTGCCCACGTGCTGGCTGAAGTGCCGGGCATCTTCGACAGTGGTGTATTCGTCACGGTCACCGTTGATGAACAGCACCGGGATGTCGATGTTGACCGCGGACTTGAGCGCTCGCTCCAGGTCATGCTGCAGCACTTCGTTGATGTGGAAGTGCATCTGCGCGTACTCGTGGCTGTCCAGGCTGCTGACGTGCCGGTAATTGAAGCGCTTGAACAGCGACGGCAGGTGCTTGCCGATGGTGTCGTTGACCAGGTTGCCGACCTGGTAACGGTCGCAGGCAGCCAGGTACTTGCAGCCGCGTTCCAGGTAGTCGCGCATTGGCTCGTTGATGATCGGCGAGAACGAACTGACCACTGCCTTTTTCACCCGACGCGGCTGTTGCGCCAGCGCCAGCAGGGTGCCGGCACCGCCCCAGGAGAACGACATCACGTGGTCGGCCTGGAAGTGCTCGATCAGCTCAAGGAGGATGTGCGCCTCGGTCTCCTTGGTGATCAGGCGTTCCTGGCGGTTGTGTGGCTTCGACTTGCCGGCATACGGCTGGTCGTACAGCACCACGTTGAATTGCGGGTGCAGGTTGCGCACCGTCTGGGCGAACGAGGCCGTGGTGGCCAGCGAACCGTTGATCAGGATGATCGTCTTCTCGGCCGCTTCCGCGCGATAGAACTCCGTGTAAACCCGATACTGACCTTGGATATCAAGTACAGCAATTTCTGGCCTCATGTCTTCGACTCCTGGCGCAAAAAGGGTGTTCGCGTCACCTAGGGTGCACGTTCTTTATGACAGGTAGGCATACGCCTGAAGAGAAACCGGGGGGCCCTGTGTCGATCCTTGGCACATGTGTCGACGGTATTGTTTTTTGCGGGCAATTCGCCGTGCCCCAAGGCATCTAGGCCCTGGGTAGCCGGCAAAAGGCGTCTTGGACTGCGGGCGTGACTACCAAGTCACATGCAGACTGACGATTTGGATTCAAGCAGCAGGTTGGGGATCCCGCAAGTGCCGTTGGTGGAAAAATGTGACTTGCACCGCCAAGCGGTCGTATGACGACCTCTTGTGGTCCGCTTACCGCAGTGATCTCAATAAGGTCGAGGTCGTTGTGGGAGCCGGCTTGCCGGCGATGAGGCACGAACAGGCGGCCTAGACGGTGGCGATTTCCTCGGCCGTCAGCGCCCTGAACGCCCCTGGTTGCAGAGCTGGGTCCAGTTGGATCAGCCCCATGCTCTCGCGGTGCAACCCCACCACCTTGTTGTCGAAGTGTCCGAACATGCGCTTGACCTGGTGATAGCGCCCTTCGACGATCGCCAGCCGGGCCTGACGTGGGCCGAGAATGTCCAGTTGGGCGGGCAGGGTGGTGAGGTCTTCGAAGGCGAAGTAGAAGCCCTCACGAAACTTGGCGACATAGTGCTCGCCGATCTCGTCCTCGGTCTCGACCAGGTAGCGCTTGGGCAGCTTGGTCCTGGGCTGGGTCAGGCGTCGCGACCACTGGCCGTCATTGGTCAGAATCAGCAGGCCGGTGGTGTTGTAGTCCAGCCGCCCGGCGATGTGCAGGTCGTCCCGCAGTTCAGCAGGCAGCAGGTCCAGCACGGTGCGGTGCTGAGGGTCCTGGGTGGCACTGACGCAGCCTTCGGGTTTGTGCAGCATCAGGTAGCGAGCTGGGCGGCCGGCTTGAAGCAACTGCTCGTCCACTTCGATGCGGCTGAATTCGTTCACTTCAAACAGCGGGTCGACCACAACCTCACCATTTACCCGGACGCGTCGCTGCACCAGCAGCAGGCGCACTTGCTGGCGGTTGTAGCAGGGCAGGTTGGCGAGGAAACGGTCAAGACGCATGACGGCACGGCAGAGGATGACAGCGGGCGCGCAGTCTAGCGCGTTGGGGTGACGGGCGCTGCATCGAGTTGCGCCTGCACCCCGGCGCAGCGTGGGCACAGGCAGGCCTGGTCGCGCAGCTCGGCGGGCAGGGCCTGAAGCACGGCGGGGTCGATGGTCACGCCAAAGCACCAGCAGGCCTGGGTGGCGTTGGCTGGCTCAGCCAAGGTGCACTGGTTGCGGGCGCCACAGGCGGGGCAGTGTTGGTTGTCAGGCATGTTCGGGTCCAGGTGATTCACTGCAGACGCGGTTGCGGCCGGCCTGCTTGGCGCGATAGAGCGCACGGTCGGCGCGGGTCAGCAGAGCGTGCAAGGTGTCGCCCGGCTGGAGGTTGCCCAGGCCGATACTGGTAGTCAGTCGTAGCGGTTGGTCTTCGTAGTTGAACGTCAATTGCTCGGTGCGCCGACGGATCTTTTCGGCCACTTCGATGGCCTGACGGCCGTTGGCCTCGCGCAGCAACACGATGAACTCCTCACCGCCCCAGCGACAGATTATATCTGACTGGCGCAGGCTGCCCTGCAGCACTTGGGCGAACTGGCGCAACACTTCGTCGCCTGCCAGGTGGCCGTGGGTGTCGTTGAGCGCCTTGAAGTTGTCCAGGTCGATCAGCAATGCCACCAGCGGCACCCGGTCACGCACGGCTTCCTGCAACGCCTGGGCGGCCAGCAGGTCGAAGCTGCGCCGGTTGGGCAGGCCGGTGAGGCTGTCGAGCGTGGCCAGCGCGGTGGTGCTTGCCTGGTGCCGCTGGAGCATGGCATTGAGCAGCGACAGCACCACCAGGGTGATCATCGCGCAGATCGCCAGGTTCAGGTAAAGGGAATGGCGGACGCGGTCCAGCACGCCGGTCTCACGCTTGTCCACCAGCAGGTACCAGTCCAGCTCCGACAATTGACGGACGTTGAGGAAATGACTGTGTCCGGCGGTGTCCTGATACTCGTGGCTGCCTTGGTCAGGCACTGGCCCCTGCGTCAGTACTGCATCGAAGTCGCCGGTGTCGCTAAGCGTCTGGCCGACGCGCAGGCCATGGGGGCCGCCGTCGGAGCCGGTGAGCAGGACCTTGCCCTGGGCGTCGGTAAAGAACACCGAACGTTGGTAGCGCCGTTGGTAATCGTCGATCAGCTTGACCACGGACGCCACGCTCAGCCCCACACCGGCAGCACCGATGAAGCGCTGCTGATAATCCAGCACCCGATAGTTGATGAACACCGTGAGGCTGTCCTGGTTGGCCATGTCCAGGTCGACGTTGATCTCGTACGGTGCCTTGAGCTCGCGCAGGCGGAAATACCAGGCATCGCGCCAGGTGCCTGGCTGGACCTGCTTGAGTACACCCTTGGCCTGGTAGTAGGTCAGGCTGCGGTCGGAGACGAAGAACGAGGTGCAGGTGTCCTGCTTGCCCATCACCTCGCCGAGGTAACGGGTAATGCGCCGGGTGTCCTGTTCGCCGGATAGCACCCAGTCGCGCAGGAAGGTGTCCTGGGCCATCATCGAGGCGATCAGCACTGGGCGAATCAGGTCTTTCTGGATTTCCGAGTAGACCGTGTCGGAGGTCAGTGGCAGCTCGGTATTGATGATGCCGTCGCGGATGGCGCCGCGCGATGCGTAGTAGCTGAGCAGGGACGTGGCAAGGAAGCCGCAGGCCAGTAACACCAGCAGGGTGAGGATCAGCGAGCGCTGTGACAACAGGGCGGAGCGTGAAGGCATGATCGTCCCGTGATGTGTGCCGAGCTGACCATTCTAGTGAGATGACCGAAAAATGACTGCATATTTTTTAGGGTTAATCCGACCTGTTTCAAATTATTGCAGAAATGGCACTGCACCGAGGCGCAACGGTCTTATTCATTGTCGATGAACGCTTCGTCGTCGACGCTCGCCAGCGCCGCTGTTCGGGCACCCCTGCGGTCCAGGAGGCCGCCATGTCCTATCGAATTCTGTTGATCGCCCTGTTGGGTCTGATGACGTCAGCCTGTGTCCCTTACTACGAGAGTGGGGGCTATTACCGCTCGGATTATTACACCACCGATCGCTATGTTTCGCCGGGGTACTACCGCTATGACCGCTACTATGTAACGCCGCAACCGCGCTACTACTACCAGCCGGCTCCTCGCTATTACCAGCCTGCGCCCCGTTACTACCGGCAGGCGCCGGCACCGCATTACAAGCCTCATCCGCAGCCGGGGATGAACCAGTGGCATGGCAACCCGCGATATGACTATGGCAACCGCCAGCGTTACGACTACGGGCGGGACCGAGATCGTCATGATTATCGCAATGACAGCAAGCGCTACCAGAATGATCGGTGGCATTCGAACGGGCGCGGGGATCGTGACCGGCGTCCGGACGGTGGCCGGGGAGGTGACCGCAACTGGCAGCGGTGATGGGTAAGGCGGGGCTGCATGGCAGCCCCGTTTTTTTGGCGTTCTACTCCAGGTCAGCCAGCGGATGGCGGCCTTCCCACACTTTGGCGAAATGGGCTTCGACCACCGCCGAGGGCACCTGGGCGATGTCCGGCCAATGCCAGCGCGGCTGGTTGTCCTTGTCCAGCAGCCGGGCACGCACCCCCTCGCTGAACTCCGGATGCCGGCAGCAGTTCAGGCTCATGGTGTATTCCATCTGGAACACCTGGGCCAAGGACAGATGGCGCGCCCGGCTGATCTGCTCCCACACCAGGTGCGCGGTCAGTGGACAGCCCTCGTGCAGGCGTTGGCCGGCCTCGGCCAGCAGCGGGTCCTGATGCTGTTTCAGGCTTTCAAGCGCGCGCCAGGCGCCGACCGGGTCGGCCACGTCGAGAAGGTCGTCGATCATCCGGCGTCGTGGCAGCCACTGCGCCTCGGGCATTTCAGCCCAGGCACGGTGCTGTTCGGCTTTCAGCAGGCTGTTCAACTGCAGCTCGGTCTGTTCCTGCCAGTTCAACTGCAGCAGCTCTTCGATCAAGGCCTCCTGCTGTTGCTCACCCAGGAACCGATCGGCCAATCCCAGATCGATGGCATCGCGGGCATTGATCGGCGCGCCAGTTAGCCCCAGAAACAACCCCAGCTTGCCCGGCAGCCGGGCAAGGAACCAGCTGGCGCCAACGTCTGGATACAAGCCGATGCTGATTTCCGGCATCGCCAGGCGGCTACTGGGGGTGACGATACGTACCCCGGCCCCTTGCAGCAGCCCCATGCCACCGCCCAGCACGTGGCCGTGGCCCCAGCACAGCAGGGGCTTGGGGTAGGTGTGCAGCAAGTAGTCGAGGCGGTACTCGGCGGCAAAGAAGGTTGCCGCCAGTGGTGGGACACTGCCCGGGTGGTCGCGGCAAGCCTGGGCCAGTGCTCGCACATCGCCCCCTGCGCAGAACGCCTTGGCGCCGCTGCCGCGCAGCAAAACGCAGACCACGCCCGGGTCGTTGGCCCAGGCATGCAGCTGTTCGCCCAGGACCTCGATCATCGGCAGATTGAGCGCATTGAGCGCCTTGGGGGCATCCAGTGTGGCAATGCCGATGCGGGCGCCATCGGCGCCGGTGAGTACCTCGCATTGAATGGACATGGCTACCTCGCACAAGTCATCGCACAAGTATGGCTCGCCTGGCCGATCATGCCGGTCGCCGGTCGGACTGATTGACAAGGGGGGGCGGCTTACCTAGTGTCGCGCCATTGTTTACGGATGGCCCCATGACTGACGACGATCGCATCAAACTCGAACCCAGCTGGAAGGCCGCATTGCGCGCCGAGTTCGACCAGCCCTACATGCACCAGCTACGCGAGTTCCTGCGTCAGGAATACGCTGCCGGCAAGGAAATCTACCCGCCGGGGCCGCTGATTTTCAACGCGCTCAATTCCACCCCGCTGGAGCAGGTCAAGGTAGTGATCCTCGGCCAGGACCCTTACCACGGCCCGGGCCAGGCCCATGGCTTGTGCTTCTCGGTGCAGCCAGGCGTGCCGACACCGCCGTCACTGGTGAACATTTACAAGGAGCTGCAGCGCGACCTGAACATCGACATCCCCAATCACGGCTACCTGCAAAGCTGGGCCGAGCAGGGGGTGCTGCTGCTCAATACCACCATGACCGTGGAACGTGCCAACGCCGCTTCGCATGCCAAGAAGGGCTGGGAATTCTTCACTGACCGGATCATCCAGGTGGTGAGCGAGCAGTGCCCCAATGTGGTGTTCCTGCTGTGGGGCGCGCATGCCCAGAGCAAGCAGAAGCTGATCGACGGCACCAAGCACCTGGTGCTCAAGTCGGTGCATCCATCGCCGCTGTCGGCGTACCGCGGCTTCCTCGGATGTGGGCATTTCAGCCGTGCCAACAGCTTCCTCGAGCAGCGTGGGCTGGCGCCGATCAACTGGGCGTTGCCGCCGCTCTAAGCGTTGCTTCATCGCCGGCAAGCCGGCTCCCACAGGTATCGCGCAAGCTTTTAGATATTGAGCAAGGCAGTTGCACCCACAGGTACTGCCGTGATCTCAAGATTGTCGCGGTCCTTGTGGGAGCCGGCTTGCCGGCGATGAGGCCCATGCGGTCTCAATCCTTCCACAACCTGAACAACGGCTCTGCCAGAAACAGCACGAACAGCAAGCGCATCACCTGCAATGCAGTCACCAACGGCACCGACAGTTGCAAGGTCTCAGCCGTCAAACTCATCTCGGCAATGCCCCCGGGCATCATCCCCAGGGTCAGCGAGCGCAAGTCCAGCCCGGTCATCACGCTCAACCCCCATGCGGCACTGCCGGCAATCAACATGCACAGCGCCGTGGCAATCAACGTGCGCCCGAGAAACGACGGTGCTCGACGAAAGAACGCCCGGTTGAAGTGGCAGGCCAGGCCGCTGCCGATCAGCCATTGACCAATCTGGCTGGCGCCATTGGGCAGGGCGATTTGCAGGTTGCCTGCCAGGCTCACTGCCGCGGCAACCAGCAAGGGCCCGAACAACCACGGGTTGGGCTGACGCAAGCGCTGCCAGATCAGTGCAGTGATTACGCCGGCAGGCGCGATCAACGCCAGCCAACCCCAGTTCACGCTGCCTGCGTGGTTGAGCGGCACGCCGTCACCCAGCAGAAACTTGAACAGTGCCGGCACGCACAGCACCACCGCCAGCACCCGCAGACTTTGCGCCGCAGCGACCTGACTGAGCACCGCACCATTGCGCGCTCCCAGGTTGACCATCTCTCCTGAACCACCTGGCATGCTGGCGAAGAAGGCTGTGGCGCGATCCTCGCCAGTACGGCGCAACAACCAAACGCCAATCACGCTGGACAGCGTGGTGACCAAGGCACCGAAGAAGATCAGCGCAAAATGGCTGCCCACCTGCTCGACCACTGCGGGCGTGAAGTGCAGGCCGATGCCGATGCCGATGATGCACTGGCCGCATTTGCGGCCATTGGGGATTTCCGACAGCTGCCATGGCGTCAGGCAGCGCACCAGGATGATCGCCAGCAATGAGCCGACCATCCACGGCAAAGGCCAGCCGACCTTGCTGGCGAGAAACCCGCCAGCAAGGCCGACTAGCCCGGTCGCCCAGAACAGAGGCAGAGGCCGATCAGGCATCGGCCATGGCCCGGCGTTGCAGGCTGCGTTTACGCCAGATGCGCATCAGCGGCAGGGCCAGCATGCACACCACCAGCACCCAAACGCCCATGCTGATCGGGCTCGACCAGAGGATGCCCAGCTCACCGTTGGAGATCGACAGCGCGCGGCGCAGGTTCTGCTCCATCAGCCCGCCGAGAATGAAGCCGAGCAGGATCGGCGACAGTGGGAAGTCGAGCTTGCGCAGGATGTAACCCATGATGCCGATGCCGACCATCAGGAACAGGTCGAAGGTGGTGGCGTGCACGGCATACACACCGATCGCGGTGATGATCGCGATCACCGGCACCAGCGCCCAGTTCGGCACGGCAAGGATGCGGGTGAAGATGCGGATCATCGGGATGTTCAGGATCACCAGCATGATGTTGGCGATGAACAGCGAGGCGATCAGGCCCCAGACGATGTCGGGTTGCTGCTGGAATAGCAGCGGGCCAGGGGTGATGTTGTACAGGGTCAGCGCACCGATCATCACTGCCGTGGTGCCCGAACCCGGTACACCCAGGGTCAGCATGGGCACCAGTGCGCCACAGCACGAGGCGCCGATTGCAGTTTCCGGGGCGGCCAGGCCACGGGCGTCGCCCTTGCCGAACTTGCCCGAGGTGCCCGCGATGCGCTTTTCAGTCATGTAGGCCACCGCACTGGCCAGGGTTGCGCCAGCGCCTGGCAGCACGCCCATGACGAAGCCAAGCAGCCCGCAACGGATGTTGACTACGAACACCGAAGCGGCTTCCTTGAAGTTGAACAGCATGCGCCCGGTGGCCTTGACTGCCGCATGGCCATGGTGGGTCTTTTCCAGCAGCAGAAGAATCTCGCTGATCGAGAACAGGCCCAGCACCAGCACCACGAACTGGATGCCGTCGGCCAGGTGCACGCTGTCGCCGGTGAAGCGGTAGACACCGCTGTTGGCGTCGATGCCGACCGCCGACAGGAACAGACCGATCAGCGCCGCGATGAAGGTCTTCAGCGGTTTGTCACCGGCCATACCGCCCAGGGCGACGATGGCGAACACCATCAGCACGAAGTACTCCGCCGGCCCGAAGGCGATGGCCCATTTCGCCAGCAACGGCGCGAACAGCACCATGCCGCAGGTGGCGATCAGGGCGCCGATGAACGAACTCCACGCCGACAGCGACAGGGCCACGCCGGCCAAGCCCTGGCGGGCCATGGGGTAGCCGTCGAGGGTGGTCATGACGGTGGACGCTTCGCCCGGGATGTTCAGCAGGATCGAACTGATCCGACCGCCGTATTCGCAGCCCAGGTACACCGCGGCCAGCAGAATCAGCGCCGACTCTGGCGGCAGGCCGAGGGCGAAGGCAATCGGAATCAGCAGGGCCACGCCGTTGATCGGGCCCAGGCCCGGCAGCAGGCCGACCACGGTGCCGATCAGGGTGCCGGTGAGGGCGGTGACCAGGTTGTACGGGCTCAGGGCCACGCCGAAGCCCTGGCCCAGGTAGCTCAAGGTATCCATGTGTCAGTTCTCCAGTACGTCGAGCAGGCCGAGGGGCAGGGGCACGTCCATCACGCGGTCGAACAACCAGTAGAGAAACAGGCTCATGCCCACCACCACGATGGCGCTGTGCAGCCAGCGGCCGCCGTACAGGCGGGCCATGGGAATGCCGACCAGAATGGCGCTGAGGATGAAGCCCAAGGCTTCGAAAGTGGCGGCGAAGACGACCAGCAGTCCGACGCAGAGGCTGATCTTGGTCAGGGTCTCGCGGTCCAGCTCGGGTTCATCGTCCTTGCGTACGATGGGCGTCGGGCGGATCGCCAGGTACAACAGGCCAGCGCCCATCAGGCCCAGCATCAGCAAGGGGTAGGCGCGCGGGCCGACCGGTTCGTAGGAAAACGCGGCCTGGTAGGGCCAGGCCATTACGGCCAGGGCGGCGCACACCGCCAGCAGGGCCAGGGCGAAAATGCGTTGCAGGATCATCAAGGAGTCCTCGGTGAGGGTGCTAAGGCTGTAATGGCCTCATCGCCGGCAAGCCGGCTCCCACAGTGAGAGCACTGCAGTACCTGTGGGAGCCGGCTTGCCGGCGATGAGGCCCAGAGGCTTACTGGATCAACCCAAATTCCTTGGCCAGCGCCTTGTAGTCAGCCACCTGCTTCTTCACGTAGACGTCCAGCTCTTCACCGGTCATGGCGAACGGGAACAGCTCGCGCTGGTCGCGCAGCTTGGCGAAGTCTTCGGATGCCAGCATCTTGTCGAACGATGCTTTCCACCAGGCATAGTCTTCGTCACTGACCTTCGGCCCGAGGTAGAAGCCGCGCACCACCGGCCAGACGATGTCGTAGCCCTGTTCCTTGGCGGTGGGGATGTCTTTCATCTCGGGCTCGTCCAGGCGGTTTTCGGCGAATACCGCGAGGATGCGCATGTCACCGCTCTGGATATGCGGCATGGAGTCGGAAATGTCGGTGGAGCCAACCTGGATGTGGCCACCCAGCAGCGCGGTGGCGATCTCGCCGCCACCCTCCAGGGCCACGTAGCGCAGGTCGCGCGGGTTGATACCGGCCGCCTTGGCAATCAGCGCGGTCTGCATCCAGTCCTGGCTGCCGACGGTACCGCCGGAGCCGATCACCACCTTGCTCGGGTCCTTCTTCAGGGCCGCGACCAGGTCATCGAGGGTTTTGTAGGGCGAATCGCTTTTCACCGCGATGGCACCGTAGCTGGTACCGACCGCTGCCAGCCACTTCACCGCGTTCTCGTCGAAGCGGCCGAACTTGCCTTGGGCAAGGTTCAGCAGCGAGCCGCTGGACCATGCCACCAGCGTGCCGGCGTCGGCCGGGCGCTGGGCGACCACGGCGTTGTAGGCCACCGCACCGACGCCACCGGGCATGTAGGTCACGCGCATGGGCTTGCTGAGGATTTTCTCCTGGACCAGGGCGCTCTGGACCAGCTTGCAGGTCAGGTCGAAGCCACCGCCTGGCGAGGCCGGGGCGATGCATTCAGGGCGTTTGGGTTCGGCGGCGAGGGCATTGCCGGCCAACAGCAGGCAGCCGGTGGCCAGGACTAGGCGGCGCAGTGAAAAGGTCATCGTCATTCTCCGTGAGCATTGTTGTTATGGGTTACCACAGAGCCACGCTGTAGCTCACCAGCAGCCGCACTTCGTCGGCATCGCGAGCGAAGTTGGAGCGGAAGGTGGCGTTGCGCAGGCGCACGGCGACGTTCTTCAACGGGCCGCTTTGTACCACGTACTTGAACTCGGTGTTGCGTTCCCACTCCTTGCCCTCGCTGCCATCGGCGCGGCTGACGTTGTCGCCGTTGATGTAGCGGGTCATGAAGGTCAGGCCGGGGAGGCCCAGCGCCGCGAAGTTGTAGTCGTAGCGCACTTGCCATGAGCGCTCGTCGGCGCCGGCGAAGTCGTTGATCTGAACGAAGTTGACCAGGTACGGGTCAGCGCCGTCGACGTAAGGGAAGGCGCTGTCCCCGGACAAGTGCTGATAGGCCGCGCTCACCTTGTGCCCACCCAGGGCATAGCTGAGCATGCCGTTGACGGTGGTGTTGTCGATGTTGCCGGCCTTGGCCGCACCCTGGTCGTCACTCACTGCCAGGCGCAGGTCGGCGCCGAAAGTACCTGGCCCCCAGGGCTGGGTCGCGACCATTCCGAGGAAGTGCTGGCGGTAGATGTCGTCGAGCTGGGCGTAGTGGTAGCTGCCGGTGATGCGATCGGTGAACTGGTAGTCCAGGCCGGCGAGGTCGAAGTTGTCCGCTGCGAAGGTACCGCCAAAGCGGCCGTTCTTGTTGTTGAGGGCGAGGTCTTCCCAGTTGGTGTCGTTGCGGTCTTTGGCCTTTTCCAGGCGGCCGCCGGTGAACGTCAGGTTGTTGATCTCTTTCGAGGTCAGCAGCCCACCTTCGAAGGTCTGCGGCAGGATCCGCCCGTCGTTGGGCTGCAGGGTTGGCAGTTCCGGTATCAGGGTGCCGACCTTCAGCTCGGTCTTCGACACCTTGATCTTGCCGGTCAGGCCGAGCTTGGAGTATTCGTCGGCGGCCTTGCCGTCGTCATGGGTGGGCAGCAGGCCGGTATCGGTGCGGTCAGGGCTGGAGTCGAGCTTGACCCCGAGCATGCCAAGGGCATCCAGGCCAAAGCCCACGGTGCCTTCGGTGTAGCCGGACTCGAAGTTGAGCATGAAGCCCTGGGCCCATTCGTCGCGCTTGGATTGTTGCGCGCTGGTGCCATCGCGAAAGTCGCGGTTGAAGTACATGTTGCGGGTTTCGAATGTAGCTGTGCTGTCTTCGAAGAAGGCGGCCTGGCTCATCGGTGCGACACCAGCAAGCGCAAGTGCGCTGGCGATGGCAGAAGGGCGTGCGGACAGGGAACGGGTAGGCGCGAACGCCTGCGGCTGCGTTGACAGCATCGAGGATGACTCCGTTTATTGTTCTTATCGGCTGCACCTTGCTGGTGCTTTTTTCGGCGCGTGGAGCGACCGTGGTGCGATGCTAGGTAACGAACCTTTCGCTAACCTTTCAGCGTGAAAGGTTTGTGATTGGGGGCTTCACAGGCCGTCCGACGGCGGTACACTCCGCGCCACCGTCCCACCCGAGCAGGGAGAATCCGATGCGTGTGCTGCTGGTCGAAGACCACCTGCAACTGGCCGAAAGCGTGGCTCAGGCCTTGAAGAGCCAAGGCCTGACCGTGGATGTTTTGCACGATGGCGTGGCCGCCGACCTGGCCCTGGCCAGCGAGGAATACGCAGTTGCCGTGCTTGATGTCGGCCTGCCACGCATGGACGGCTTCGAGGTGCTGGCGCGCTTGCGCAGCCGTGGCAAGACCGTGCCCGTGCTGATGCTCACTGCTCGCAGCGATGTGAAAGACCGGGTCCACGGGCTGAACCTGGGCGCTGACGATTACCTGGCCAAACCGTTCGAGCTGACCGAGCTGGAGGCGCGGGTCAAGGCCTTGCTGCGACGCAGTGTGCTCGGTGGCGAGCGTCAGCAGCGTTGCGGGCCGTTGGTCTACGATCTGGACACCCGGCGCTTCACCTTGGGTGGGGACAACCTGACCCTGACCTCGCGGGAACAGAGCGTGCTGGAAGCGCTGATCGCCCGACCGGGTCGGGTGATGAGCAAGGAGCAACTGGCCGCACAGGTTTTCGGCCTGGACGAAGAGGCCAGCCCCGACGCCATCGAGATCTACATCCACCGCTTGCGCAAGAAGCTCGATGGCCATCCGGTGGCCATCGTGACCTTCCGCGGCCTGGGCTATCTGCTTGAGCACCGCGATGCGTGACAATGGCAGCCTGCGTGGCCGGCTGCTGGGCAACCTGGCCTTGCTGCTGGTGGTGCTGATGCTGGCCAGCGGACTGAGCGCCTACTGGAACGGCCGCGAAGCCGCCGACACCGCCTACGACCGCACCTTGCTGGCTTCGGCGCGGACCATCGCCGCCGGTTTGTCCCAGCGCGATGGCTCGCTGAGTGCCGACGTGCCCTATGTGGCCTTGGATACTTTCGCCTATGACAGTGCCGGGCGCATCTACTACCAGGTGCTGGATATCCAGCAACGATTGATCTCCGGTTACGAAAACCTGCCGCCACCGCCGCCGGGTACGCCACGAACCGACGACTACCCGGCGCTGGCGCGATTCTACGATGCCACCTACCTGGGCCAGGACGTGCGCGTGGTCAGCCTGCTCAAGGCGGTCACCGAGCCGAACATGAACGGCATGGCCGAGATCCGCGTGGCCGAGACCGAAGAAGCGCGGGTACGCATGGCGCGCGGTCTGATGGCCGATACCTTGCTGCGCCTGGGCATGCTCGCGCTGGGGGCGCTGGTGATGGTCTGGTTCGCCGTCAGTGCCGCGCTGCGCCCACTGGAGCGTTTGCGCACGGCGGTGGAAGAGCGCCAGCCCGACGATCTGCGAGCATTGCCGGTGGTGCAGGTTCAGCGGGAACTGAGCCCGCTGGTACGGGCGTTGAACCACTTTACCGAGCGCTTGCGAGGGCAGTTCGAGCGCCAGGCGCAGTTCATCGCTGACGCTGCCCATGAATTGCGCACGCCGTTGGCGGCGCTCAAGGCCCGGGTCGAGCTGGGGCTGCGCTCGCAGCAGCCGGAGGAGTGGCGCCAGACTTTGGAGTCCGCTGCCCAGGGCACCGACCGTCTGACCCATCTGGCAAACCAGTTGCTGTCACTGGCGCGAGTGGAAAACGGCGCCAGGGCCATTGCTGAAGGCGGTGCGCAGCGACTGGACCTCAGTCAATTGGCTCGCGAACTCGGCATGGCCATGGCGCCGTTGGCGCACAATCGTGGGGTGGCGCTGGCACTGGAGGCCGAGGCGCCGGTCTGGCTCAAGGGCGAGCCGACCTTGCTCAACGAACTGCTGAGCAACCTGGTGGACAACGCACTGGCCCACACGCCGGAAGGCGGTAATGTCATTTTGCGGGTGCTGGCGCCGGCGGTGCTCGAGGTGGAGGATGACGGGCCGGGGATTCCCGAGGCCGAACGTGAGCGGGTGTTCGAGCGGTTCTATCGGCGTAGTGCCCAGGGTAGTGGCCTGGGGCTCGCGATTGTCGGGGAAATCTGTCGTGCGCATCTTGCGCAGATCAGCCTGCATGATGGCGAGAATGGTGGGTTGAAGGTTCGGGTGAGTTTCATCGCGGATTGATGGGTACTGGAGCTGGTCTTATCGCCGGCAAGCCGGCTCCCACAAGTACAGCGCCACCCTCATGGGCAGTGATGGGCCTGTGGGAGCCGGCTTGCCGGCGATGGGGGCAATTCAGTTCCCAGACCTCAGCGCAACATGCTCCGCGCTTCGAGCAACTCGCCCAACTCCAGTTCCGTCCCTGGGGGCAACCCCAGGTGGCGATAGGCAGGCAGCGCGGTCAGCGGCAGGTTACGTCCGCGAAGGCTCAGGGCGCGGGCGATCTGCACGATGTCGATGTAGTCGACCTTGTCGGTCTGTCGCTCCAGGTCCTGAACCTGGCTCGGCAGGTTGACCAGTTGTTCGGGGAACTCCCACGACGTGAGGATCTTGTCGCCCAGCGCGGGCTGGATCTGTTCGATCACGTAGTGCAGGCACACCGGGTCGGACAGCAGCTCGTTGTGCTCTTCGGCATAGATCAGTACCGGCAGTGCGCCGATCTGGTGAACCAGCCCGCCCAAGGTGGCCTGGTCTGCTTTCAGTTGCGTGTAGCGGCGGCACAGCTCGTAGCTGATGCCCGCAACTTCCAGGCTGTTAGCCCAAATATCGCGCAACTTCTGCTCTACGGCAGGTGAGCGGGCGTGGAATATCTGCTCGATCACCAGTCCGATGGCCAGGTTGCAGCTGTAGTTGATGCCCAGGCGGGTGATAGCGGTATGCAGGTCGGTGACCTCGACCGCCGCACGCAGCAGCGGGCTGTTGACCACTTTGATCAAGCGCGCCGAGAGCGCGGCATCGCGGCCAATCACCTTGCTCAGGGCGGCAACACTGATCTCGGTGTCCTCGGCCGCCTCGCGGATGCTCAGGGCAACCTCGGGCAAGGTCGGCAGGACCAGGTCGTCGTTGTCGATGGCATCGAGCAGTTGTGCTTGAACCATCTCGGCCAGCTTGTTCATGGGCTTTTCTACCGCAGTGGTGGTGCGGCCCCGCCAGCAAGGCGGGGCGGGCTGGTCAGCGTTGGATTTCCCTGTCGCGGTCCAGTGTGTAAGGCAGGTCCAGCAGGGTCAGGCGTGGCCCTTCCAGGCCACCCAGGTGCAGGTTGTCGTCCTCGACCGCTTCGGCGCTCAGCACAGCGAGCAGTTCGCAGCCTTGGTCGGTGTTGGCGGCGATCACTACCTCACCGACCGACGAGCCATGGGTGGGCGAGAAGATTTCGGCACCCGGTGCGGGGGCCTCTTGCTGATCGAGCGCCAGGCGGTACTGACGACGCTTGAGCTTGCCCAGGTACTGCATGCGGGCGACGATTTCCTGGCCGGTGTAGCAGCCTTTCTTGAAGCTGACGCCGTCAACGGCTTGCAGGTTGATCATCTGCGGGATGAACAGCTCGCGGGTCGGCCCCGTGACCTGACCGATGCCGGCACGGATCTGGCCCAGCAGCCAGTCGTTGACACTGCCTTCGGGCAGGGCGGCGGCCAGTTGTTCGCGCACGGCGTCAGCCTGCTCAGCCGGAACCCAGAGTTCGACACGGTCTGTGGACACGCCGATGGCGATCAGCCGCTCATGGCGGACCGTCGCGCCAGCCGTAGCCGGCTGCGCCATGCCCAGCGCGTCCAGCGCCGCAGCGCCGCCCTGCAGGCCGAAGCGCGCCCAGGCGGCGCTTTCATCGGTCAGCGTCGCCTTGGAGAACACGGCGTACTTTTTCAGGTCGGCCAATTGCGCTTCAAGCAACTCGCTGGCCATGGCAAGCAGGTAGCCATTGCCTTCGGGAAGGATGCGGAAGCTCGACTGCATGCGCCCCTTGACCATGCAGCGGGCGCCGAGGCTGGCGTGTTCAGGGCTCAGGTAGTTGATGTTGCAGGTCAGTTGGCCCTGCAGGAACTTGCCGGCGTCGGAGCCGCGGACGGCGAGGATGCCCTCGTGGGACAGGGGACTGAAGAAAGCGGAATCGGCCATGGGTCATCGCGGTGGCTAAAGACTGGCGGCCATCATAGAACGCCGGTAACAAAATAGGTAGGTGACTAGACCAACGCCCGGTGCCGCTTCGTGCATCGCGCTGTATACTGGCGGGCCATTCGAGGAGGGCCCCATGGTCGAACAAACTGAACTCAACCGGCTTTTCTGGCACAGCCGCCGCGGCATGCTGGAACTGGACGTACTGCTGGTGCCATTCACCCAGGAGGTCTACCCGACCCTGAGCGAAGCCGACCGCGAGCTCTATGTTCGCCTGCTGAGCTGCGAGGATCAGGACATGTTCGGCTGGTTCATGGAGCGCACCGAATCGGAAGACCCGGAGCTGCAACGCATGGTCCGCATCATTCTGGATCGTGTCCAGCCCAAGTGAGTGTTTCGAGTGCCGTTGGCAGGGCTCACCGCTGCTGCTGACGGCCTATCTGCTCTGCCAGGTGATGGCGTGGGTCGTCCTATGGATGATCGCGCTGCCCTGGTGGCTGTCTCTTCTGGCTGTTGTCGCCTGCCTTGCCCACGCTGGCTGGGTAATTCCCCGACGTATCCTGTTGAGCCATCCGCGCGCCGTTACCGGGCTGCGCCGTGATGTGCATGGCTGGCGGCTGTTCAGTGCCGAGCAGGGGTGGCAACCGGTGCGCTTGTGTCGGGATAGTGTGGCGCTACCGGGTTTGGTGGTGCTGCGCTTTATCAGGGAAGGGCGCTGGGTCGGTGAAAGTCAGTGTATCCCGAGGGATGCGCTGGAGGCTGACCAGCATCGGCGATTGCGGGTGAGGCTGAAATTCAGTCGTCGCCGTTGGGCTGAAATTCCGATGCAATAGCCATGCATCAGGGTGTACCCATCGCCGGCAAGCCGGCTCCCACATGGATCTCGCCAATCCTGAGATCACTGCAATACCTGTAGGAGCCGGCTTGCCGGCGATAGGGTCAGACCGGACTCAGGATCGTATCCTTGGCCTCTTCCAGCATCCCCGGATAATCCAGGGTGTAGTGCAGCCCACGGCTCTCCTTGCGCTGCATCGCCGAGCGAATCATCAGCTCCGCCACCTGCGCCAGGTTGCGCAACTCGATCAGGTCGCGGCTGACCTTGTAGTTGCTGTAGAACTCGTCGATCTCGTCCAGCAGCATGCGTACCCGGTGCTGGGCGCGCTGCAGGCGCTTGCTGGTTCGCACGATGCCGACATAGTCCCACATGAAGCGCCGCAGTTCGTCCCAGTTGTGCGCAATGATGACGTCTTCGTCCGAGTCGGTGACCTGGCTGGCATCCCAGCAGGGCAGGGCCTTGGGCATGGCGACCTCGTCGAGGTGCGCCTGGATGTCGGCGGCGGCGGAGCGGCCATAGACAAAGCATTCGAGCAGTGAGTTGCTCGCCATGCGGTTGGCGCCGTGCAGGCCGGTGAAGCTGGTCTCGCCGATGGCATACAGGCCCGGCACGTCGGTGTGGCCGCGATCATCGACCATCACCCCGCCGCAGGTGTAGTGGGCCGCTGGCACCACCGGAATCGGCTGACGGGTAATGTCGATGCCGAAGGTCAGGCAGCGCTCATAGACAGTGGGGAAATGGCTCTTGATGAAATCGGCGGGCTTGTGGGTGATGTCCAGATAGACGCAATCCACGCCCAGGCGTTTCATTTCATGGTCGATGGCGCGGGCCACGATGTCGCGGGGGGCCAGTTCCTCGCGAGGGTCGAAGCGTGGCATGAAGCGCTCGCCGTTGGGCAGGCGCAACAGGGCGCCCTCACCGCGCAGGGCTTCGGTCACCAGGAAGCTCTTGGCCTGTGGGTGATACAGGCAGGTGGGGTGGAACTGGTTGAATTCCAGGTTCGCCACGCGGCAACCGGCGCGCCAAGCCATGGCGATACCATCACCGCAAGCCCCGTCGGGGTTGCTGGTGTAGAGATAGACCTTGGCCGCTCCGCCAGTGGCCAGCACGGTGAAGCGCGCACCGAAGGTGTCCACCTCGCCAGTGTTGCGATCCAGCACATAGGCGCCCAGGCAGCGATCCCCCGGTAAGCTCAGGCGGCGCTCGGTGATCAGGTCGACCGCGACGCGCTGCTCCAGCAGGTCGATGTTCGGGCGTTGGCGGGCTTGGGCCAGCAACGTCGTGAAAATGGCTGCTCCGGTGGCGTCCGCGGCATGGATGATGCGCCGATGGCTATGGCCGCCTTCGCGGGTCAGGTGAAATTCAAAGCCGCCGTCGTCGACGCTGTAGTGTTCGTCGCGGGTAAACGGCACGCCTTGTTCGATCAGCCACTGGATGGCTTCGCGGCTATGCTCGACGGTGAAGCGCACGGCTTCTTCATTGCACAGGCCGCCGCCGGCATTGAGGGTGTCCTCGACATGGGACTGCACGGTATCGGTATCGTCGAGCACCGCAGCGACTCCCCCCTGGGCCCAGAAGGTCGAGCCGTTGGCCAGGTCGCCTTTGCTCAGCACGGCAATTCGCAGGTGGCCAGGGAGGTTAAGTGCCAGGCTGAGACCGGCGGCACCGCTGCCGATCACCAGGACATCATGTTGGAATTGTTGGCTCATGTCGGGACACTAGTAATCTTTGGAAGGGGCGCGGCACAATAGTCACGCACAGATGGCATTGTGAAACTATCGTGAAACGTAGCCGGGCTGCCTTTATAGCAGCCCCCGGTGGCCAATTTCCATGCCACTTGCGCGGTGCGTTCAGCTTTGTGGGAACTTTCCGACACGGTGGGAAATCCTATGAAGGCTGCCCGCACGCCATAATATGTCGCGGCGACGCAGGGCGGTGGCTCTATCCGGGCTAGCCTCTGCGTATTCGAAACCCGATTATCGACGCAGCCGGCCGTGACCGCGCTGCGTCTTTCGTGCGAGCCGACCAAGGGCCGCAGGAAACTTGCTTGGAGGGGAGAACTTTTGCGTAAAGCCCGAGTCTATGGTTGCAAGCCCGAACAAAGGCTGTTGCAACGCTCCTTCGAGTTCACTGAGGAGTGTTCATGCTAACCCAGGAAGAGGATCAGCAGCTTGTCGAGCGCGTGCAGCGCGGTGACAGGCGAGCGTTCGATCTGTTGGTGCTGAAGTATCAGCACAAGATTCTCGGGTTGATCGTGCGGTTTGTCCATGACACCCACGAAGCCCAGGATGTGGCGCAGGAAGCCTTTATCAAGGCCTACCGTGCGCTTGGAAACTTTCGCGGTGACAGTGCGTTTTATACCTGGCTGTACCGCATCGCCATCAACACGGCGAAGAACTACCTGGTGTCCCGTGGAAGACGGCCGCCAGACAGCGATGTGAGCTCCGAGGATGCGGAGTTTTACGACGGCGATCATGGTCTCAAGGATCTCGAGTCCCCAGAGCGCTCGTTGTTGCGGGATGAAATCGAAGGCACTGTCCATCGCACCATCCAGCAACTGCCCGAAGACCTGCGCACGGCTCTGACCCTGCGTGAGTTCGACGGGTTGAGTTACGAGGACATTGCCAGCGTCATGCAATGTCCGGTGGGTACCGTGCGCTCCCGAATCTTCCGCGCTCGGGAGGCCATAGACAAAGCCCTGCAACCGTTGTTGCAGGAATCCTGAGACAGCGGCGATAGCCAAGAGAGGAACCGCCATGAGTCGTGAAGCTTTGCAGGAATCGCTGTCCGCGGTAATGGACAACGAAGCGGACGAACTGGAACTGCGTCGGGTGTTGAATGCCGTTGACGATGCCGAAACCCGTGCCACCTGGTCGCGTTATCAGGTAGCTCGTGCAGCCATGCACAAGGAGCTGCTGCTGCCCAAGCTCGATATCGCCTCGGCGGTGTCCGCCGCGCTGGCTGACGAGGCCGTGCCGGTCAAGGTCAAGCAAGGCCCTTGGCGCAGCATCGGTCGCCTGGCGGTTGCCGCCTCGGTGACCGTGGCGGTGCTTGCTGGTGTCCGTCTGTACAACCAGGACGAGATCACCGGTGCCGAGCTTGCGGCCCAGCAACCTGCCCAGCAGGGACTGAGCATGCCACAAAGCCAAGGCCCGGCTGTTTTGGCAGGCTATAGTGAGAGCAGTGAGCAACCGACCGGGCCGATGGCCAACGGCGTGCTGCAGAACCAGGCCGGCTGGGATCAGCGTCTGCCAGGCTACCTGCGTCAGCATGCCCAGGAATCCGCGCTCAAGGGCACCGATACCGCTTTGCCCTACGCACGCGCCGCCAGCCTGGAAAACCGCTAAGTAAGGAGGATCATGCGCGCGCTACCTCTCCTGTCGCTGCTGATAGGCAGCTGGATGACGGTGCCAGCATTGGCAGCCAACTCCTCGCCTGAGGCGAGCGAGTGGCTGAGCAAGCTGGCCCAGGCCGAGCAGAAGCAGAGTTACCAGGGCTCCTTCGTCTACGAACGTAACGGCAGCTTTTCTTCCCACGACATCTGGCATCGTGTTCAGGACGGCAAGGTCAGCGAGCGGTTGTTGCAGCTCGATGGCGCCGCCCAGGAAATCGTGCGCGTGGATGGCAAGGTGCAGTGCGTCAGTGGTGCCTTGGTCAGCGGTATCGGTACGCCGCCCGACGCCTCTGCCCGTGTGCTTGATCCCCTGAAGCTGATGAGTTGGTACGACTTGAGCGTGGCGGGCAAGTCGCGAGTTGCCGGTCGCGACGCTGTGGTCATCGCCCTGACGCCACGAGATCAGCATCGCTACGCCTTCGAACTTCATCTTGATCGTCACACCGGCCTGCCGCTTCGTTCGTTGATGATCAACGACAAGGGGCAGTTGCTGGAACGTTTCCAGATGACGCGTCTGGACACCGACGACCTGCCGAGCGATGACGACCTGCGTCCCAGCGTTGCCTGCAAACCGGTCGAGCGGGTGGCCAGCACCGACAGCGAAACGGTAGCCGGGTGGCGTTCGGACTGGTTGCCAGCGGGCTTCGAGCTGATCAACAGCTCGGTTCGTCGCGACCCCAAGCGAAACAGTTCAGTCAGCAGCCTGATGTATGACGATGGCCTGGCACGTTTTTCGGTTTTCCTGGAACCGGTCAATGACAGCTCCGGTGCTGATGTCCGCACCCAGCTCGGCCCGACCGTGGCAGTGTCACGCCGTTTGAACACCCCCAAAGGCAAGGTGATGGTCACGGTGGTCGGTGAAATTCCGCTGGGTACCGCCGAGCGCATCGCGCTGTCGATGCGGCCTCAGGACAACCAGGCGCGCCAGTGACGACGCGCCTTGCGCATGGCCCAAGGACACGCGGCTGAAATGAAATTAAAGCATTGTCATTTGCAATCCATCGTTAAATTTTCTATAGGTCAGGCTTCTTGGAGCCTGACCTTTCCTGCATTTGCAGGTGGTCTTTCTAACTTACGCTCGTTTGTGACGGGAGCCGTATGTCAATACCACGCTTGAAATCCTACCTAACGATGTTCGCCGCCGTGCTGATGCTCGGTCAGGTGCTCACCGCCCAGGCCGAGGAAGCCCTGCCGGACTTCACGACGCTGGTCGAGCAGGCCTCGCCGGCCGTGGTCAACATCAGTACCAAGCAGAAACTGCCGGACCGCCGCGTCGCCGCCGGGCAGATGCCGGACCTGGAAGGCCTGCCGCCGATGTTCCGCGAGTTCTTCGAGCGCAACATCCCCCAGCAGCCGCGCTCGCCCCGTGGCGACCGCCAGCGTGAGGCCATGTCGCTGGGCTCGGGCTTCATCATTTCCAGCGATGGCTATGTGCTCACCAACAACCACGTGGTCGCCGATGCTGACGAGATCATCGTCCGCCTGTCGGACCGCAGCGAGTTGCAGGCCAAGTTGATCGGCACCGACCCGCGCACCGACGTGGCCTTGCTGAAAGTCGAGGGCAAGAACCTGCCGACCGTGAAGCTGGGCGATTCGGAAAAACTGAAAGTCGGTGAGTGGGTGCTTGCCATCGGTTCGCCATTTGGTTTCGACCACTCGGTGACCAAAGGTATCGTCAGCGCCAAGGGGCGTACCCTGCCTAACGACACCTACGTGCCGTTCATCCAGACTGACGTGGCCATCAACCCCGGTAACTCGGGCGGTCCGCTGTTCAACATGAAGGGTGAAGTCGTGGGTATCAACTCGCAGATCTTCACCCGTTCGGGTGGCTTCATGGGGCTGTCCTTCGCCATCCCGATCGACGTGGCGATGGATGTTTCCAATCAGCTGAAGAAAGACGGCAAGGTCAGCCGCGGCTGGCTGGGTGTGGTCATTCAGGAGGTCAACAAGGACCTGGCTGAGTCCTTCGGCCTCGACAAGCCGGCCGGCGCCCTGGTGGCCCAGGTGCTGGAAAACGGCCCCGCAGCCAAGGGCGGCCTGCAGGTGGGCGACGTGATCCTGAGCATGAACGGCCAGCCAATCATCATGTCGGCTGATCTGCCGCACCTGGTGGGCAGCCTCAAGGATGGCGAGAAAGCCAAGCTTGAGATCATTCGTAACGGCAAGCGTCAGAACCTGGATATCACCATCGGCGCAATGCCCGATGACGATGCCGAGATCGAAGCCAGTGCCCAGGGCGGCGCCGAACGCAGCAGCAATCGCTTGGGTGTGTCCGTAGCGGACCTGACCGACGAGCAGAAGAAAACCCTTGAGCTCAAGGGTGGCGTGGTCATCAAGGAGATTCAGGACGGCCCGGCAGCCTTGATCGGCCTGCGTCCGGGTGACGTCATCAGTCACCTGAACAACCAGGCGATCACTTCGTCCAAGCAATTCACCGAAATTGCCAAGGAACTGCCGAAGAACCGTTCGGTTTCCATGCGCGTACTTCGTCAGGGGCGAGCAAGCTTCATTACCTTCAAGCTGGCCGAATAAGCTGGTTTTGATGTGGGAAAGGGCAGCTTAGGCTGCCTTTTTTCATAAGATTTCATGTTTCTCTGCATTGGCCCTATCGCCGGCAAGCCGGCTCCCACAAGTCTTGGGTGCGCCTGCGGCCCTATGGGAGGCGGCTTGCCGGCGATAGGGCCAGTGCAGGCAACCCGGCCGATTTGCATTCTTGCGCAACAATGTCAGCCGATCAGGAATCTCCCATATCCCTGCAGCTTGAGGTACAATTCCCGGCTATTTTTCGGCGGGCGTCCGGCTCGCAGCCTTTTCGAGTGTTGACCCGTGAGTGATTTGAGTCATATCCGCAATTTCTCCATCATCGCCCACATCGACCATGGTAAGTCGACGCTGGCCGACCGTTTCATCCAGATGTGCGGTGGCCTGTCGGCACGCGAGATGGAAGCCCAGGTCCTCGACTCCATGGACCTTGAGCGCGAGCGCGGGATCACCATCAAAGCCCACAGCGTCACGCTGCACTACAAGGCGCAAGACGGCAAAACCTACCAGCTGAACTTCATCGACACCCCAGGCCACGTCGACTTCACTTACGAAGTCTCGCGTTCGCTGGCGGCTTGTGAGGGCGCGCTGCTGGTGGTCGATGCTGGTCAGGGCGTCGAGGCCCAGTCCGTCGCCAACTGCTACACCGCCATCGAGCAGGGCCTCGAGGTCATGCCGGTCCTGAACAAGATGGACCTGCCTCAGGCCGACCCGGACCGCGTCAAGGACGAGATCGAGAAGATCATCGGTATCGACGCCACCGACGCCGTTGCCTGCAGTGCCAAGAGCGGCATGGGCGTCGACGAGGTGCTCGAACGCCTGGTGCAGACCATTCCTGCCCCTGAAGGCGAGATTGACGCGCCTCTGCAGGCACTGATCATCGACTCCTGGTTCGACAACTATCTGGGCGTGGTCTCCCTGGTGCGCGTGCGCCAAGGCCGCGTCAAGAAAGGCGACAAGATTCTGGTCAAGTCCACCGGCAAGGTGCACCTGGTCGACAGCGTGGGTGTATTCACCCCGAAACACACCCAGACCGCCGACCTCAAAGCCGGTGAAGTGGGCTTCATCATCGCCAGCATCAAGGACATTCACGGTGCGCCGGTCGGTGACACCCTGACCCTGTCCACGACTCCCGAGGTCGAGGTACTGCCTGGTTTCAAAAAGATCCAGCCGCAGGTTTACGCCGGCCTGTTCCCGGTCAGCTCCGACGACTTCGAAGACTTCCGCGACGCCCTGCAAAAGCTGACGCTCAACGACTCGTCGCTGCAGTACATGCCGGAAAGCTCCGACGCCCTGGGCTTCGGCTTCCGTTGCGGCTTCCTCGGCATGCTGCACATGGAGATCATCCAGGAGCGCCTGGAGCGCGAATACGACCTGGACCTGATCACCACCGCGCCAAGCGTGATCTACGAGCTCGAGCTCAAGACCGGCGAGACCATCACCGTCGACAACCCCTCGAAGCTGCCTGACGTTTCGGCGGTCAACGACTTCCGTGAGCCGATCGTTACCGCGACCATCCTGGTACCGCAGGAACACCTGGGCAACGTCATCACCCTGTGCATCGAGAAACGTGGCGTTCAGCGCGACATGCAGTTCCTCGGCAGCCAGGTTCAGGTACGTTACGACCTGCCGATGAACGAAGTGGTACTGGACTTCTTCGACCGTCTGAAGTCGACCAGCCGCGGTTACGCGTCGCTGGACTATCATTTCGACCGCTACCAGTCGGCCAACCTGGTCAAACTGGACGTGCTGATCAACGGTGACAAGGTCGATGCCCTGGCCCTGATCGTGCACCGTGACAACGCGGCCTACAAAGGCCGTGCGTTGACCGAGAAGATGAAGGAGCTGATTCCTCGGCAGATGTTCGATGTGGCGATCCAGGCGGCCATTGGCGGCCAGATCATCGCGCGGACTACCGTCAAGGCACTCAGAAAGAACGTACTGGCCAAGTGCTACGGCGGTGACGTCAGCCGTAAGAAAAAGCTGCTGGAGAAGCAGAAGGCCGGTAAGAAACGCATGAAACAGGTAGGTAACGTGGAGATTCCACAAGAAGCCTTCCTCGCCGTGCTCAGGTTGGATAGCTAGGTCCTATGTCGCTAAATTTCCCGCTGTTGCTAGTCATCGCCGTCTTCGTCTGCGGTCTGCTGGGCTTGATCGACCTGCTGTTCCTGGCGCCTCGCCGGCGGGCAGCGGTCGCCAACTACCAGGGTAGTGTCAGCCAGCCTGAGATGGCCGTGGTCGAACGCCTGAACAAGGAGCCGTTGCTGGTCGAGTACGGCAAGTCGTTCTTCCCGGTGCTGTTCATCGTGCTGGTGCTGCGCTCGTTCCTGGTAGAGCCGTTCCAGATCCCTTCGGGGTCGATGAAGCCCACCCTGGAAGTGGGTGACTTCATCCTGGTGAACAAGTTCTCCTACGGCATTCGCCTGCCGGTGATCGACAAGAAGGTCATCGAGGTCGGTGACCCGCAACGCGGTGATGTCATGGTGTTCCGCTACCCAAGCGACCCGAACGTCAATTACATCAAGCGTGTGGTTGGCCTGCCGGGCGACCAGATTCGCTACACCAACGACAAGCGTCTGTTCGTCAACGGCCAGCCGATTGCCGAACAGTTGGTCGGAACCGAGCCGGGCACCCTGGGCAGTGCGCAACTGTACAAGGAGAAGCTGGGTGAGGCTGAACACCTGATCCGCAAGGAGATGAGCCGTTATCGCATGCCGCCGGACCAGCAATGGACCGTACCGGCCGGCCATTACTTCATGATGGGCGACAACCGCGACAACTCCAACGACAGCCGCTACTGGGACGATCCGAACATTCCCAAGGAACTGCACGGCATGGTTCCGGATCGGAACATCGTCGGCAAGGCCTTCGCGGTCTGGATGAGCTGGCCAGAGCCCAAGCTCAGCCACCTGCCCAACCTGTCGCGTGTCGGCCTGATCCATTGATACCCATCGGCGCTGTCCATCAGACAGCGCCGAATGCATTTCTGACATAGGCTGTGTTCTCAGGGATGGAGAGATTCGCCGCTTGCGGCGACGGACCACAGCCAAACAGTCTTTCAGGATGTTGATTTGAACAACGCGTTGAACAACGAGCGGGTGGCTGCATGAGTGCTTCCCTGACCCGTCTGGAGCGAAAGCTCGGATACACCTTCAAGAACCAGGAGCAGATGCTGCTGGCCCTGACGCATCGCAGTTACGCCGGGCGCAACAACGAGCGCCTGGAGTTCCTCGGTGACGCCATCCTCAACTTCGTGGCGGGCGAGGCGCTGTTCGAGCGCTTCCCCCAGGCCCGCGAAGGCCAGCTGTCGCGCCTGCGCGCCCGCCTGGTCAAAGGTGAGACCCTGGCCCGCCTGGCGCGTGGCTTTGACCTGGGCGAGTACCTGCGACTGGGTTCGGGTGAACTCAAAAGCGGCGGTTTCCGCCGCGAGTCGATCCTGGCCGATGCCCTGGAAGCGCTGATTGGCGCAATCTACCTGGATGCGGACATGCAGACCGCCCGGGAGCGCATCCTGGACTGGCTCACCGACGAGTTCGATGGCCTGACCCTGGTCGACACCAACAAGGACCCCAAGACTCGTTTGCAGGAGTTCCTGCAATCGCGTGCCTGTGAGCTGCCGCGTTACGAAGTGGTGGACATTCAGGGCGAACCGCACTGCCGGACGTTCTTCGTCGAATGCGAAGTGGTGCTGCTGAACAACAAGAGCCGTGGCCAGGGCGTGAGTCGGCGTATCGCCGAACAGGTCGCCGCTGCCTCTGCATTGATCGCCCTGGGCGTGGAGAATGGCAATGACTGAGAACAACCCGACCCGTTGCGGCTATGTCGCCATCGTTGGTCGTCCCAACGTGGGCAAGTCGACCCTGCTCAACCACATCCTTGGGCAAAAGCTGGCGATTACTTCGCGCAAGCCGCAGACCACCCGTCACAACATGCTCGGTATCAAGACCGAAGGTGACGTGCAAGCGATCTACGTTGACACGCCGGGCATGCACAAGGCCAACGACAAGGCTTTGAACCGCTACATGAACCGCAACGCATCGGCCGCCCTGAAGGACGTCGATGTGGTTATTTTCGTGGTAGATCGTACCCGTTGGACCGACGAGGACCAGTTGGTGCTCGAACGTGTGCAGTACGTTACTGGCCCGGTCATTCTGGCGGTCAACAAGACCGACCGTATGGACGAAAAGGCCGAGCTGATTCCGCACCTGCAATGGCTGCAGCAGCAGTTGCCGAATGCCGAGATCGTGCCAATCTCCGCGCAGCAGGGGCATAACCTGGAATCGCTGGAAGCACTGATCGCCAAGCACTTGCCGGAGAACGAGCACTTCTTCCCGGAAGACCAGATCACCGACCGCAGCAGCCGCTTCCTGGCCGCCGAACTGGTTCGCGAGAAGATCATGCGCCAACTTGGCGCGGAGCTGCCGTACCAGATCACCGTCGAGATCGAGGAGTTCAAGCAGCAGGGCCATGTACTGCACATCCATGCGCTGATTCTGGTCGAGCGGGATGGCCAGAAGAAAATCATCATCGGCGACAAGGGCGAGCGCATCAAACGCATCGGTTCCGACGCACGCAAGGACATGGAAGTGCTGTTCGACGCCAAGGTGATGCTGAACCTCTGGGTCAAGGTCAAGGGCGGCTGGTCCGACGACGAACGCGCCCTGCGCTCGCTGGGCTACGGCGACCTGTAACCCCACCAGTCGGTCAACACCTCTCTGTGGGAGCGGGTTTACCCGCGAAAGCGTCAGTGGATTCACTGCAGCATTCGCGGGTAAACCCGCTCCCACAGGCATTTCTGGCCTGTAGAGATCTTTGATGGAACAACCTGCCGCCCAGCCAGCCTATGTGTTGCACAGTCGCGCTTACAAGGAAACCAGCGCACTGGTCGACTTCTTCACCCCGCAAGGGCGTATGCGCGCTGTGCTTCGCCGTGCACGAGGCAAGGGTGGTAGCTTGGTGCGCCCGTTCGTGCCGCTGGAAGTGGAGTTGCGCGGACGGGGCGAACTGAAGAATGTCGGGCGTCTGGATACTGTTGGCGTCGCGGCCTGGCTGCATGGCGATGCGCTGTTCAGTGGCTTGTACCTCAACGAGCTTCTGATGCGCCTGTTGCCAGCCGAAGCCCCGCAACCCGAACTGTTCGAACATTACGCCCTGACCTTGCAGGCGCTGGCCGCCGGGCGCCCGCTCGAACCGCTGCTGCGGTCATTCGAGTGGCGCCTGCTCGAAGATCTGGGTTATGCCTTCGCACTGGACCACGACGTCAACGACGACCCCATCGTTGACGATGGTTATTACCGGCTGCGGGTGGATGCTGGCCTGGAGCGGGTGTACCTGGTGCAGCCTGGCTTGTTCAATGGCAACGAACTGCTGGCCCTGGCCCAGGCCGACTGGGAGGCACCGGGTGCGCTTCTGGCGGCCAAGCGCCTGATGCGCCAGGCCCTGGCTGTGCATCTGGGGCCAAAGCCGTTGGTTAGCCGGGAACTGTTTCGCAAGCGCTAAGCACGTCGTATGCTGTGTGGCTAAATCTTCAGGAGAGCCTTTCGTGACTCACAGCAACCGCATGCTTCTTGGCGTCAACATCGACCATGTGGCGACCCTGCGCCAAGCCCGGGGCACGCGCTACCCAGACCCGGTCAAGGCCGCACTGGACGCCGAAGAGGCGGGCGCCGACGGTATCACCGTGCACCTGCGCGAAGACCGCCGGCATATCCAGGAGCGTGACGTGCTGCTGCTCAAGGACGTGCTGCAGACCCGCATGAACTTCGAGATGGGCGTCACGGAAGAGATGATGGCCTTTGCCGAGAAGATCCGTCCGGCGCATATCTGCCTGGTGCCTGAAACCCGTCAGGAATTGACCACCGAGGGCGGCCTGGATGTGGCCGGCCAAGAGGCGCGCATCAAGGCCGCCGTCGAACGACTGGCGCGCACCGGTGCTGAAGTGTCGCTGTTCATCGATGCAGACGAGCGGCAGATCGAAGCCTCACGTCGAGTCGGCGCCCCGGCCATCGAGTTGCATACCGGCCGTTATGCCGATGCCGAAACCCCGACCGAAGTGGCCGAGGAGCTCAAGCGCATCGTCGACGGTGTTGCCTTTGGGGTTGGCCAAGGGCTGATCGTTAACGCAGGCCATGGCTTGCACTACCACAACGTCGAAGCGGTGGCGGCGATCAAGGGCATCAATGAGCTGAACATTGGCCATGCGCTGGTGGCCCACGCGTTGTTCGTCGGCTTCAAGGCCGCCGTGGCGGAGATGAAGGCACTGATCGTCGCGGCTTCGCGCTGATTCATCGCTAACGTCCACTGGCCCAATCGCCGGCAAGCCGGCTCCCACAGTGCCCCACTGAATTCAAGCGCGGTGGGGTACCTGTGGGAGCCGGCTTGCCGGCGATCGGGCCTGTATGGTTAACCTTTGACTCGGCTCGAAACACCCGAGTTGGCAAAGGATTGACAGTAGGTGCCTGCGCCTGTCCGCTCCGTGCCGCAAGTGAATTCGGGCGCCCAAGGGCGCCTTTTTTATTTGCGCGCCAGCAGCGTCGCCCGGCGGGGGGCGGGCAGGCCCTCGATGGTCTTGCTGTGGTCGTTCGGGTCGAGGAAGTCGCCCAGTGACTGATAACGCATCCACTCGGTGCTGCGCTGTTCTTCAATGCTGGTCACGCTGACATCGACGCAGCGCACATCACTGAAGCCAGCCCGGCGCAACCAGCGCTCCAGAGCCGGTACCGACGGCAGGAACCAGACGTTTCGCATTTGCGCATAGCGGTCTTCGGGTACCAGCACCTGCTGCTCATCACCTTCGACCACGAGTGTTTCCAGCACCAGCTCACCGCCTTTGACCAGGCAGTCCTTGAGCGCCAGCAAGTGCTCGATGGGGGAGCGGCGGTGGTAGAACACGCCCATGGAGAACACCGTGTCGAACCCTTCCAGGTTGGCGGGCAGGTCTTCCAGGGCGAATGGCAGGTGCCAGGCTGGAAGGTCTGGCAGGTACTGCTGCACGGCCTGGAACTGGCAGAAGAACAGCCAATTGGGGTCGACACCAATCACCAGGTCAGCGCCCGCGCCGAGCATGCGCCACTGGTAGTATCCGTTGCCACAGCCTACATCCAGTACGCGCTTGCCGTTCAGGTCCAGGTGCGGGCTGACCCGTGACCATTTCCAGTCCGAGTGCCATTCGGTGTCCACATGCACGCCAAACAGGTCGAATGGCCCTTTGCGCCAAGGCGACAGGCCCATCAGTGCGCTACGCATCTGCGCCCGAGTGGCATCGTCGCAGGCGCAGTCCAGGCGCAGGCCATCGACCAGGTCGATTTCGGTTGGCTGCAGGGCTGGCAAGGCTTCAAGTGCACCACGCCAGCGGTCGAGGTCACCGTGGCCTTTTTCCAGCTTGGCCTCCAGTTGTGCTTGCAAGCCCTGGGACCAGGCGGCGAGGGGCGTACCCGCCAGACGGCGGACGAGGGGGGACAGATCGATCATGGCAGGGCTATCAGCGAGGCAAAGTTGAGGCATTGGAACCAAGGCACGACTTTGGAGAAGCCGGCGGCATGCAGGCGCTCTTGGTGAGCTTGCAGTGTGTCGGGCTTCATCACGTGCTCGATGGCACTGCGCTTCTGGGCAATTTCCAGTTCGCTGTAGCCATTGGCCCGTTTGAAGTCCAGATGCAGTTCGTTGAGCAGGGTCTGCTCTTCATCGTCGGCAAAGCGCAGTTTCTCCGAAAGAATCAGCGCGCCGCCCGGCAGCAGGGCTTGGCGAATACGGGTGAGCAGCGCCAGACGCTGATCGGGGGCAATGAACTGCAAGGTGAAGTTCATGGCAACCACCGAGGCAGGCTCCAGTGACAAGGCGAGGATATCGGCTTCGAGCACCTGAACCGGCAGCAGCTCCTGGAACATCGAGTCCTGGGCTGTGAGGTACTGGCGGCAACGCTCGACCATGGCCTCGGAGTTATCGACAGCGATTACCCGGCAGCCATCGCTGCGCACGTGGCGGCGCAGGGATTGGGTCACTGCGCCCAACGATGCGCCGAGGTCGTACAGCGCGGTGTGCGGCTGGGCGAAGCGCGCGGCCAGCACGCCGAGGTTTTCGACAATGGTCGGGTAGCCGGGCACCGAGCGCTTGATCATGTCCGGGAACACCCGCACGACGTCTTCGTTGAAGGCGAAGTCGGGGACTTGCTCCAGGGGTTGGGCGAATAGGCGGTCGGGCGTCTGTGTCACGTCAGGCTCAGGCGAGGAAAAAGGGAAATTATTTTAGCGAAACCTGCAGGGGCTGACCATGAGTATTGGCCCTGACGCTCTCGTTATTCGACCGCTGACAGTACTTCCAGTTGCGTGTGATTCTTGCTGTTGATAGCGACAATTCTTGCGTGCGAGGGCCTTATTGTCTGACGTTAATGCGGTGTTGTTTTCGGTAGTTTTCCTGAACGTCGTGCTGAAGAAGCGATGTTTGAGAGGAAACTTATGTTGAAAGAATCGAAAACGTTTGCAGAGCTGAGTGAGGGTGAGCGGGCGGAATATGTGCCTGAGCAATGGTTAGGCCATGGGCAAGAGGCCCCGGCATTTATTTTTACAAGCGAAAATTTAGGGACGATAAAACGCTATGAAAAGGCAGTGCGTGCCCTGCCTGCAGATCACCATGCATTGAGTAAAACGCTGGATTTCGATGTTGTAGGGCTCGATATAATGGAGGTGCTAGAGTTCCACGATGGCTTGCGTTCGCATGTAAATAGTTGGGGGGGTGTGGAGAGGTCCTGTAAAAAAATGGCGGTGAATCTTCAGACGTTTGCTGGCAATTTATTGCAGGACGGATGGGCCCTGCTAGAAGTCATTGAAGGGACTGACGCGTGGAAGACGTCGAAAGAAAATAACACGTTGAATGAGGTGGATTTAAATCAGATAGTCCGTGCTCCGCTTTCTTTGGCGGATGTCAATACAGTGAAGGCAGGCGTAGACATCTACCTGCGCGCAATATTGCAGGACATTGAGGAGCGGTTGAAGGATATTGAGGGTGTCTCGAACCTGGTCAACGCTTTCATCAGTACGATCACGACGGAACTCAAACCCAAGGTAGACCAGTTGGTGGTCAAAGTTGCCAACAGGGAGCTGGCTGGCCAATTAGCGGCGCTTGAGGAGCAAATTGCGGCAGCGGATATACACATTGAGGCGCTGCTTCAACAATACAAAAAGCTGGTGGGGGTCTCCTTCTCAGGCGTGGCATTCGGTCCGTTGGGTTTGATAATTACCGGCGGTATATTTGGCAGTAAGGCCGAAAAAGTGCGTGCTGAAAAAAACCATCAAATTCGTAATCGTGATCTGCTCTCGGCAAAGCGAGCAGGGATCATTGCTCACGTCGGTGGTTTTAATGACTTCAAGGGGATCATCAATGATCTGCAGTTCAGGCTGGTTGATGTCCAGGTAGCGGCTACCTATCTCTGGGATGTTTGGCTCGCGCTTGAAACGTTTGCAGAAACATCGATACAAAAGCTGAGTTATGTGGATACGAATGTGGCGCTCGTGTCGTTTGGGGAAAGTTTTAAACGCGTCATTAAACCCTGGCGTCAGATAAAGGGTTTTTCGGAAAATGTCTCCAGGTTGTTCAATCAGGCTATTAGGTGAGGAGGTGAATATGGAAGGTGCAAGTCAAAAAATTCCAGACATTTCTGTTTTGCTAAGGGCTGCAACTGAAATAGAAGATTTCTTCAGTAGCGACGGCCAATCGCTCTTGCCTGCCATACGCGAAAAATTACAGGTATTGAGCCGGTCAATGAATGTTGCTGGTGGGGTATTTCGTAAAAAAGTGCTAAGCGCTTTGGTCGCAGTCAATGCGGTGTTGCAAGAGATGGATGAAGGGGGGAGTAGCGTTGCGGGCATTAACGATGAGCTTGTGCGTACTCGTAAAGCATTGGCAGCCTGTCTCGCGACGGCGCGCAGTGCAGTGGTCACAGTCGAAGTACAGCGCTTTCCGGCCAAAAGCAATGCTCAGCGTCTGCACGAGCAAAGCCTTGAAAGCCAGCGTAATGCCGTCGCTAGATTGGAAGAGACGTTGAAACAAAGCCGTCAGCGTCTCGCGGACCTCAACAGCCTCTTGGAACAGCTACAGCAACCGTCCGTGGCTACGGCCCTACGAAGCTTGATTCCCGAGACGAAAGATATCGACACCGTGCTGGCAGCTATCAAAGACCCCACGGTCACGGTGGAGTTGGTGAAGGCGGCGATCGTCAAGTTCAATAGCCATCTGGACCTCGTGGTAGAGGGGAGGAGGTTTGTGGATGTGTTACGTATCAAAAACAGCCTTATCGGTTTGATCAGTCAAGAGGAAGCTACGCTGAGCGTGTTGAAGCAGGGGCTCGCCGAAACACAGGAGGCGTTTTCCCAGTACACGCGGTTGGCCGCGTTGGAGGCTTCTCGTGAACAGTGGTTGGAGCAGGCCAACCTGCTCATCGACGGCTGGCAGAACGTGCAGAGCTCGATTGCATTGATGGCTGAGCCGGCACAGTTGTTGGCTGGGCTGAGGACGCACCGTGACTATCTGCTCGCAGTGCGCAGGCGTTTTGAACGAGCCTGATCGCGTTCACTGTACCCGTATTGCGCAATCGAACGTCTGGACTGGGCGTACTTCCGGTGCCCAAGGTTGTTGATAGATCAGGATCAGGTGGCCTTCACCCGTGGCCTGAGCCTGGAAACGCCAGGTGGAAATGCCTGCACTGCCTACCAGGCCTGCATCTTCGGGTGCGCTGTAAACTTCGGGACCAAGGCTGCGTAGGATGTTTGAGGCCGGGTTCTGCACCAGCCAGCGGTAACCGGTGGTGGGGTTGCTCGGGAGCGTCAGGGTAAGGGCTTGGCCCACCTGTAGCCGCTTGGGGCATTCGCTGTCGGCGTCCAGTTCGACGGTTTGCTTCGGTTGCTGGGCGCAGGCGGCGAGCAGGGCGAGGCTCAGGGGAACGAGCAGACGAGGGGCAGTCATGGTGGCTCCGAAGGCTGGCGATGGCCTGAGGATAACCGATGCCGTCAAGCTTTTGTGTTGCTTGTGCGGGCCTATTCGCGGGTAAACCCGCTCCCACAGATACCCCACCGAGACAGACGTCAGTGGAGTATCTGTGGGAGCGGGTTTACCCGCGAATAGGCCGTATTGATCAGAACAGCACTTTTGCTACATCGGCAAAGCGCTTGGCGAAATGCACGGTCAGGCCTTCACGCAAGTACTCCGGCAACTCCTCGAAGTCTCCGCGGTTGGGTTCCGGCAAAATCAGCTCGAAGATCTTCTGCCGCCGCGCCGCGATCACTTTCTCGCGTACGCCGCCGATGGGCAGTACCTGTCCGGTGAGGGTCAGTTCACCGGTCATCGCCACACCTTTCTTCGGTGCCTGGTCGCGGGCCAGTGACAACAGGGCGCTGGCCATGGTGATACCGGCACTTGGGCCATCTTTGGGCGTGGCGCCTTCCGGTACGTGCAGGTGAATGAAGGCTTCATTGAAGAAACCTGGGTCACCGCCGAATTGCTTCAGGTTAGAACTGACGTAGCTGTAGGCAATTTCGGCGGACTCTTTCATCACATCGCCCAGCTTGCCAGTCAGCTTGAATCCGCGGTTCAGGGTATGGATGCGGGTGGCCTCGATTGGCAGCGTCGCGCCGCCCATGCTGGTCCAGGCCAATCCTGTGATCACGCCCTTGCCAGCCAATACCTGCTCACTGCGGAACACCGGCATGCCCAGCGCGGGTTCCAGATCTTTGTTGCCGATCTTCAGCTTGGCATCGGGGTTGTCCAGCAGCTTGACCACCGCCTTGCGCACCAGCTTGCCCAGTTGCTTCTCCAACTGTCGTACACCAGCTTCGCGGGCGTAGCCTTCGATCACGGTTCGCAGGGCGCTGTCGCTGATGCTCAGGCTGGTCTTGGCCACGCCGGCTTTTTCCAGCTGCTTGGGCCAGAGGTGGCGTTTGGCGATGGCCAGTTTTTCCTCAGTGATGTAGCCGGACAGGCGAATCACTTCCATACGGTCGAGCAGTGGGCCGGGGATAGAGTCCAAGGTGTTGGCGGTGCAGACGAACAGCACCTTGGACAAGTCCAGGCGCAGGTCCAGATAGTGGTCGAGGAAGTCGACATTCTGCTCTGGGTCGAGGGTTTCCAGCAGCGCCGAGGCCGGGTCGCCCTGGTAGCTCTGGCCCATCTTGTCGATCTCGTCGAGCATGATCACCGGGTTCATCACCTCGACCTCTTTCAAGGCCTGCACCAGCTTGCCCGGTTGGGCGCCGATGTAGGTGCGGCGGTGGCCCTTGATCTCCGCCTCATCGCGCATACCGCCGACGCTGAAGCGGAAGAACGGCCGCCCGAGGGATTCGGCGATGGACTTGCCGATGCTGGTTTTGCCCACACCCGGTGGGCCTACCAGCAGGACGATGGAGCCGCTGATTTCACCTTTCCAGGCACCGACGGCGAGGAATTCGAGAATGCGTTCCTTGATGTCGTCGAGACCTGCATGGTGCTGGTCCAGGACCTTGCGGGCGTGCTGGAGGTCGAGCTTGTCCTTGCCATACACGCCCCAAGGCAGGGCAGTGGCCCATTCCAGGTAATTGCGAGTGACGGCGTACTCGGGCGAGCCGGTTTCGAGAATCGCCAGCTTGCCCATTTCTTCGTCGATGCGCTTCTTGGCCTGCTCGGGCAGGGTCTTACCTTCAAGGCGCTGTTCGAACTGCTCCAGATCGGCACTGCGATCGTCCTTGGTCAGGCCCAGTTCCTGCTGGATGACCTTGAGCTGCTCCTTGAGGAAGAACTCGCGCTGATGCTCGCCGATCTGCCGGTTGACCTCGGCGGAGATCTCGTTTTGCAGGCGGGCGACCTCGACTTCCTTGCGCAGCATGGGCAGGACTTTTTCCATGCGCTTGAGCATGGGCACGCAGTCCAGTACTTCCTGCAGCTGATTGCCGGTGGCGGAGGTCAGCGCTGCGGCGAAGTCGGTGAGCGGCGACGGGTCGTTTGGGCTGAAGCGGTTGAGGTAGTTCTTCAGCTCTTCGCTGTACAGCGGATTGAGTGGCAGCAGCTCCTTGATCGCATTGATCAGGGCCATGCCGTAAGCCTTCACTTCGTCAGTTGGCTCGGTCGGCTGGTGCGGGTACTCGACCTCGACTAGATACGGTGGGCGGTGGTGCTTCAGCCAGGTGCGAATGCGTACCCGGGTCAGGCCCTGGGCGACGAATTGCAGCTTGCCGTTTTCGCGGCTGGCGTGGTGCACCTTGACCAAAGTGCCGTACTGCGGCAGGGCGGAGGTGTCGAAGTGGCGGTGGTCTTCGGGTGGGGTGTCCATGAAGAACAGCGCCAGTGAGTGGTGCTCAGTCTTGGCTACCAGATCGAGTGTTTCCGCCCAAGGTTCCTCGTTGACGATCACCGGCAGGACCTGGGCCGGGAAGAACGGGCGGTTGTGAATCGGGATTACGTAGACTTTGTCCGGCAGTTGCTGGCCGGGCAAGGCAAGGGCGTGGCCGGGCTCGGCCTGTGTCTGGAGGTGTTCGACTTCGCTGTGTTCGTCGGGTTGTTCGGGGAAATCCTGCTGGTTGCTCATGGGGCACCTGCGTAAATGACTATGGTGCTTAGATGGGGCGGGGGGGGGATGGGTTTCAATGGTAGACGAAGGGCGCAGGAGGAGGGTTTCATCTTGCCGGCTTCTTCGCGGGTGAACCCGCTCCCATAGATACAGCACTGGTCTTCAGGGCAGCGCCATATCTGTGGGAGCGGGTTCACCCGCGAATGCGGCAGTGAGGGTTACTCAGCCAGTTTGTAAGCGATGATGTAGTCGCCCATCTTGGTGCCCAGCGAACCGTGGCCACCAGCAGTCACCAGCACGTACTGCTTGCCATCCTTACCGGTGTAGGTCATCGGCGTGGCCTGGCCACCTGCTGGCAGGCGGGCTTTCCACAGTTCCTTGCCGTTGTTGGTGTCATAGGCGCGCAGGTACTGGTCCAGGGTGCCGCTGAGGAAGCCGACGCCACCGGCGGTGACAATCGAGCCGCCCATGCTTGGCACGCCCACCGGCATGCCAATCGGCACCGGAGTGCTGTCACGGGTGGTGCCGTTCTTGTGTTTCCACACGACCTTGTTGGTGAACAGGTCGATGGCGGCTACATAGCCCCAGGCCGGTGCCTGGCACGGTACGCCCAGAGGCGACATGAACGGGTGCATGGTCACTGCGTACGGTGCGCCAGTGTTCGGCTGCACGCCGCTGGTTTCGCTCTCGCGCTTGCTGCCGGCGGCAACCTGTTCGCGTGGCACCATCTTCGAGACGAAGGCCATGTAGTTGGGCGAGGTGAACAGCAATTGGCGCACTGGGTCGACGGATACGCTGCCCCAGTTGAACACGCCGACGTTGCCCGGGTAGACCAGCGAGCCCTGCTCGGACGGTGGGGTGTACTGGCCTTCGTAACGCAGTTCGCGGAACTGGATACGGCACAGCATCTGGTCGAACGGGGTGGCGCCCCACATGGCCTGTTCGGTCAGCTCGGGGCCGAGCAGGTTGAGGTCCGAACGTGCCTGGGTCGGTGCGGTGTGGTCACCCTTGACTGCGCCTTGTGGTACCGGAATCTCGCGGATCGGCACGATCGGGGTGCCGTCGCGGCGGTCCAGGACGTACAGGCTGCCCTGTTTGGTCGGCACGATCACCGCAGGCTTCACGCCGTCCTTGGTTTTCAGGTGGATCAGGGTCGGCTGGCTGCCCACGTCCATGTCCCACAGGTCGTGGTGGGTGAACTGGTAGTTCCAGCGTGCCTGGCCGGTGGCCAGGTCCAGGGCGACGATACCGGCGCTGTACTTCTCGGCACCTGAGGTACGGTCGGCACCCCACTGGTCGGGGGTCTGGTTGCCCAGTGGCAGGTAGATCATGCCAAGGTCTTCATCGACGCTGGCGATCGACCACATGTTGGCCGAGTTGCGGCTGTAGGTCTTGCCGGGGGCCAGTGGCTTGGTGTCGTCCGGGTTGTTGCTGTCCCAGTTCCACACCAGATGGCCGTCGTGCACGTCGTAGGCGCGAATCACGCCCGACGGCTCGTTGGTCGACTCGTTGTCGGTGACGTGGCCGCCGATGATCACCAGGTCACGGGTGATGGCCGCGGGCGAGGTGGAGTAGTAGCCGCCAGCGGTGAACGGGCCGATGCCGGTGGTCAGGTCGATCACGCCCTGGTTGGCGAAGCCTTCGCACACCTTGCCGTTGTCGGCGTTGATGGCGATCAGGCGGGCGTCGGCGGTCGGCAGGTAGAGCCGGCGTGGGCACGCTTGGGCAACGACCTGGCCTGCGTCCGAGATTTTCGGCGCCGGGCTGCCGTCGCGGCTGACGTAGCGATTTTCGTCATAGTACGAAACGCCACGGCAGGTCATGTGGGCAAAGCCCTTGAAGGTGCCCACCGGGCTTTTCACCTGCGGGTCGAAACGCCAGATTTCAGCGCCGGTATCCGGGTCCAGGGCCAGCACCTTGCTGTGCGCGGTGCAGGCATAGAGCATGCCGTTGACCTTCAGCGGCGTGTTCTGGTTGGTCAACTCCACCGGGTCGTTTTCCGTCGGCAGATCGCCGGTACGGATACGCCAGGCTTCTTCCAGGCGATAGGCGTTCTGCGGGGTAATCTGGCGCAGCGGCGAGTAGCGGTCGCCATGCTCGGTGCGGCCGTAGGCCTGCCATTCACCGTCGGGCATGTCGGGCGCGGCGCTGGCCATCTCGCTGCTTTCACGGCCAATTTCGCCGAACACTTCACCTGGGTGAGTGAATTGGCTGGCCAGGGCACAGGCGCCCGAGGCCACGACCGCGACGCTGAGCAGGGCAGTGTTGGCTTTCGCCGCCGGGCCGGTCAGCGGGCGGCGGGCCCACGGCAGCAGCAGGACCACGCCGATGGCGAACCAGATGGCCAGGCGTGGCACCAGTTGCCACCAGTCCAGGCCGACTTCCAGCAGCGCCCACACGGTGCTGCCCAGCAGCACCAGGCCGTACAGGCCCAGGGCGATGCGGCGTTGGGCCAGCAGCAGGACGCCGGACAAGGCGAAACCGATACCGGCAATCAGGTAATAGAGCGATCCGCCCAGCTGGCTCAGCTTGATGCCGCCTGCCAGCAGAGCCAGGCCCATCAGCAACAGCAGCACACCCATGAGGCGTGGCAGCCGGCGGGTTCCATTCTTGGCACCTTCAGTGCTCATCGTAGGTTCTCCGTTAGGTCAAAAAGTGATGCAAACGCGTGAATCAGAAACTGCTTTGAATCTTCAAGCCGCCGACCAGCGCGTCGTCGACCTGCGACACCCCGCCCGGATGGCGGATGTACTGCAGGTTCGGGCGCACCGTGAGCCAGTCGGCCAGGTGGATGCCGTAGTACAGTTCGGCGCTGTATTCGGTGTCCTGCACAGGCAGGAAATTCGGGTTGTCGTAGTCATCGATGCCGGCTGCCTGGTTGGCCAGTCGGGCGTTCTTGCGGTAGCCGGGGTTGACGTGCACGCGGGCGAGGGCGAAACCGATGTCGTCCTTGGCGCGGGCGTCGAAGGGGCCTTTGTAAACCAGCCCTGCCTGAACATAGTTGTCGATGGCATTGGTTTTCTTGTCGTGCATCGTTGCGTTGGCGAACAGGCTCAGGCCGCGCGACTGGTCGGACGCCAGCGAAGTCACCTGCTGTTGCACGCCGAGCCACAAGCCATGCTTGCTCGAACTGCTGCGGTAGGCGGCGCCACTGATGGCTGCCGGCTGGCCGTTGCTGTCCTTTAGAACATCTTGTGCCTTGGCATTACTGTAGTAGTAGCCGGCGCGATATTCCCCTTTCAGGCCATTGATGCGTGGGCTCCATACCAGTTCGACGGGCATCACCGCGCCTTGGGTGCCGCTGCCGCTGAGCTTGAAGCCATTGCCAGACTCGAGGTTCGAAGGGTTCTGTTCGAACACGCCGACCTGGGCGTAGAGCTCGCTATTGAGGTTGTAGCGTACGCGCAAGGCCCACTGGCTGACGGGCCAGTTGTACCAGATGCCACCCACCCAGTTGCCCACCTGCGAGCCGCAGAACGCCAGGTTCTGGAAGTCGCAAGGGAAGCTGTTGAAGTCTTCGCCTTCACCGAAACGGCCGAATTTCACGTCCAGGGCGCCGTCGAAATATTTCTGCTTGATCCACATCTGGGTCAGGCGCCAGGTTTCACCACGGCCCCAGACTTCCTGGGCAGAAGTGAAGCCGCCGACGCGTGGGTCGTTGATGCGGTCGTTGCTGATGTTGTCGCCATGGCGTTCGGTGACGGTCAGTTGGAACTCGGTGTCGTTCCAGCCGAGCACCTTCTGCAGGTCCATGTTCACGCCGAAGGTGAACTGGTCGCTGTAGCGTGCGGTGCGGTCGTGGTCGTAGCCGCCGTGCAGGTTGCTGCCCATCTCACCGGTGTAGCCGAGGGTGAAGTCGTAGCCTTTTTCCAGCAGTTCCGTGCGGGTGCCTCCCCAGTCTCCCAGCATCCAGGGGGAGTCGCTGGCGAACATTTCGCTGGCGCAGGCGTTGCTCGCGAGCGCGGTGAGGGCGAGGCCGATGTAACAATTTTTGGGCAGTTGGAGCATGAGATAGCGCTATCTTTTGATTATTGAAAAAACGACAAGCGCACCAAAGGGCGGGCCCTTCGATGGGGATGGCAACAGGGTTCGATAGATGAAGCGATTCAGCGTGCGGGGTGGAGGATATAGGGGAAGTTGTAAGAAAAAAAGACAAATTGTCGCAGTTGATTGTTGTCGGTTACGTAACAGTCCGGATACAAAGTTCCTTGAGGTCCTGTCTCGACTTTGCTGGCCTCATCGCTGGCAAGCCAGCTCCCACAGGTGCTGCAGCGATCTCAAGGTCGTCGCAGTCCACCCTGTGGGAGCTGGCTTGCCGGCGATTGGGGCGCAAGGCGCCCCTCGCGAAATCAGAATGAAGTCCGCAATCCTACTTCCACGCTACGCCCAGGCGCCGGTGCGATATCCCGCAGGATCGAGCTGGCATAGCGCACGGTCTGGTCCGTCAGGTTCTCACCACGGACGAAGGCCAGCCACTGGCTCTGCCCGATATCGAAGCGATAGCCGACGCTCGCGCCCAGTGTCGTGTAGCCATCGGTGCTGGTTTCGTTGGCTGGTTTGCGATGTTGCGAAGCGGCATGTTGCACATCGACCCGCGCCTGCCAGCGGTCCAGTTCCCATACCAGGCCGCTGTTCAAGCGCAGCGGTGCGATGCGTGGCAGGGGTTCGCCGCTGTCGAGATTCTTGGCGCGAGTGTAGTCACCGGACAGTTCAAGGGCGAAGCTGCCGTAGCGGTTCTCAGCCAGTTGCCAACGATCCTGGGCTTCGATGCCGTAGAACCGCGCCCTTACGCCTTGGTACTGGTACTCGGGCAAGCCCTCGTCGTGATCATGATCATCGTCATCATGATCGTGGTCATGGCCTTCGCGCAGGTTACCCGTGCCGATCAGGCCGATGTAGTTGCGGAAGTGGCTATAGAAAACACCGACGCTGCCCTTGTGGGTGCCATTGTCGAAGCGCAGGGCCAGGTCGGCGGAAATGGCTTTTTCCTTGTTCAGGTCGGCATCGCCAACTTCGAAGGCACCGGTGGCGACGTGGGCTCCATTGGCGTACAGCTCGTAGAACGTCGGGGCGCGCTCGGTGTAGGCAAGGTTCGTGGCCAGCGACCAGACCGGGTCGAGTTGGTAGACCGCGCCCGATGATAGGCTGAAGGCATTGAACGTGCTGGCGCTGTCGGCAGTGGCAAAGTTGTCGTTGCCCTTGGCATCCGGGTCGACCCGGGTGTGTTCCAGGCGTGCGCCCAAGCTCAGGTTGAGGCGTTCGGTGGCCTGCCATTGTTCGAGCATGAACAGCGCCAGGCTGTCGGTATCGGTGTGGGGGACGAAGGCTTCTTCACCCAGGGCAGAGAACTCGTTGCGGCTCACTTGCGCGCCGATCACGCCTTCGACCGGGCCGATGGGTTGATGGCGGGCCTCGATTCGCGCTTCGTAGCCTTTGTTCTTGAAGGTAGTGTGCACCTCGCCTTCTTCGATCTCGCTGTGTTCGTAGTCGGTGTAACCGGCATCGACCTTGACCGAGCTGAATGGGCCTTCCAGGTCGCGCAACTCTGTTTCAAAGCCGTAATGATCCTGTTTCATGTCCAGGCGCACGCCGGACTCGGCCACCGAGCCGTAATTGCTGTCGTAACGGCTATAGGACAGGCCGGTGTAGCCGTGATCCCAATGGTAGGCACCACCGATGGCTCCGCCGTCCTGGCGCCCGTCGCTGTTTTCCAGGCGGTGGCGGCTGCCGGGGTCGTCGCTGTCCCGGACTTTGGAACTGCGCGCATAACCAGGAATGCGCAGGTCGTTGAACTGGCGGCTGCTGGCATCCAGGTGCAAGGCGAAGGCGCCGTCGCCGGCCTCCAGCTTGCCGGCGCTGCTGCGGGTGGTGTCAGCGCCGCCGTAGCGCAACTCGCCAGCGCCATGGATACCTTCGATGGGGGCGTCGGGGATGCGGTTGTCGAAGGTGTTGACCACGCCACCGATGGCGTTGCCGCCGTAGAGCAGGGCGGCGGGGCCGCGGACGATTTCGACGCGCTCGACGTTCACCGGGTCCAGCGGCACGGCGTGGTCGTAGGACAGCGACGAAGCATCCAGGGCGCCTACACCATTACGCAGGATGCGAATGCGGTCACCATCCAGGCCTCGAATGACCGGGCGGCTGGCGCCGGGGCCGAACCAAGTCGAGGCAACGCCCGGCTGTTTGTTCAGTGTTTCACCGAGGCTGCCGTGCTGCTGTTGCAGCAGCGTGTCGCCTTCGAGGACGGTGCTGGGGGCAGCCAGTTGCTGATTGCCGAGGGGGTTGGCGGTAATGACCTGAGGTTCGAGTTCTACCGCGTGGCTGGAAGTAGAAGCCAGCCAGAGCGCGGCGGCGAGAGGGGTGAGACGTACGGGTGAATACAGCATGGGAAAATGACGTTCCTTGGCAGATAACGTTATTGTTACTTTATAACGTTTCTATTTCATCATGGGACGCCATGGTCTGGCTAGCGCTATGTGCGGGCTGCCGTGGCCACTACACTCGTGTAAGGTGCGCATCTTTCCAACGCTGGAGCACTGGCATGAGCACGGCCCAACACAACGCGCTGCACGGCAAGACCCTGGAGCAGATCCTTACCGAGCTGGTAGCTCACTACCAATGGCAGGGCCTGGCCGAGCGCGTGGATGTGCGCTGCTTCAAGAGCAACCCGAGCATCAAGTCGAGCCTGACCTTCCTGCGCAAAACCCCGTGGGCACGGGAAAAGGTCGAGCAGCTGTATGTGAAACTGCAGCGCCAGGCCTGACATGCCGCGCCATCCCTGGTTGACCCTGGCGGCGGTGCTCGGCTGGGTGGGCCTGTCGGTGCAGGTGCACCTGGTGCTGCTGGCGCGCTGGCAGGAACAGGCCAGCCTGATTGGCGGCCTGGTCAATGTGTTCGGCTATTTCACGGTATTGACCAACACGTTGGTGGCGACGGTGCTCAGCTATTCGGCCTTCGGCCGTGAGTCAGGCGCCAAGCGTTTCTTTCTGTCGCCGTCGGTGAGTTCCGCAGTGGCGGCCAGCATCGTGCTGGTTGCAGTCGCCTACAGCCTGCTGCTGCGCCATCTGTGGCAGCCCGAGGGCTGGCAATGGTTGGCGGATGAGTTGCTGCACGACGTGATGCCGCTGCTGTTCGTGCTGTATTGGTGGTTCGAGGTGCCCAAGGGCACTCTGCGGCTCTGGCATCTTGTCGCCTGGGCGTTGTACCCGGCGGCTTACTTCGCCTATGCCTTGTGGCGGGGGAACGAGATCGGGGTCTATCCCTATCCCTTCATCGATGTGGCCAGCCTGGGGTATGGGCAGGTGATGTTGAATGCGTTGGGGGTGTTGGCGGGGTTCTGGGCTATTGGCCTGGTAGTGTTGGGGATTGATCGCTGGCGCGGGCGGCGGTTGGCGGCGGCTGCCTAGGGGGGCTGGCGTTTGCACCGGCCTCTTCGCGGGTAAACCCGCTCCCACAGGTATCATCCCTGTGGGAGCGGGTTTACCCGCGAAGAGGCCAGGTTGGCCAGTACTGATCACTCGTCGTCAGCAGTCCCATCGGCCCGCCAGTACGCCGCAGCTTTCAATGCATCTTCTTTAACGCCTTTTTCCAGCAACATCGCCTTGGCCTGTCGGGTCAGCGATTTCTCCAGAGCAACCCAGCTGTACAGCTTGCCTTCAGGCAAGGTCAGGCCCTCGACTCGCGCAAGCAGGTCCTCTTCTCGACGCACCCACATCACCTCGACCTGCGCCTTGCTCGGCAGTGCCTGCCGTTCCTGTTCGTCTTCGACCTGGATCACCGCCAGTACCTTGCGCCCGGCTGGCAATTCCTCCAGTCGTCGGCCGATGGCGGGAATGGCAGTCTCGTCACCGATCAGCAAGTAGCTGTCGAAGATATCCGGCACCACCATCGACGCCCGTGGGCCGGCAATGTTCAGCTCCTGGCCAGGGGCTGCCTGTGCTGCCCAGGTGGAAGCAGGGCCATCCCCGTGCAGGACGAAGTCGATGTCCAGTTCGTTGTTCACCAGGTCGATGCGCCGTGGCGTGTACTCGCGCATGGTTGGCCGGGCGCCGCCGTCGCGTCCCAGGTTGCGGGCGTCGATGGCTTGCTGTTGCTCGGCATTCTCGGCGAACAGCAGCTTGATGTGGTCATCGCTGCCAAGGCTGGTGAAGCCCTGCAGCTCATCGCCGCCGAGCGTGATGCGGCGCATGCGCGGGGTCAGGTCGGTCACCCGCAGGACTTGCAGGCGGCGTTGGCGGATTTCGTGGTTGACGCGGTGAATGGTGTCACTCATGGGTGGTTCTCCGTGACGGGGTCGGCAGGCCCCGAGGCGATGGCCTTGGCCGTGTCGTTGAGCAAATTGCGCACACGTTCGATTTCTTCCGCGGTCCAGCGGCCACTGTGCATGTGCAGGGCGTGGCGCAGGTTGCCGACGGCTTCGTGAATTTCGGGCGGGCGGTCATGGCCGCGCAGGGCGCGTTTGCTGACTTCGATGCGCATGCGCACGCCGTCCAGGGCGATGGCCTGCTCGGTCAGGGCGTTGCGACCGGCTTCGGTGATGACGTACAGGCGCTTGCTACCTGCGACCTGGCCGTGGATGAGTTCAGCTTCTTCGAGGAAGTTGAGGGTTGGGTAGATTACGCCCGGGCTTGGGCTGTAGTTACCGTCGAACAGGTTCTCGATCTGGCGGATCAGGTCGTAGCCGTGGCCTGGTTGCTCGGCCAGCATCGACAGCATCAGCAGCTTGAGGTCGCCGGGGGCGAACACCCGGGGGCCGCGTTCGCCGCGGCCGGGGCGGCGCTCGAAAGGGTCATGGGCAGCAGTGTCGCGCATGAAAGGTGGCTCCGTCTGTTTCGATATATCGCAAGATATTACTCAAGATATATCTAAAGACAAGACGAAAAATGCGGATGGTTATCATCTAAAGCTTCGATTGATCCGCTCTACCACCTTCAGGGTTGGCCATGCACCGCCACTTGCGGCGGCTTGCATTCGTTGGGGTTACCTGGCTCCAGGTAAGGCATGAGAATCGGTGCCATGCCTTTGAGCACCTGTACCGGCAGCGCCGAAGTGAATTTGAACGCCTCTGCCGAGCGCCCCGGCACGAAGGCGGTGAGGGTGCCGAAGTGGTTGTCGCCGAGGAAGAACACGAACGTGGCGGTGCGGTTCAACGAACGCGAGCCGATCAGCCGGCCGCCTGCGCCAAAACTCTCGATGCGGTTGTCGCCGGTACCGGTCTTGCCGCCCATCACCAACGGAGTGCCGTCATGCAGCTTGAAACTGCCGGAAATACGCCGTGCGGTGCCTGCGTCCACCACCTGTGACATGGCACCTTTGAGTGCGCGGGCAACTTCAACCGGCAAGATCCGCTGACCGCGATCCGGGTCGCTGATCAGCTTGGTTTCGTATGGTGTGTTGGCGGCGAAGTGCAGGGTGTCGATACGCAAGGTCGGCAGCCGTACCCCGTCGTTCTGGATGATGCCGACCAGTTCCGAAAGCGCCGCTGGACGGTCGCCGGAGCTGCCGATGGCGGTGGCCAGCGATGGCACCAGGTGATCGAACGGGTAGCCCACGCGCTTCCAGCGCTGGTGAATGTCGAGGAAGGCCTCGATTTCGACCATGGTGCGGATGCGGCTGTCCCGGGCGCCCTGGTGGCGGCTCTTGAACAGCCAGCCGTACACCTCCTGGCGCTCGAAACGGCTGGCATTGGCCATTTCCGTTGGCGTTGCGCTCGGGTGTTTCAGCAGATAACCCAGCAGCCACAGGTCCAGTGGGTGGACCTTGGCGATGAAGCCCTGGTCGGGCAGGTCGTACTTGCCGGGGCCATAGGCTTCGTACATCTCCACCAGCCGGCTGTCGGTAAGCTTGGCCATGGCCTTCTTGTCTTCCTTGCTGTGGGCGCGAACGAAGGCATTGAAGGTTTCCTGGCCGGCTTCCGGGAACAGGTAGCGGTGTACCGCGGCCAGCCGCTGGGGGGTGATGCGCATGCTGTCGAGGAAGGTGTCCAGGCGTTGCTGTGACGTCTTGCGCTGGTATTTCTTCCAGAAGCGCATCAGGTAGTTGGTGCCTTCCTTGTCGGCGAAGCGAGCCAGGTACTCCTGGCGCCGTGGGTCGGCGTCATCCTTGAGCAGCGCCACGCGGTTGAATGGTTGCTGGTAGGTCACGTAACGCACCAGGTCGCGCATCAGGCGGATGAACGGCAGGTTGATCGACTCGCGCAGGGCTTCTTTGAGAGTCGGGTTGCGGCTGTTGTCTTCCTTGCGGAAGTTGTTGAACACGTGCATGCCGCCACCGGTAAAGAACGCCTCGCCCGTGTTGGCCGAATACTTGCGTTCAAGGGCTGCGTCGAGCATGGCGTCGAGGCTCTGGTTCTTCTGGTTGAGCATCAGCCACTCCAGCGACCACTGGGTGATGCGGTCCAGCTCCGCCACCTCGACCTTCTTCAGCTCGGCAGCAGGTTTGCCGGCGTACTTGTCGTGCAGCTCGGCGATGATTTCCAGGTAGGTGGTGAGCACACGAAGCTTGGCCGTCGAGCCCAGTTCCAGCTTGCTGCCTTCGTTGATGTCGAACGGCTGGTCGGTGCTGTCGGTCTGCACCCGCACCCGCGAGCCGTCGGCGGTGCGTTCGAACAGGGTAAAGCTGTAGCGCACCTGGTCGGTGGTCTTGGAGGTCAGCAGGCGCTCGCCGATCAGGCCGATCTGTGCGGCGAACTCAGGGTCGGAAAGGTTCTTCAGATACTGGCTGGCTTGCATCTGCAAGTCGGCTTGCAAGGTGCTGGTGGCCGACAGGTCGAGGCGGTCGAGGTCGTATAGCGGGCGGTTGAGCATGGCCGCCAGGCGATTGCGGGCCAGGCTGATGCCTTTGTTGGTGATGATCGGCACGATGGTCGGTTGCGCCACCCAGTCGCGGTACACCGCCTTGCTGGCCAGGGCGGCGTCGGCGGTCTTGCGATCGATCACGCCGTTGGCGGCCAGCACGCGGATGTGCGAGTCGGTCAGTTCGGCCAATTCCACCCGGCCCTTGGACAGGTAATGGGACGGACGGCGCTGGGCGATCATCAACGACAGTACCTGACGCAGGGCCAGGCCACGTGCGGCCATGCTGTCAGGGTCGCTGGCGGTGGAGTTCAGGGCCTGGTTCACCTGATCGAAATCGGCGCCGTACCAAACCCGCAGGCCTTCGGCCATGCCATGCACTTCGCCATGGCCAGGCACGGCCGACAGCGGCACGCTATTGAGGTAGTCGCGCACGATGCGCTGGCGGGCTTCGGTGGTGTCCGGGCCACCTTGGTAGGCCCGCACGCTGGCAGAAATCATCTGGCGGATTTTTTCGGCGCCGGAGACGGTCAGGCCGTCGGGGGAGTGCCGGTATTTTTCCAGCTGGGTCGCCAGGGTGCTGCCGCCAGCCGATTGGCCGGGCAAGGCCAGGTACTTGGCCAGCTGGCTGTAGGCGGCTTTGGCAAAGCGTGGCCAGTCTACTGCCGGGTTGTTGCGTGGGTCCTTGGCGTCGAGCAGGTCGCGGTTCTCGATGAACAGCAGGCTGTTGACGATGACCGGCGGGATCGAGCCGAAGTCCGGGTACAGGTGTTGCGGGTAGTTGTACTGGTACAGCGTGTCGCCGCGGCAGTCGGTGATCGACAGGCCGGCCTGGATCTTCTCGATGTAAGGCGCGAACAAGCCATGGTCGACATAGTTCATCAGCGCTGGCGAGAACTGCACCTGCTGGCTGATCAGGTAGTCGCGCTTGAGCAGGCGTGGCAGGAATTCACCCATTGCGCTGTAACCCAGGCGCTTGTCGAACGGGCCTTCACCGGGATAGACGATGGCATCGCTGGGGCCAGGTTGCAGCGAGTAGGTGAGGGTGGCAGCCAGCTTGCTGAATTCCCGGGACTGCAGGTTCGAGGTACGGAACTCGTCATAGGCGGCGAAGCCGATGGCAATGAGCGCCACCAGCAGGATCAGCAGGATCAGCCGCCACCACAGCCGGCGCTGACGTGGGGGCTTTATCTGTGGCGTCTCGGCCAGAGGTGTTTCGGGTGCTTCCGTTCTGGGTTGTTCCGATTGCCACAGTGCGCCCATAGTCTTCAATCCGGCCAGGTTTTTTCGTCTTGCTTGCCTGAAGCTTAGACGTTGACCGGGTGAGGTGAAAAATTTGTAGGAAGAACATAAAGCTGCCGTGGGAATGCGGCTTTGGTGGCGCATTCGTTTCAGGCCGATATTGCTATGGTGGCTGCGCGAAAGGGCCAACGAGCACCTGCCATCGACGGAAGTTTTCCCCAAATCTTCCGTTTTTATAGTGAAAAGCCCTACGACAGCCTTCCTATACTGCTCGACCCTTCGCCCTGCCGGCCGCTCTATTCCGGCACACGGGCCGGCTCACAAGGCCAGCCCGGCAAGCGACGCCACGCCTATCGGCATGGCTGATGCTGCACGAAGGTCAAATCCAATAACAAAATGAGGTTGTATTGCTATGCCAGTCGGCAACCACCCTGCCCACGGCGAGACCGCCCAAGGCGGCCCGCTCAAGCGTGAACTGGGCGAACGGCACATCCGTCTGATGGCGCTGGGCGCCTGTATCGGTGTCGGTCTTTTCCTCGGTTCGGCCAAAGCCATCGAAATGGCCGGCCCTGCCATCATGCTCTCCTACATCATTGGCGGCCTTGCGATCCTGGTGATCATGCGCGCCCTCGGCGAAATGGCCGTGCACAATCCCGTCGCCGGCTCCTTCAGTCGTTACGCCCAGGATTACCTCGGCCCCTTGGCGGGTTTTCTTACCGGCTGGAACTACTGGTTCCTGTGGCTGGTGACCTGCGTTGCGGAAATCACAGCGGTGGCCATCTACATGGGCATCTGGTTCCCGGATGTGCCGCGCTGGATCTGGGCCTTGGCGGCCTTGGGCAGCATGGGCGCGGTCAACCTGATCGCGGTCAAGGCATTCGGTGAGTTCGAATTCTGGTTCGCCCTGATCAAGATCGTCACCATCATCGCCATGGTGCTGGGCGGCATTGGCGTCATTGCATTCGGTTTCGGCAACGACGGTGTGGCGGTGGGTATTTCCAACCTGTGGAGCAACGGCGGCTTCATGCCTAACGGCGTGACGGGTGTGCTGATGTCGCTGCAGATGGTGATGTTCGCCTACCTGGGCGTGGAAATGATCGGACTGACCGCCGGCGAAGCACGCAACCCGCAAAAGACCATTCCACAGGCCATCGGCTCGGTGTTCTGGCGCATCCTGCTGTTCTATGTCGGCGCACTGTTCGTCATCCTGTCGATCTACCCATGGAGCGAGATCGGCAGCCAAGGCAGCCCGTTCGTCATGACCTTCGAGCGCTTGGGGATCAAGACCGCCGCGGGCATCATCAACTTCGTGGTCATCACCGCTGCGCTGTCATCGTGCAACGGCGGCATTTTCAGCACCGGCCGCATGCTCTACAGCCTGGCGCAGAATGGCCAGGCCCCGGCGGCCTTTGCCAAGACCTCGAGCAACGGGGTACCGCGCAATGCCTTGCTGTTGTCCATCGGTGCGCTGCTGCTGGGTGTGTTGGCCAACTATCTGGTGCCAGAGAAGGTGTTCGTCTGGGTGACGTCGATTGCCACGTTCGGTGCGATCTGGACCTGGGTGATGATCCTGCTGGCGCAGATCAAGTTCCGCGCCGGGCTGTCCACGGCTGAGCGCAAGGGCCTGAAGTACCGCATGTGGCTGTGGCCGCTGAGCTCCTACCTGGCGCTGGCCTTCCTGGTGCTGGTGGTGGGCCTGATGGCGTACTTCGAGGATACCCGGGTGGCGTTGTACGTCGGGCCGGCGTTCCTGGTGCTGCTGACGGTGTTGTATTACACCTTGCGGTTGGCACCGAAAGAGGAGCACGGCGCGGTCAGTACGGCGTCTTGATCTGAAGTATCCGGGGCCGCTGTGCGGCCCATCGCCGGCAAGCCGGCTCCCACAAGGACCGCGCCGACCTTGGGATCACTGCAGTACCTGTGGGAGCTGGCTTGCCGGCGATGGGCTGCTTAGCAGCCCCAATGGCCTCAAGCTACCGCCTGAGCATGCGGCTCGAAGCTGTCTGCCCTGGCCATCTGCCACATCCGCGAATAGAACTGGCCATTCACCTCACCGGTAAGCAACTCCCCCGGCTTGAGGAACACATGCATCTGCGAGAACAGCTTGATCTCGGTGGCCGACACGCGCCGCACCAAGTGCTTGGCCTCCAGTTGTGCAGGGTGCTCCAGCCCCGCCGCAGCCAGCATCTCGGCCAGGGCGCGCAGTGTGTTGTGATGGAAGTTCAACACCCGCTGGGCCTTGTCCGGCACCACCAGGGCGCGCTGGCGCAGGGCATCCTGGGTCGCCACCCCGGTCGGGCATTTGTTGGTGTGGCAACTTTGCGACTGAATACAGCCGATGGCGAACATGAAACCGCGTGCCGAGTTGGCCCAGTCGGCGCCGATGGCCAGCACGCTGGCGATATCGAACGCACTGACGATCTTGCCGCTGGCGCCCAGTTTGATCTTGTCCCTCAGGTTCAGGCCAACCAGGGTGTTGTGCACGAACAACAGGCCCTCGCGCAGCGGTACCCCGATGTGGTCGGTGAACTCTACAGGGGCGGCGCCGGTGCCACCTTCCTTGCCGTCGACGACGATGAAGTCTGGAAGTATGCCGGTCTCCAGCATGGCCTTGGCGATGCCCATGAACTCCCACGGGTGGCCCAGGCAAAACTTGAACCCCACCGGTTTGCCGCCGGACAGCTCGCGCAGGCGGGCGACGAACTGCATCAGTTCTATTGGGGTCGAGAAGGCGCTGTGGCGGGACGGTGAGATGCAGTCCTCACCCATCAGCACGCCACGGGTCTCGGCGATCTCCTGGGTAACCTTGTGCTTGGGCAGGATGCCGCCATGGCCAGGTTTGGCGCCCTGGCTCATCTTGATCTCGATCATCCGGACCTGCGGGCTTCGCGCCTGCTCGGCGAAGCGCTCCGGGTCGAAGCGGCCATCGGCGGTGCGGCAACCGAAATAGCCGCTGCCCAGTTCCCATATCAGGTCACCGCCGTGCTCGCGGTGATACGGGCTGATACTGCCCTCACCGGTGTCGTGGGCGAAGTTGCCCAGCTTGGCCCCTTCGTTCAGGGCGCGGATGGCGTTCGCGCTGAGTGCACCAAAGCTCATGGCCGAGATATTGAAGATCGACGCCGAATAAGGCTGGCTGCACTGTGGGCCACCGACGGCGATGCGAAAACCCGCAGGGTCTGCCAGTGGCGCCGGGCGCATGGAGTGACCGATGAACTCGAAACCGGATTCGTACACGTCGATCAAGGTGCCGAAGGGTTTGTCCGAGGCCTCGTTCTTGGCCCGGGCATAAACCAGCGAGCGCTGGGCGCGGGAGAAGGGCAGGGCGTCGCTGTCGGCTTCCAGCAGGTACTGGCGAATCTCCGGGCGGATGGCTTCGACCAGGTAACGGATATTGCCGAGAATCGGGTAATTGCGGCGCACTGCGTGGCGTTGCTGCAGTAGGTCGACCAGGCCGATCAGGCTGAGCACGCCGGTGGCAAGGGTGAACGGCCAGAGCCACTCGTGGTGCAGGAAGGGCAAGCTCGCCAGGGTGAACAACACACAGGCGGCGAAGAAGGCATAACGGCTGAGAAGTGACAGGCTCATGCGGGATCCTTTCGATGGCTCGGTCTACAACCCCGACCATAGCCCGGTTATGTGGCGTATGGCCAGTCGCGCAGCAACCGCTGCCGCCATTGCGCCTGCTCGGCCTCGGTCGCCTCGACGAGAAACTGATAGCGCCCGGCAACCCGGTTGGCTACTGGTACCCCATCGCGATAGAGCACGCGATTGCCGCTCACCGCCGGTACTTTCGCCCCTGGTAGTAGTGTGCCCAGCAGGTTGAGAGGGTCGCTGGCGCTGATCATCACCAGTGCGCCCTGCGCCTCGCGGCGTCGCACCTGACGCAACAAGCCGACCGCTTCAGGCAGGGCAAACTGTTCGCCGGCCAGCCCGGCGATGAAGCGCCCACCGCGAATCTCGCCACGGGCTTCCAGTCGGTGGAAGCAGCGCTGCAGCTCACGCCACGGCGGCAGCACATCGCTTTCCCGCTCCAGTAGACGCCAGCAGACCACGCCGTAGCGCCTCAGCAAGGAGCGGGCGATATGCTCCAGTCGCTGCTCGGCATCCGGCGCGCTGGCGCTTCTGCGCAACAATGCCCAGCGCCCGGCATGGGCCATGCTGCTTGAAACCGGGGGGTGACCCCGTCGAGCGCTGCGCGGTGCGCGTTTGGCCGCCGGCGTGATCAGGCTGCGCAAGCCGGTAAAACTGTCGGCGCCCACCAGGCCCGAACCCACCAGCTCCTGCAACGCTGTCTCCAGTTCGCTGGGCAGCAGGTGCGCTTCATGGGCCAGCTCATCGAAGAACAGCGCACCATGGGTTTGTAGCACTTCATGCACGCGTTGCGCACGCGCGCCGAGGGTATCGGCAGCGGGTGTGGGGGCGAGGCTGCGCCAGGTGTTCAGTTGCTCACGGGGCAGCAGCACCAGTGGTGTGCTCGACAGGGTGCTGCTCGCCACGGTCGTCGCCAGCCGGCTCCAGGCGAATTGCCCGCTGCGACAGGTATCGTCCAGCCAGTAGGGGCTGAAGTCCTTGATCCGCGCTGGCAGTACTTCGGCTTCCCAGGCGCCGGCCGCACAGGGGAACCCCTGCAACTGTTGCAACACTTCGCTGACCGACTCCGGCCCTCGCAGGCGCACTTCGTCGGCCAAATGCTGCCAGTCGAACAGAAAACGCATGAAGTCCTGCAGGCTGACAGGTTCGATTTCCCGGCGCAGGCGCTTGACCGTGTAGCGGTGGATTCGCGCCAGCAGGTGGCGTTCGCACCACTGCAACGTTGGTTGGCCCGGTGTGAAGTGGCCACGCAGTACGTAGCCTTCGCCTTCCAGTCGAACCAAGGCCTGTTCCACGTCACTGGCCGGCAACCCCAGAGGCGTGGCGACCTGCACCAAGGTCAGCGGGCCATGCACACTCAAGCGCGCACGTATCAGCTCGCACAGGGCTTGATCGTGGTCGAGGGGCTGGTCGAAGCCGGGAAGGGGCGCGAGATCGGGCTCCAGATGTGCGTGCGCATACAGCGCCCGCAGCAGGCTCAGGCGTTCGCGGGCCAGCCACAGTTGTTGCTCCGGCAGGCGGAGCGCCCGCCCTGCCTTGGCCAGTTGCCTGAGCAGCAGCTCCCAACTGGCGTTGGTCCGGACCTCGGCCTGGCTGGTCGCGCCCATGCCCATCAATGCCTCGTGCATCTCGTCGGCGCTGACTGGCTGTGGCCAGGCTTCGGCTTCGACGGCACTGATCGCTTCGGCGTCCAGCGCACCCAGGTCATCGCTGCTGTGCACATCGTTCCAACGCCGGTTGAGCACCGCCTGGGTACGCCGCTCTTCCAGCGGCGCGTCATCGAGAAAGGCATAGGGGCGGGCGTTGAGGATGGCCGAGGCCAGCGGCGAGGGGGCCGGCAGGTCACGGCTGAGCAGCCTCACCGAGCCGCTTTCCATGCGCCGCAGCAAAGCCAGCCAACCTTCGCTGTCCATGGCCTCATGCAGGCAATCGTCGAGGGTTTGCTCTACCAGTGGGTGGTCGGGTATCTGCCGTTCGCCGACGATGTTTTCCAGGCATGCGATCTGGTCGGGGAACACCGAGGCAATCAGGTCCTCGCTCTTCATCCGCTGGATCTGCGGGGCCACCTTGCGCCCCCCGACAAAGCGCGGCAGGGCCAGGGCCACCGCAGCTGTCCAGCGCCAGCGCACGCCAAACAGTGGCGCGTCGAGCAGGGCCTGGACCAGAATCTGTTCGGCGCTGCGGCTAGACAGGTAGCGCCACACTTCCTCCAGTTCGAAGCTGTGGCTGGTGGACAGCGACAGCACGATGGCGTCCTCGCTGGCGGCTGCCTGCAACTCGAAATTGAAGGTGCGGCAGAAGCGCTTGCGCAGCGCCAGGCCCCAGGCGCGATTGATGCGGCTGCCGTAGGGGGAATGGATGATCAGTTGGGTACCGCCGGACTCGTCGAAAAAACGTTCCATCACCAGGGTCTGCTGCGAGGGCAGGGCGCCCAGCACCTGACGGGTGCGGCCGAGGTAGTCCAGCAGCTGGCTGGCGCAGTTTTCGTCCAGTTCGAAGGTGCCCTGCAGCCACTCAAGCACGGGCGCGAAATCACCGTCGCTCATGCTCAGGCGTTCATCGATTCGGGCTTGCAGGCGGGCCACTGCGGCAGACAACTCATTGCTGCGCCCAGGCGCCTCGCCAATCCAGAATGGAATGGTCGGCGGCAGGCCGTGTGCGTCTTCGACACGCACTCGCCCAGGCTCCACCCGCAGGATGCGGTAAGACGCATTGCCGAGCTGGAAGATGTCACCGGCAATGCTCTCGATGGCGAAATCTTCGTTGACGCTACCGATGTTCAGCGCCTGGGGCTCGAGCAGCACGGCATAGTCGGCCGTCTCGGGGATGGTGCCGCCACTGGTCAGCGCAGTAAGCTGGCTACCCCGACGGCCGCGCACGGTGCCACTGACCGCATCGCGATGCAGGTAGGCGCTGCGTACGCCCTGACGGCCGTTGAAGCCCTCGGCCAGCATGCGCAACAGCGCCTGGTAATGGCCCTCGTCAAGTTCGGCATAGGGCGAGGCCTTGCGCAGCAGATCGAGCAGCGCAGATTCCCCCCAGGGCTGGTTGCTCACTTCCGCGACAATCTGTTGGGCCAGCACATCCAGCGGGGCGTTGGGGATATGCAGTTCATCCAGCTCGCCCTGACGCACGCCGTCGAGCAAGGCCACGCACTCGATCAGGTCGTCCCGTGACGTGGGAAACAGCCGCCCCTTGGGCACGCCGTCGACCTGGTGGCCAGAACGGCCGACACGTTGTAGGAAGGCTGCGATCGACCCGGGCGAGGCGATCTGGCACACCAGGTCGACGTCGCCGATGTCGATGCCCAGTTCCAGTGAAGCGGTGGCCACCAGCACCTGCAGCTCGCCCGCCTTGAGCCGTTGCTCGGCGGCCAGGCGATATTCCTTGGCCAGGCTGCCGTGATGCGCGGCTACCGCGTGGTTGCCCAGGCGCTCGCCCAGGTGGCGGGTCAGGCGCTCGGCCAGGCGTCGGGTATTGACGAAAATCAGCGTGGTGCGATGTTCGCGGGCCAGCGCGGCGAGACGATCGTAGACCAGGCCCCAGACATCGGTGGCCATCACCGCCTCCAGTGGAACCGGCGGGACTTCCAGTGCCAGGTCACGCTGGCGGATGTGGCCGACATCGACAATCGCGCAAGGGCGTTCATGCCCGGCAAGAAACCGCGCCACCTGTTCAACTGGGCGCTGGGTCGCCGACAGGCCGATCCGCCGCAGTGGCCGCCCGGCCAGCGCTTCCAGGCGCTCCAGCGTCAACGCCAGATGGCTGCCGCGCTTGTTGCCGGCCAAGGCGTGGATTTCGTCGACGATCACCGTGTGCACGCTGGCCAGGCCCTCGCGGCCCGAGGCAGAGCCCAGCAGCACGTACAGCGATTCGGGGGTGGTCACCAGGATGTGTGGTGCCACCTTGCGCATGGCTGTGCGTTCTTTCTGCGCAGTATCGCCGGTGCGGACGGTGGTGGTGATACGCGGTGCTTTCAGGCCCTGATCTTCAAGGGCCTTGCCGATGCCATCGAGCGGTGTCTGCAAATTCAGCCGGATATCGTTGGACAGGGCCTTGAGTGGCGAGACGTACACCACCTGGGTTTGCGCGGGAAGCTCGCCGTCGTGCGCCAAGCCTTCGCGATACAGCTCATCGAGCACGGCCAGAAAGGCGCTCAGGGTCTTGCCCGAGCCGGTAGGTGCGGCGAGCAACATCGACTGGCCGGCATGAATCAGCGGCCAGGCCTGGGCCTGGGCGTCGGTGACCGTGGCGAAATGGCGACGGAACCAGGTACCGACGGCGGGATGGAACAGCTCGAGCACCGGGTGCTGGTGGGCTGGCAGGTTCATGTGTTGGTTATGGAGGGTCGGCAGCGGCTTGGCAAGGGGCCGTTCGTCGCGGATCTTCTGTAGACTGTTCCGTCCCTATCGCTGGCAAGCCAGCTCCCACAGGTATCGTACAACCTGTGGGAGCCGGCTTGCCGGCGATGAGGCCGATACAGACGGCACTTCATTTGCACCTTTCTCAGCGAGCCCTTCAATGTCCAACACCATCCGCATCGCCGCAGCCCTGCTGATCGACCCGCAAGGCCGTACCCTGCTGGTGCGCAAGCGCGGCACCCTGGCCTTCATGCAGCCAGGTGGCAAGATCGACGCAGGCGAGTCGCCGGCCCAGGCACTGGTGCGCGAGCTTCATGAAGAGCTGGGCCTGCGGGTCGATCCTGTGGACATCCTGCACATGGGGCGCTTCAGCGCTCCGGCGGCCAACGAGCCGGGGTTCGAGGTACAGGCTGAGTTGTTCCGCGTTGACTGCGCCGAGGTTGTAGCCCCGGCGGCGGAAATCGAAGAAGTGGTGTGGCTGGCGGCAGAGGAGGCCACGGCGTTGAACCTGGCGCCACTGACCCGCGACCTGATCCTGCCGCTGTGGCGCGAGAGCCTCAACGCACCGCGCTGACCCCATCGAGGGTGGCGAACGAAGTGTCCTTGGCGGTCAGCAGGAAGTCGCGCATGTACGGAGCATCGAGCATGTCGGTGCGGACCGCCGCGTAAAGCGTGGCGAACAGGCCCTTTTCGCCCAGGCGCTTGCCTTTCACATAGCCCCGCGAGCTGTATTCGTGCAGCGCCCAGTGCGGCATGCCGCAGACACCACGGCCGCTGGCCACCAGCTGCATCATCATGACCGTCAGCTCTGAGGTGCGAACGGCAGCCGGTTCGATGTCGGCAGGCTCCAGGAAGCGGGTGAAGATGTCCAGGCGGTCGCGTTCGACCGGGTAGGTGATCAGCGTTTGCTCGATCAGGTCCTGTGGCACGATGTAGGGCTTGCTGGCCAGCGGGTGCTGGTTGGCCACGGCAAGCATGGCCTCGTAGGTGAACAGCGGCACGTAGGTGATGCCAGCCAGGTCCACCGGGTCGGACGTCACCACCAGGTCGAGGTCGCCACGGGCCAGCGCTGGCAACGGTGCGAAGGCAAAGCCCGAGGCCAGGTCCAGTTCCACTTCCGGCCAGGCATCGCGGAACTGGTCGATGGTCGGCATCAGCCACTGGAAGCAGCTGTGGCATTCGATGGCCATGTGCAGGCGCCCGGCGGTACCTCCGGCCAGGCGGGCGATGTCGCGTTCGGCGCCACGCAGCAGCGGCAGGGTGGCATCGGCCAATTGCAGCAGGCGCAGGCCTGCGCTGGTGAAACGGATCGGTTTGGTCTTGCGCACGAATAACGGCAGGCCCAGACGCTCTTCCAGCTCCTTGAACTGGTGCGACAGCGCCGATTGAGTCAGGTGCAGGCGTTCGGCGGCCTCCACCAAACTGTCGGCCTCGCGCAGGGCATGAAGGGTTTTCAGGTGACGGATCTCCAGCACGGCTGACTCCGGGAGAAAAACTTGAGGGAAAATGGAATGAGTTGAGTTTCCCTCATGTTGCCCCTGCCTGTCGACTGGCCTTTGGTACTGACCACTCAGCAGGGTTCATCAAACTGTCACTGAACTGTGGCAGCGCGCCCGAACAGATTTCATCAGACTCACGCTCTACTGGGGATTTGCATTCTGGTGTTTCTTTCATGCGGGCTTTCTTGTTCTTTTTATTCTTTGTGTTGGGCGTACCGGCGGGAGTTGCCGCTGGGCGCTGTGACGCTCAGGTGCCGGTGCAACGGGCCGAACTGGGCGAGTTGAGCCTGGTGTACCAGAGTGTCGGCGCGCCGAGAGATCCGGCTTTGCTGCTCGTCATGGGCCTGGGTGGGCAGTTGATCCATTGGCCCGACGACGTGGTGGAGGCGCTGTGCCGCCAAGGTTTTCGGGTCATTCGCTATGACAACCGCGATGTTGGCCTGTCGCGCTGGAACCAATTGCCGCCCTCGGCCAACCTGACGGTCGAGTTGTTGCGCTACAAGTTTGGCCTGCCGGTTGCCGCGCCTTACAGCCTGACCGATATGGCGGGCGATGGCTTGCGGCTGATGGATGCGCTGGGGGTACGCGATTTCCATGTGCTGGGGGTGAGCATGGGCGGCATGATCGCCCAGCACATGGCAGCCATGGCACCGGAGCGTGTGCGCAGCCTGACGCTGGTGATGTCCAGCTCCGGTGCCGCAGGGTTGCCGGCGCCGAACCCGGCCCTGGTTCAGCTCCTGGCCCGTCGCAACGCCCCGAACCGGGAAGTGGCCATCGAGCAGCAGGCTGACCTGCTGGCTGCGTTGGGCAGCCCCGAGGTGCAAGATGATCGGGCGGTGCTGTTGCAGCAGGCAGCGGCGGCCTATGACCGGGCGTTCAATCCTGAAGGGGCAAAGCGTCAGATCATGGCGATTCTCGCTGAGCCAAGCCGGGTCGAATTGCTGAACCAGCTGCGGGTCCCGACCCTGGTGGTGCATGGCACCGCCGACCCGTTGTTGCCGGTGATGCACGGTGTGCATCTGGCGGCGCATATCCAGGGAAGCCAGCTGCGGTTGATACCGGGGTTGGCTCATCGTTTCCAGGAGCAGTTCAAGGCGCCATTGCTTGGGGCGGTGTTGCCCTATTTACAGGCGCATCGACAGGATATGACGCACATCGCCGGGCTTTGAATAGGTGCTGCCTTCATCGCCGGCAAGCCGGCTCCCACAAGGGGGCGGTGCATTACCTGTAGGAGCCGGCTTGCCGGCGATGAAGGCACCACGATTCGAATCAGTGCATCCGCACCCACACCGTCACCAGTACCGTCGCCGCCATCAGCCAGGCCACCGTGGCCAGCGCCAGCGACACCTCCAGGCGCATCCGGTCCACCAGCACATACAAAGTCGCCAAGTACACGAAGTAGGGAATGATCGACCACATCCCGAACAGGATTGTGGTCTTCAGGTCGTCGACGCCACGCCCCTTGCCGACGATGTAGTGAGCGATCAGGGCGAAGGTGGGGAACAGCGGCACCAGCCCAGCGATGTAGTAGTTGCGGGTCTTCGAAAGGATAGCCAGCAATACGACTACACCAGCGCCCAGGGCGGCTTTGAATACCAGGTCCACGTTGTCTTTCCAGATCAGGTTGAGGTCAGCCGAGGCCGTACTTTTTCACTTTGTCGAACAGCGTCGTCTTGGCCATGCCCAGCTCCTGGCTGGCTTGGCTGAGGTTGCCGCCGGTGCGCTGCAGGGCGTCGCTGAGCAGGTTGCGCTCGAACGCCTCGACGGCCTCGGAAAAGCCCAGGCCTTGAGCCGCGCCACCGCTGCTGCTTTTCTTGAAGGCCGGCAGGCCCAAGGCGTAGCGTTCGGCGACGTTGCGCAGTTCACGTACGTTGCCTGGCCAGTCATGGGCCATCAGGCGAGACAGGGTCTGGCTGTCCAGTGTCGGGATGTCACGGTCAAAGCGCAGCGCGGACTGCTGCAGGAAGTGCTCGAACAACTGCAGGATGTCTTCGCGACGCTCACGCAGCGGTGGCAGCTCCAGGGTGACCACGTTCAGGCGGTAATACAGGTCGCTGCGGAACTGGCCGCTCTGGCCGAGCGCATCAAGGTCGGACTTGGTCGCGGCGATCACCCGGCAGTCCACCGGGATGCTCTGGTTCGAACCCAGGCGTTCCAGGGTGCGTTCCTGCAGCACGCGCAGCAGTTTGATCTGCAGGTTGATCGGCATGCTCTCGACTTCATCGAGGAACAGCGTACCGCCGTTGGCATGTTCGATCTTGCCGATACGGCGTTTTCCGGCACCGGTGAAGGCGTTGGCTTCGTGGCCGAAAATCTCGCTTTCGAACAGGTTTTCTGGCAAACCGCCGCAGTTCAGGGCGACAAAAGGTTGGCCCTGGCGGCGGCTGAAGTCATGCAGGCAACGGGCGACTAGCTCTTTGCCGGTACCGGTTTCGCCCTCGATCAGCACGTTGGCCGAGGTGTCGGCGACGTTGGCGATCAGCTCGCGCAGGTGCTCCATGGCCGGGGAGCGGCCGATGATGCGACCTTCCAGGCTGCTTTGGCTGGCCAGTTGGCGGCGCAGGGCAACCACTTCGCGTGACAGGCCGCGTTGCTCGAGGGCGCGGCGTACCACATCGACCAGCCGCTCTGGGGAGAACGGTTTTTCCATGAAGTCGTAGGCGCCGTTGCGCATTGCGCCGACCGCCATGTCGATGTCGCCGTGGCCGGTGATCAGTACCACTGGCAGGCTGCGGTCACGGGCCTTGAGCCGGTTCAGCAGTTCCAGGCCGTCGATGCCTGGCAGGCGGATATCACTGACGACGATGCCGGCGAAGTCATCGCCAATGCGTTCCAGTGCCTGTTCGGCACTGCCGACACCTTCGCAGGCGATGTCCTCCAGGGCCAACGCCTGTTGGCAGCCGAGCAGCACATGCGGGTCGTCTTCGACGATCAGGACGGTAAGAGGCGCTTGGTTCATGGGTGCTCTGCCGATTCGCTAGGGGGCGTGGCCAAGGGCAGGGCAAGCACGAAGGCAGTCCCGCCACCTGCGGGGTGCTCGACGCTCAGGGTGCCCTTGGCGGCGGCGGCAAGGCTCGCCGACAGGGTCAGGCCCAGGCCCAGGCCATGTTCGCCCGGTTTGGTGGTGAAGAAGGGTTCGAACAGGTGCTTGCGTGCCTCTGGGTCGATGCCATGGCCATTGTCGCGTACACGCAGCCGGTACTTGTCGTCCTGCAACTCGCCCTCCAGCCAGAGTTCCGGAAGCGGTTGGCTGGCCATGGCGTCGATCGCGTTGCCGATCAGGTTGACCAGTATCTGTTCGAGTCGGGTTTGGTCGATGGCCAGTTGTTGGTCATCGAACTGGCTGTGCAGTTGCAGTTGGCAGCCGGCGATGCGGTTGCCCAGCACTTGCAGCGTGGCATCCACTGCCTTGGCCAGCGAGGCTTGGCCGCGGTCATCGCCACGTCGGGCGAAGGAGCGCAGGCTGGCGGTGATGCGCCCCATGCGGTCGATCAGGTCGTTCATGGTACGCAGGTTGGTGCTGGCGGTTTCCAGGGCGCCACGCTCCAGGAAGCGCACGGTGTTGCCAGACAGCGTACGCAGTGCCGCAAGCGGCTGGTTCAATTCGTGGGCGATGCTGGTGGACATCTGCCCGATGGCCGCCAGCTTGCCCGCTTGCACCAGTTCGTCCTGAGCATGGCGCAGGGTCTGTTCGGCGTGACGGCGTTCGCGGATCTGCCCTTTGAGCCGCTCGTTGCTGGCGCGTAGGTCGGCGGTGCGGTCGGCGATGCGCCGCTCCAGCTGGCTGTTGGCTTCTTCCAGTGCTTCGCGGGCGGCCAGTCGGGTGGCGATCACCTTGCGTCTTTCGTTCCAGGCGATGCCAAGGATCGCTAGCAGAGCGAACGCCACGCCTACCAGGATGCCTTGCACCATCGATTCACGGCGCAGGTCCTGAAGAGGGGTGAGCAGGGTGAAGTGCCAGGGCGTGTCGACCAGTCTGCGGGTCTGGGCCAGATAGGCCACCTCATGGGCTTTGCCATGGGCGGTTTCGCTGTTGGCCGGAAAGGTCAGTTTCTCCACACCATCGGCCAGGGTTTCACGGGCCAGGGGTTGCAGCTCATTCAGCGGCCACCAGTAATATTGCAGGCTGCGCGCAAGGCGCTCCTTGATCTGTGGCGTCAGTGGGCGCACCGACTTCAGGCGTCGGGCCGGGTCGCTGGACAGGATGATGATACCGTTCTCATCGCTGACGAAGGCTTCCAGGCGAGCGCGTTGCCAGCGCTCTTCAAGGGTGTCCAGGCGTACCTTGATGACCGCCACGCCAATGATCTTGCCGTGTTCCTCCAGGCCATGGGCCAGGTAGTAGCCGGCCTCGCCGGTAGTGCTGCCGATGCCATAGAAGCGGCCAGGCTCACCGCGCACGGCATCCTGGAAATAGGCCCGGAACGACAGGTCTTCACCGAGGAATGAATCGGCATCGCGCCAGTTGCTGGTGGCCTGCACCCGGCCGTTGGTGTCGAGTACGAAGATCGCCCGGCTGCGGCTGCGTCGGTTGAGGCCTTCGAGGTATTCGTTCACCGTCTGGCGGTACTCGCCATCGGTGCTGGTGAGCAGCTTCGAGACGCTGTCTTCCAGCTCGAGCAAGCTCGGCAGGTAGGTGTACTTGCTGATTTCGCTCTCTACCGTACGTGCATGCAGCTCCAGCTGGCGCTCGCCATTTTCGCTGAGGGTGCGGATGCCATTGCTCTCGCTGATCAGGTAGCCAGCCAGACCCAGGCCGATCATCAGCAGGATGACCAGGGGCGGCAGCAGCAGTTGGCGGATCAGGCGGGATTTCACGGCAGGCTTGGCAGGGAGAAGAAGCGAAGGATCGCATTTCATCACAGTGGCCTTGTCACGACCAGCATCCGCTGCCCGGAGGATGTCGGGCAGCGGTGCCAGCCGGCTTATGGTCGCAGGATCAGTGTTGCAGGATCTTGCTGAGGAAGTGCTGAGTCCGTTCGTGGCGGGCAGTCGGGTCGCCGAAGAAATCTTCCTTCTGGCAGTCCTCGATGATGCTGCCCTTGTCCATGAAGATCACGCGGTTGGCCACTTTGCGAGCGAAGCCCATTTCGTGGGTTACGCACATCATGGTCATGCCTTCGTGGGCAAGTTCGACCATCACGTCCAGCACTTCGTTGACCATCTCGGGGTCCAGCGCCGAGGTCGGTTCGTCGAACAGCATGACGATCGGGTCCATCGACAGCGCGCGGGCAATCGCCACGCGCTGTTGCTGGCCGCCGGACAGCTGGCCCGGGTGTTTCTTGGCGTGGGCGCCGAGGCCGACGCGGTCGAGCAGGGCCAGGCCCTTCTTGGTGGCTTCGGCTTCACTGCGGCCCAGGACCTTGCGCTGGGCAATGGTCAGGTTTTCGGTGATGGTCAGGTGCGGGAACAGCTCGAAGTGCTGGAACACCATGCCCACCCGCGAGCGCAGTTTTGGCAGGTTGGTTTTCGGGTCGGCGATGGAGGTGCCGTCGACCACGATGTCGCCTTTCTGGAACGGCTCCAGCGCGTTGACGCACTTGATCAGGGTGGATTTGCCCGAGCCCGAAGGGCCGCAGACCACCACCACTTCACCTTTCTTGACCTCGGTGCTGCAGTCGGTCAGCACCTGGAAGTCCCCGTACCACTTGTTGACGTTCTTGATGGAAATCATACGGTGATCCTTTTTTGCAGGCGCTTGACCAGCCACGAAGCGGAGAAGCTGATGAGGAAGTACACGACACCGGCGAAGATCAGGAACTCATGGGAGCGTCCGATGATGTCGCCGTTGGAGCGTGCCGAGTTGAGGAAGTCCACCAGGCCCACGGTGTACACCAGCGAGGTGTCCTGGAACAGGATGATGCTCTGTTGCAGCAGCAGCGGGGTCATCTTGCGGAAAGCCTGGGGCAGGATGATCAGGCGCATGGTCTGGCCATAGGTCATGCCCAGCGCATACGACGCGCCCATCTGGCCCTTGGAGATCGACTGCACGCCAGCGCGGACGATTTCGCAGAAGTACGCGGCCTCGAACATCATGAACGCCACCACGCAGGAGGTGAAGGCACCCACCGGGGTGTCCTCGCCGGTGATCCAGCGCAGCACGAACGGCACCGCCAGGTAGAACCAGGTGATCACCAGCAGCAACGGGATGGAACGGAAGTAGTTGACGTAGGCGCCGGCCAGGTTCGCCAGCAGCTTGCTCGACGACAGGCGCATCAATGCCAGGAGGGTACCCAGCACGATGCCGCCGACCACGCCCATGACCATCAGCTGCAGGGTCATGACCATGCCGTCCCAGAGGGCGGGCAGGGCGGGGATGATTTCGCTGAAATCCATGTCCATTTACTTGCCTCCCACGGAAATCAGGCCAGGCACCGAGACTTTCTTCTCGACCAGGCGCATGAACAGCATCAGGCCCATGTTCAAGGTGAAGTAGATCAGGGTTGCCAGGGTGAACGCTTCGAACAGGTTGGCGGAGAATTCAGCGGTCTGCTTGGTCTGCGCCAGCAGCTCCATCAGGCCGATCAACGACGCCACCGAAGAGTTCTTGAACACGTTGAGGAACTCGGAGGTGAGCGGCGGAATGATGATCCGGTAGGCTTGCGGCAGCAGCACGTTGTTGTAGATCTGCGGCAGGCTGAAGCCCATGGCGCGGGCGGCGGCTTCCTGGCCGCGGGGCAGCGCCTGAATACCGGTGCGCACCTGTTCGCAGACCCGCGCGGCGGTGAACAGGCCCAGGCAGATGACCACGCTGATCAGCGCCGAGGTGGTCGGGTTGAGGTCCTGCTTGAACCATTCCTGCAGGCCCTCGGGCAGCAGGTCCGGCACCAGGAAGTACCAGATGAACAGCTGTACCAGCAGCGGCACGTTGCGGAACAGCTCCACATAGGCGGTGGCAATGCCCGACACCAGGCGGTTCGGCACGGTACGCATGACGCCAAGCACCGAGCCCAGCAGCAGCGCGATGATCCAGGCGGAGATGGCGATGGCGATGGTCCAGCCCAGGCCGGTGATATACCAGTCCAGATAGGTTTCGCTGCCCACGCCGGTGGACTTGAAGAACACGCCCCAGTCCCAGTTGTAATTCATCGGGATTTCCCCTCAGACGGTTGTTTCACGGGCACCTTCGAGCATCCAAGGGCGTTTAACGCCCTCGGATGAAAGGGTAGACACTTAACGGTGGCCCGCACGGCAAATGTGCGGCGGGCCACTAACCGGGGATCAGGACTTCTTCTCGTCCGCGGCCTTGTCGGTCGGCTCGGCGATCAGTTTCTTCAACTCGTCGCTCATCGGGAACTGCAGGTTCAAGCCCTTCGGTGGGATCGGCTGCTGGAACCACTTGTCGTAGCTCTTGTTGACCTCGCCCGACTTGAAGTAACCCACGATGGCGTCGTCGACCGCTTTCTTGAACGCGGCGTCATCCTTGCGCACCATGCAGCCGTAGATTTCGTACGACTGCGGGGTGCCGGTGATGACCCAGTCCGACGGCTTGCGTGCCTTGGCCATTTCACCGGCCAGCAGGGCGTCGTCCATCATGAAGGCCACGGCGCGGCCGCTTTCGAGCATGTTGAAGGCTTCACCGTGGTCCTTGGCGGAAATCACGTTCATCTTCATCTGCTTGTCGGCGTTCATCGCCTTGAGGATGCGCTCGGAGGTGGTGCCGGCGGTGGTCACGACGTTCTTGCCGGCCAGGTCAGGGAAGTCCTTGTATGCCGGTTGACCGTCCTTGACCTTGGTCAGCAGACGGGTACCGACTTCGAAGATGCCCACCGAGAAGCCGACCTGCTGTTGGCGCTCGACGTTGTTGGTGGTGGAGCCGCACTCGAGGTCCACGGTGCCGTTCTGCACCAGTGGGATACGGGTTTGCGAGGTGACCAGGTTGTAGCGGACCTTGATGTCCGTGCCCAGTTGCTTTTTCAGGGCTTCGACGACGGCCAGCTGGATGTCGTGGGAGTAGCCCACAGGCTCCGGTTTGCCGGCCAGGTAGGAAAACGGAATGGAGGAGTCGCGGTGGCCCAGGGTGATGGTGCCCGAATCCTTGATCTTCTTCAGGGTGCCGGTCAGCTCCTCGGCCATGACTGGCGAAGCGATGACTGCAGCCGCGATGGCGGCGCCCAGCAATTGACGAACGATACGCATCAAATTTTCCTCGACGTGTTTGTTTTTTTTATGGAGCCGTTGGCGGACTCTTTCGTTCAACGAATACAGCAAGAAGCGGTGTGCATTCGGCTACCAAGTGTAGAGCATGACTCGTGCCAAGCCCTGATATTGATCATAACGCCGCGAAAACACTGGGGATTAAAGTTTTCCTACAGCCAGGCGCTGCTGTTTTTCGTCCGATATTCCGAATGAATTGTTTTTTGCCGTTCGGGTATCCGAACGGTCAGGTGCGGAATAACCGTCAGAATTAATTACCACTTTCGTCGAGGCGCGCTGTGGCTTTGTGTCTTCATCTACAGGAGGCACAACCCATGAGTGGCACCATTGAAACCCCCGGCCTTGCGCCTACCCCCGCGGCTATCCCGGCTGACTCCATCGATGCGGCAATCGCCAGATATCTACCTGACTGGATGATCAATACATCGGTCGAGTCGCTCAGGAGCCTGCATCTTGCGCTGAGTGCGGAACAAGAAAGCGCCGAGGGGGTAAATGAACTGCTGGCCAGTATTCCCGGTTTGCTTGAGTTCTCCATTGCTCGGCTTGAGAAAAAACTGCGTGAATCGCACAACGTCAAAGTGGATGTAAGTGCTGGCTCGCTGTGTACGGTGGTGCGAAAGGAATACGCCAGTATTTTCCCACTGCCTCCGGTCGTGCGGGTCGTACGTACTTCTTCAGTGCCCATATTGTCTGCGGCCTTACACAATTTTGCTCTGGACGAGTTGCAGTCCCGGCCACTCATCCGGCAAAGGTTGGAGACCTCCTCGGGCGCGGTGTTGCCGATTTCCTTCGTTCAGTTCGCCAAGCTTTGCCGCGAACTCGACCTGGGTGGGCTCTACCAGAATGTGCTGCGAGAGAAGTTGCTGCCAGTCGATGCGCAGGCCAGGCACAAGGTCGATCAGATGCTTGAAGAGGCATTGCGATCTGCCATGGAAGCGGCCGTGCGTGTTGCCGGGCTGAAGGCGCTGATCGATGAAAACTGTTGCTCACAGATGCTGCAGGTTTGCGCGAAAACGGAGCCGGAAAGCGCAAACAGGATCGAGCCCCTGCCGACCACCACACTCAAGAACCGACAACTCTATGTGCTGGGCAAATGTGTACACGGGGTGGTGACCGTCGAGGTCAGGAACCGCGATAACACGCTGCACAGTGTGCTGGTGTGGATCCCGGGTGACCCCGTGCAGCCCGTTCAGTGTCATCAATCCTGGGAAGGTTTCTACAACGTGCTGGGGCAGCGTTTGCGTGAGCAGACCTATGCCGCCTTCTTCGCTCGATTCATTGCCGAAGCGGACCGTATTGCATTCAGTGCATTGCTCAAGGAGCGCAAGGTCAGCGCAAAGGCCGGGACATCACTCGAACTCGATTGCCGAAACCTGCCGGTCGAGCAAGCACTGTTCGCCTACTTGCGAGCCCAACGCATCGACAAGATGCTCAATGATGCGAAGGTAATGGCGGTTCCGACCGGGGTTGAAGATGCCGAAGACCGCAAGGCGCGCTTGAAAAGTTATGAAGATGCCGGCTTGACCTTGCTTGGCCTGGCCGGCTTGTTCATACCGGTCCTGGGAGAGGTCATGGTGGGAGTGGCCGCGCTGCAGATTGCCGATGAGGTCTACGAGGGCTATCAGGATTGGCGGATAGGTGACCGCCAGGGGGCTCTGAAGCATTTGTTCTCGGTGGCGGAAACCGTTGGGGTGGGGGCGGCTGCGGGCATCGGTGCGGCTGTCGGTGCCCGCCTGCTCGAACGTGTAGCGTTCGTCGATGAGCTGACGCCGGTGCTGGTTGGCAATCAGCGCTTGAAACTGTGCTCCAGCAACATGAAGCCTTATAGCATCGCGAAAGCTGGCGAGCAGCCTGTTGGGCAGATTCATGTCGGTCCGGAGGGTGGTCATCTGCATTTGCACGAAGGGAATTTCCTGCTGGCCAGTTCAAGGGACGGCAAGGACTTGTCGATTCGTCATCCCAAGCGCGAGGATGCCTATCGGCCCTTGCTCGAACGCAACGGTAGTGGCAGTTGGCGCCATACGCTCGAGCGGCCGCAGGAGCTGGTGGGTGAGCTACCCCTGTTGCGTCGACTGGCCGCGAGCTTTGCCGATATCACACAAGATCAAGCGACGGCCCTGCTCGATAGCACAGGCTTTGACGAGGCCCGCTTGCGGCGTCTGCAGGTGGAGAACGCGCGGGCACCTGCGCGACTTCAGGATGCGCTGGACCGTTATCGCTTGCACACTTCGCACCCGACCATGGAACCCGATGCATTCGAACTGCTGGTTGCCGCCGCCCAGGATGCCGAAGAGGTCGAGGACTTGTTGTTGCGCCGGCATTTCCCTGGGCTGACCGTGCGCGGCGCCAAGGAAATACGCCGGCAGGTCGACAGTGCGGCCCTTGAGCAACTGAATGCGACGGGGCGAGTGTCGCTGGGCCTGGCGGAACGAGCGCGCTGGTTCTTGCGAGACAGTCGCCTGGATCGTGCCTGCGCGGGGTTGCGGCAAAGAGCGGCCGTCAATGCCGACACGGAAAGACTCGCGCTTGGGCTGGTACAGGAACTTGCCGCCTGGCCAACTTCGCTTCGTGTCGAGCTCCGAGCAGGTTCCCCGGAGGGCGAGGTGGTAGGGCAAGCGGGGGCAGAGGTTGCCGAGCAGGTCGTCTGCATCGTGCGAAAGGATGGCGGTTACAGTGTTCATGATAAAGCCGTTGGCGGCCACTCGGACATCACCACCACCGACAGCCTCATGAACGCCATTCTGTTTGCCATGAGCGAGAATCAGAAAGTGCTGCTGGGCAGTGCCATGCTCAGTGAGCAGGAACTGATCAACGTGCTGGCGACTCATGCCCGAAGCCATCGCGATACCGCCTCCAGGCACATTGGACAAGCACCGATCTCCGGCGGTGTACGTCCCCCTGTGCGCTTTGCCGACGGTCGGCTCGGCTACCCGCTCAGCGGCCGAGGAGGGAGCCGTGCGCAAGCCAGCAGGCGCGGGATTCGGCAGATTTTTCCGACACTCGATGATGACCAGTTACAGCGCTACATGCTCGATATCATCTCTAGCGGGGCGGACCCATGGTCGCGCTATGAGAGGCTGCACGGGCAGTGGATGAGACTGCGTCAGGGCTTGGCGAGTTGGCGGGCCGAGTACGTGAATCTTCTCGACCTGCTGCGGCGTAGCAGGGTGATCAAGTCGATCCGCCGTTGTTGGCGCCGCAAGTCAGGGGTGCTGGGCGACGGCACCTATGCCTTGGACATCCGCGCAGAGCGAGTGGGCCAACTGCCGAGATTGCCGGAGAACATCATGTTCGAGCATGTCACGCGGTTGACGCTGCGCGATATGGACCTGGTGGAAATTGACGCTGACTTCCTCAGGCGTTTTCCAAACCTCAGGGAACTGGACCTGCGTGACAATCGATTGCTCTCGATTCCATCGGGCCTGGAGTACTTGCCTGAGCTTCGGGTGCTGAGCCTGGACAATAACGAGATCATCTTCACGCTGCCGGATAACGAGCGGTTGAGGGCGCTGCACAACCTTGAAAGTCTGCAGATCAACTTCAACCCACTGGGCATCGCACCCGAGGTAAGGGGGTTGTTGAACCTGCGCAGCGTGGGCATGCGTGGGGCGCAACTTGCGCAGCTGCCTGAGGGCATCCGGCAACTGCCGTGGCGCGGCATTGTCGACCTGAGGGAAAACCAGATCCAGCAGGTCAACCAAGACCTTCAAGGGCTACGGGATCGACTGCAACAGATGGCCTTGCGTGGCAATCCTCTGGACGAAGCCAGTGAACGTTATGTGCAAGCGCAGCCCGGCCCTTCGAGCGCGATACATGCCAGTGACCAAGGAAGCTTGAATTACCGAGAGCATCTGCAACGCCAGGCCGAGTTGGCTCAGTGGCTGACGGGAGCGTCCGATGCGCAGCGCATCGCGCGCGAGCAGACATGGCTCAACCTGCGCAATGAGCCGGGTTCAAATGACTTTTTCCACTTCCTGCATGACTTTGGCAGGTCGCCGGATTTCTTGAAGCACCCAAGTTATTACCGGGCACGGGTATGGGCCATCATCGAGGCTTGCGAGCAGAACACCGAGTTGCGTGAGCTGTTGTTCGTGCAGGCGGGCGGAATGGCGACCTGCGAAGACCGTGTGCTTTGGCTGTTCAGTCAGATGGAAGTGCGTGCACTGGTGCACCGTGAGACGGCGGGTTTGTCGCAGATGCAGAGCGAGAGGGCGTTGATGAGACTGGGGCGCTCGCTGTTTCGCTTGCAGGAGATCGACAGAATTGCAGCGGAAAAACTCAAACGCCTCAGAAACGCATTCGCCAACGATCCGGAGCGCCTGGAGCGTATTGACGATATCGAAACCTACCTTGCCTACCGGGTGGGGCTTGCCGGGCCTTTGCAGTTGCCGGCCCAACCACTTCGGATGCACTACCTGCCGGAATCGTTGGTGACGGTGGAAGATATCAATGCCGCCAGGGTTGAAGTTCTGTCTGTGGAAAGCGCGGACAACAATGCTCGGCTTATGCAGTCGCTTGCCGAGCAGACGTATTGGCAGGACTACTTGCGCAACACGTACTTCCTGCGTTTCAGGGCGCTTGTGGATGCGCAGCGTCAAGCCCTGGAGCTTGCCGAATCGCTGGTAAGCGAGGGAGTCATCAGTGAAAACACGTATCTGGAGCAGTGCAGGGTGCTGACCAGGGACCTGGAGAGCAAGGAGCGTGTCTTGATCGAGCAACTGACTCAGGAGGCCTTCATGCGCTGGCCACTGTGAATTGCTGTGCGGCGTGACGCGGTGCATTGCCTGGATGCACCGCGTCGAGTCGGTTCAGGCAGCCTGTACGCCAGTCGATGAGTTGCAGACTGTTTGCTTGAGGTAGTCCTTCAGCACTTGCTGTTCGCTCGCCGAGGTAAACAGGCCCAGTTTGGTTCGCCGCCACAGAATGTCGTCGGCGCTGATAGCCCACTCTTGGCTACGCAGGTAGTCGACCTCACGGCTGAACAACCCGCCACCGATAGCCTGGCCAAGATCGTCCGGCCCGCTGACACCTTCCAGCAGACCCCACACGCGGCTGCCATAGGTTACGGCCCAGCGCTTGGCGATATCGACGGGTAGCCAGCCGTACTGGGCCAGAATGGCATCCACCAGTGCTTGGGCAGTGGTCATGTTCTCGCCACCCGGCAGTGTTGCCTCGGCCGTCCAGCTGCCGCGCATCTGGGTGAAGAACGGCTTGAGTTCCGCCATGGCTGACTCGGCCAGCTTGCGATAGGTGGTCAGCTTGCCGCCGAACACCGAGAGCAAAGGCGCCTGGCCTTGTTCGGCGGACAGCGCCAGGGTGTAGTCACGGGTAACCGCCGAAGGGTTGTCCGACTCGTCATTGCACAGCGGGCGTACGCCGGAGTAGGTGTGCAGGATGTCGGCCCGGGCCAGCTGGTGGTTGAAATGCTCGTTCACCACCTTCAGCAGGTAATCGGTTTCCTGTTCGGTGATGGCCACTTGGGCAGGGTCACCACTGTATTCGCGGTCGGTGGTGCCGATCAGGGTGAAGCGATCCAGGTAGGGAATGCAGAACACGATGCGCTGGTCTTCGTTCTGCAGTATGTAGGCATGTTCGCCTTCGTACAGGCGCGGCACGATGATGTGGCTGCCCTGGATCAGGCGAATTCCGTACGGCGCGCTGAGCTTGAGGTCGTCCTTGATGAAGCTGGCGACCCAGGGGCCAGCGGCGTTGACCAGCGCGCGAGCACGGATGGTCTGTTGGCTGCCGTCGGCGTGCTGCAGTTCCACTTCCCATACGCCTTCCACGCGCTCGGCGCGCAAGCAGCGGGTGCGGGTGCGAATGTGTGCGCCTTTTTCACGGGCGGCCATGGCGTTGAGCACCACCAGGCGAGCGTCGTCCACCGCGCAGTCGGCGTATTCGAATCCGCGGGTGATGGTCGGTTTGAGCGGGTAGCCAGGGCCGAAGCGCAGGCTGCGCGAGGCGCCCAGGCGCTTGCGTTTGCCCAGGTGGTCGTACAGGAACAGCCCGGCACGGATCATCCAGGCCGGACGCAGGTGTGGGCGGTGCGGCAGGACAAAACGCATGGGCTTGACGATGTGAGGGGCCTTGGCCAGCAGGACTTCACGCTCGGCCAGGGCTTCACGCACCAGGCGGAACTCGTAGTGCTCCAGGTAGCGCAGCCCACCGTGGATCAGTTTGCTGCTGGCCGAAGAGGTGTGCTGGGCCAGGTCATCCTTTTCGCAAAGGAACACCTTCAGCCCCCGCCCGGCGGCGTCGGCAGCGATGCCCACGCCATTGATGCCACCGCCGATAACGGCGAGGTCATAGCAGTCGGCGTGTGGGGGCTGGGACGAGACGGGTTGGGACACGGGCAAGGCCTCCTGAAGCTATTCGAATCGAATATGAACATTAATGTTCGTTTCCGAAAATACTAGCGCAACACAAAGCCAGTCGCCAGTCAGTCTTTATAGAAAAAACTGATGTGATGACAGGAAAGTGAACAATTACGAAAATTTGAGTGATCGGCTTGAGGGGGATGTCTTCTGTGAGATCGAGCGCCGCCCGCGCGGCGCATCGCGAGCAAGGCTCGCTCCTACGTTTGTTTCGGGCCAGTGATGCCTGTGGGATTTGCGCGCGAACGCTTTGGCGCATGGTTTGAAGTCGCGTCGTGCAAACAAGGCGGTCGCGCGCGCCTTTCACAGGCGTTACTGGCCGTAAACAAACGTAGGAGCGAGCCTTGCTCGCGATGCGCCGCGCGGGCGGCGCTTGATCTCATCAACGCCAAGAATCTTGCGGCATGCCCCCGCCAGCCTTCAAACCACGTCGAGGCGAATCTTGTACTGGTTGAGCAACTGGGTAAGTGCAGGAGAAGGGGATTGGTCGGTCACCAGGCAATCGACCAGGCTGATCGAGCCCAAACGAACCATGGCATTGCGCCCGAACTTGCTGGAGTCGGCGGCGAGGATCACTTGGCGGGCATTGGCGATTATCGCCTGGGAAACACGCACTTCCTGGTAGTCGAAGTCCAGCAGGCTACCGTCCTCGTCGATGCCACTGATACCCACCAGGGCAAAATCGACTTTGAACTGGTTGATGAAATCGACACTGGCCTGGCCTACCACGCCGCCATCGCGACGCACCGTGCCGCCAGCGACCAGCACCTCGAAATCGTCCTTGGCCGCAAGAATTGCCGCCACATGCAGGTTGTTGGTGATCACTTTGAGGTGGTTGTGGTTCAGCAGTGCCCGGGCAATCGACTCGGTGGTGGTTCCGATATTGATGAACAGTGACGCGTGGTCGGGAATCTGCCGGGCCACGGCTTCGGCAATGCGCTGCTTCTCGTCGCGCATCTGATCGGCGCGCATGGCGTAGGCGGTGTTCTCGACGCTCGAATCATAGGCGGCTCCACCATGGTAGCGGCGCAGTAGATTGAGCTCGGCGAGCTGGTTGATGTCACGACGGATGGTTTGCGGGGTCACGACGAACAACTGCGCCATTTCTTCGATGCTGACATAGCCACGTTCGCGGACCAGCTCGAGAATTTGTTGTTGGCGAGGGGGCAGATTCATGGGCGGTCCTTAGGGGCTGCCGGACAAATTCTGCAATGATGCCGTAGGAAGTGGATGACGGCCAGTAGCTGGGCTGTTGTAAGTGCCGACCTCTTCGCGGCGGTCCGGCGCACCGGTAAACCCGCTCCCACAGGAATACCAGCGCTTTCGGTGCTGGTGGTGTCCCTGTGGGAGCGGTTTTACCGGTGCGCCGGACCGCCGCGAAGAGGTCGGTCGTTTCACATCGTCCTAAAAGGCGATTCAGGCGTCGTGATCTTCCCAGTCGCGAGTACGTTCAACAGCCTTTTTCCAGCCCTTGTACAGCTTCTCTTTTTGGGCTTCGTCCAGCTGCGGGCTGAACTCTCGCTCGATGATGGCCTTGTCGCGCAATTCGTCCAGGCCACTCCAGAAGCCGCAGGCCAGGCCGGCAAGGTAAGCAGCACCGAGTGCGGTGGTTTCGCGCATCTTCGGGCGTTCGACGCAGGTGCCGAGGATGTCCGCCTGGAACTGCATGAGGAAGTTGTTGGCCACCGCGCCGCCGTCCACGCGCAGCTCTGACAGGCGTTCGCCGCAGTCCTGCTGCATGGCGTCGAGCACGTCGCGGGTCTGGTAGGCGATCGACTCCAGCGCGGCGCGGATGATGTGATCGACTTTCACGCCACGGGTCAGACCGAACAGTGCACCACGGGCGTACGGGTCCCAGTAGGGGGCGCCCAGGCCAGTGAATGCCGGCACCAGGTAAACGCCGTTGCTGTCCTTGACCTTGCTGGCGAAGTACTCGGTATCCAGGGCATCGTTGACGATTTTCAGCTCATCACGCAGCCACTGTACGGTGGAGCCACCATTGAAAACGGCGCCCTCGAGCGCGTAGGCCACTTCACCACGCGGCCCGCAGGCGATGGTGGTAAGCAAGCCGTGGGAGGATTTGACGGCCTTGTCGCCGGTGTTCATCAGCAGGAAACAGCCGGTGCCATAGGTGTTCTTCGCCTGGCCGGGTTCCACGCACATTTGCCCGAACAATGCCGACTGTTGGTCACCGGCGATACCGGCGATGGCGATGCCGCTCTTGGTGTGGCCGTATACCTCGGAAGAAGGTCGAACTTCAGGCAGCATCTGGCGCGGGATGCCCAGGATTTCCAGCAGCTTTTCGTCCCACTGCAGTGTGTGGATGTTGAACATCAGGGTACGCGAGGCGTTGGTGTAGTCGGTGACGTGCACCTTGCCACCGGAAAATTTCCAGATCAGCCAGGTGTCGACGGTACCGAACAACAATTCGCCGCGCTCGGCGCGTTCACGAGCGCCTTCGACATTGTCCAGAATCCACTTCAGCTTGGTACCGGAAAAGTACGGGTCGGTCACCAGCCCCGTGGTTTCGCGGATGTACTCTTCATGGCCGTCGCGCTTGAGCTGGGCACAGATTTCGGTGCTGCGACGGCACTGCCAGACGATGGCGTTGTATACCGGGCGGCCGGTTTCCTTGTCCCAGACCACCGTGGTTTCACGCTGGTTGGTAATGCCCAGCGCCGCGACTTGGGCATGGCTGATGCCCGCCTGCGCCAGTGCCTCGACCATGGTCGCGCTCTGGGTGGCGAAAATTTCCATGGGGTCGTGCTCGACCCAGCCGGCCTGCGGGTAGTGCTGGGCGAACTCTCGTTGTGAGGTGCCGACCACGTTGGCATCACGGTCGAAAATGATGGCCCGCGAACTGGTGGTGCCCTGGTCCAGGGCGATGATGTAGTTCTTATCCTGGGTATCTGTCATGGTCGTAGGCCTTGCAAATTGATTAGGTCAGGGCTTGGGCGGGCGAAGTCTCGCGACGCCGGTATCAGTTGACTTGAGTATCGCCCTGGGGATTGTCGTTTGTCTCAGTGGTCGCGTTTTGCGCCACCGGCAGGTTGCGAGCGATCAGGCCGCGGTACAGCGCGGCACCCAGGCAAGCGCCGAGAATCGGGGCAAACACCGGTACCAGGAAATAGGGTATGTCCCGTCCGCCAGTGAAGGCGATTTCGCCCCAGCCTGCCAGGAAAGTCATCAGTTTGGGCCCGAAGTCTCGGGCGGGGTTCATCGCGAAACCGGTCAACGGCCCCATGGCACTGCCGATCACCGCGATCAACAGGCCGATCAGCAGCGGAGCCATGGCGCCGCGGGGCAGGCCGTTGTTGTCGTCGGTTAGGGCCATGATCACGGCCATGAGAATGGCGGTGATGACCACCTCGACCAGAAACGCCTGGCCGAAGGACAGCGACGGATGCGGATAGGTCGAGAATACCGACGCCAGTTCCAGGCTGGCCGGGCTGCCACGCAGCATGGCGTGGGCTTGTTCGAAATCGAAGAACAGGTTGCTGTAAAGGGTGTAGACCAATGCTGCACCGCAGAAGGCGCCGCATACCTGGGCCAGCATGTAGAAAGGCAGTTTGCGCTTGTCGAAGCCGGCGAACAGGGTGAGGGCGATGCTCACGGCCGGGTTCAGGTGCGCACCGGAAATACCGGCGGTGAGGTAGATCGCCATGCTGACGCCCACGCCCCAGATGATGCTGATTTCCCAGAGCCCGAAGCTGGCGCCCGCGACTTTCAAGGCTGCGACGCAGCCGGTACCAAAGAAGATGAGCAGCGCCGTACCGAGAAATTCGGCCAGGCATTGGCTGGACAGAGTGGGTTCGCGCAGAGCAGTCGTCATGTATGACCTCGTTGTTTTTGTTGTGAGGCGCTTGGCGCTCGACAGCAAAGCCCGACATCGATCCCCATTGACGTCGGGCGGGTACAGGAAATGCACCTTATAAGTGCACCATTTCTTCAGAAACGAAAAAATATAGACAAGAAACGCTGATGTCAAAGGTCGAAAGTGAACGCTCGGTCACGAAATGGCCGGCCATTAGGGGCGTGAATCAGCGTGCTAGAGAGGCTTGTCAGCTCTGCGCTGGCTGGCTTGTGGGATTTATCCTAAAGTAGCCGCCGACCTGTCCCAGACCGGAGTGCTGAATGACCCCCGCCCTCGACCTGTTGAAAAAGGTGCGCGCCGAACATCGTGTGCACAGTTACGAGCATGACCCCAAATCCGCCTCATACGGGCTGGAAGCCGCAGAGAAGCTCGGGCTAGACCCTCAGCAGGTGTTCAAGACCCTGTTGGCGAGCAGTGAAAAGGGGGAGCTGTTGGTGGCGGTGGTGCCGGTAGTCGGAACCCTGGACCTGAAGGCACTGGCCCAGGCCGCAGGCGTGAAGAAGTGCGAGATGGCTGACCCAGCAGTGGCGCAGCGTGCGACGGGCTACCTGGTGGGCGGCATCAGCCCGTTGGGGCAGAAGAAGCGCCTGCGCACCTTCATCGATGAGTCTGCGCAGAACTTTGCAAGCATTCATGTCAGCGCTGGGCGCCGTGGGCTTGAAGTTGAGCTGGCAGCGGTGGTGTTGGCCGAGCATACCCAGGGCAAATTTGCCGGGATTGGCCGAGGCTGAAACAACAAGGGCCGCTTCGCGGCCCCTTGTGTCAGGTCGCCGAACTGTAGCGACGAACCCCGTTCTCCTGGCGCGGCAACTGCGCCGCCACACTGCCCGGTACCGGGAACAGCACCAGGTGATCGGCCTTCACGGCAATGCCGACATCTTGACCGACCTGGTGGTCGATATGGCTGGGGAAAATGGCCTCGAGCTGGCTGCCAGTGGGCAGTTGCAGGCGATACAAGGTCGAGGCCCCGAGGAAACTCTTGCCAACGATCTTGGCCCGCAGCTCGCTGTCCGGCGCCGGCACGATGTCGTCTGGGCGCAGCAGCACATCCACCCAGCTGCCTTGGGCCATGGTATAGGCTCGGTTACCGCGCAGCTCGCCCACCTCGGTGTTGACCGATTCATGGCTGCTCATCTGACCACGGATGAAGTAGCCCTGGCCGATGAAACTGGCCACGAATGGCGTCTGCGGCTCGTGGTAGAGGTTGTAGGGGGTATCCCACTGCTCCAGGCGGCCTTCCTTGAACACGCCGACGTGGTCGCTGACGGCAAAGGCTTCTTCCTGGTCATGGGTCACCAGGATGGCACTGGTGCCACGGCTTTTGAGAATGTCACGGACCTCATGGCTCAACCGGCGACGCAGCTCTACGTCAAGGTTGGAGAAGGGTTCGTCGAGCAGCAGCAATTGAGGCTCGGGGGCCAAGGCGCGGGCCAACGCGACACGCTGTTGCTGGCCGCCGGACAGCTCATGGGGATAGCGTCCACCCAGGCCACCCAGCTTGACCAGTTCGAGCATCTCCTCGACCACTTCGGCCTGGCGCGGGTGTTTGGCGATGCCGAAGGCGATGTTCTGTGCCACGGTCAGGTGCGGAAACAGCGCATAGTCTTGAAACACCATGCCGATGCGGCGTTTCTCCGGGGACAGGGTGAAGCCTGCGCGGGAAATGACCTCGCCAGCCAGCTGGATCTCGCCCTCGTGCACCGGCTCGAAGCCGGCGATGGCGCGCAGGGTGGTGGTCTTGCCGCAACCGGAGGAACCCAGCAGGCAACCGATGTCGCCTGCGTTCAGGTGCAGGTTGAGGTTCTGGACGATGCGCTGCTCGCCATAGCCGCAGGCGAGGTTGCGCAGGTTGAGCAGTAGGGGTTGACTCATGCGTGGTGGTAAGCCGGTTCTACAAGGAATTCGAGAAGCGCCTTCTGTGCATGCAGCCGGTTTTCAGCTTCGTCCCAGGCGACCGAGCGTGGGTCGTCGAGCAGGTCCTGGCTGATTTCCTCGCCACGGTGGGCGGGCAGGCAGTGCATGAAGAGGACATCGGGTGCCGCCAGGTCGAGCAGTTCGCGGGTGACCTGGTAAGGCGCGAAGTGCGCCAGGCGCCGTGCAGTTTCCTCCTCCTGACCCATGGAAGTCCAGACATCGGTGGTCACCAGGTGTGCACCCCGCACCGCTTCCTTTGGATCACGGACGATTTGCACACGGTCGCCACCCAACGTGAGGAAACGCTGGTCAGGCTCGTAGCCTTCCGGGCAAGCGATGCGCAGCTGGAAGTCGAATTGCACCGCCGCTTCGATGTACGAGTTGCACATGTTGAAGCCATCACCGACCCAGGCCACGGTCTTACCCTGGATCGAGCCACGGTGTTCGTGGAAGGTCTGCATGTCGGCCAGCAGCTGGCACGGGTGCGACTCGTCCGACAGGCCGTTGATTACCGGAACGCGCGAATTGGCGGCGAACTCGGTGAGGGTGCTGTGGGCATGGGTACGGATCATCACCGCGTCGAGCATGCGCGACATGACGATGGCGCTGTCGGCGATTGGTTCGCCACGACCCAGCTGGGTATCACGTGGCGACAGGAAAATAGCCTGGCCGCCGAGCTGGATCATGCCGGCTTCGAACGACAGACGGGTGCGGGTCGAGGACTTCTCGAAGATCATCCCCAGCACACGGTTTTTCAGCGGCTCGAACAGCACGCCTCGGTTACGCAGGTCCTTCAGCTCGATGCCTCGACGGATCACGCCGAGCAATTCGTCAGCGGTGAAATCCATCAGGGAGAGAAAGTGCCTAGCGCTCATGATTGACTACCTTATCTGCAACGGTATGCAGGTCGACCGTATGGTTTTTTTGACAACGGGAGTGACCTGCGGCGTAAGCCGCACGGGGCGGACGAAATAGGGAAAGGCGCAATACTATAATTAAATGTCGCCTGAAACCAAGAGGGAGAACAGCGTCTCTGTTGCGAAGGATGTCGTAACCCGCTGAGCCTTGGCTGTTTTTTATTTGCTACAGAGGTTGTACACGGCTTGTTGGCAATTTGGCAAATGGCTGTCGCAAATCGTGCGCCTGATGTCGGGGGATTCATGGGACGAAGCGCGCTGGCCGCAGGCAAGGGCCGGGCGCATAGTCGTGCCTGGACAACAACAAGGCAGAGGCGGCCATGACCAAGACCCTGCATCACCGTGCCTGTCACCTGTGCGAAGCCATTTGTGGCCTGAACATCGAAGTCAGTCATGAAGCCGACGGGCGGGCGCGAATCAGCTCCATCAAGGGCGACCCCGAGGACCCGTTCAGCCGTGGCCATATCTGCCCCAAAGCGGTGGCGTTGCAGGATATCCAGGACGACCCCGACCGGCTGCGCGTGCCTCACCGGCGCATCGGTGACCAATGGCAGCCGATCAGTTGGCAAGAGGCCTTCACCTTGGCTGCCGAGAAGCTCTGGTCGGTGCAGCAGGCCCATGGTCGCAATGCCGTCGCGGTCTACCAAGGCAACCCCAGCGTGCACAACTATGGGTTGATGACCCACAGCAACTATTTTCTGGGCTTGCTCAAAACCCGCAACCGCTATTCCGCCACCTCGGTGGACCAATTGCCCCAGCACCTGACGAGCCATCTGATGTACGGCCACGGGTTGCTGTTGCCGATTCCGGACATCGACCACACAGACTTCATGCTGATTCTGGGCGGCAACCCGTTGGCGTCCAACGGCAGCATCATGACCGTGCCGGACGTGGAAAAACGCCTCAAGGCGCTGCGCGCCCGGGGTGGGCAGCTGGTGGTGGTCGACCCGCGGCGCAGCGAAACGGCGGCGATGGCGGATCGTCATCTGTTCGTGCGCCCCGGTGGGGACGCTGCCTTGTTGTGTGGCCTGCTCAGCACCCTGTTCGATGAGAACCTGGCCCGTGGCTCGCATTTGCCGGTCGATGGTCTGGAGCGGGTGCGTGAAGCGATTTCGCCGTTGACCGCCGAGAAAATGAGCGCCGTCTGCGGCATTGCTGCTACTGACATCCGCCAACTGGCGCGAGATTTCGCCGCTGCAGACAAGGCGGTGTGCTATGGGCGCATGGGCGTGTCGACCCAGGCGTTCGGCAGCCTCTGCCACTGGCTGGTGCAACTGATCAACCTGGTCACCGGCAACCTCGACCGAGTCGGGGGCGCGTTGTGCACCGAGCCGGCGGTCGACCTGGTGGCCAGCACTTCGGGTGGGCATTTCAATGCCTGGCAAAGTCGCGTGTCCGGTTTACCGGAATATGGTGGGGAGCTTCCGGTTGCAGCCTTGGCTGAGGAGATGCTCACACCAGGGGACGGGCAGATCCGGGCGCTGGTGACCGTGGCCGGTAACCCGGTGCTGTCCACGCCCAATGGCCGGCAACTGGACGTGGCACTGGATGGGCTGGAGTTCATGCTCAGCATCGATCTATACATCAACGAGACCACCCGCCATGCCGACCTGATTCTGCCATCGACCTCGGCGCTGGAGAACGACCACTACGACACCACGTTCAACTTGCTGGCGGTGCGCAATGTCACGCGCTTCAACCAGGCGATACTGGCCAAGCCGGAAGGGGCGCTGCACGACTGGGAGATTTTCGTCGGCCTGGCGCGGGCATTCGCCGAACGCGCAGGTCTTGAACTCAAGCCGACTGTTGCCCCCGCGCAGATGATCGACATGGCGCTGCGTGGCGGGCGCTATGGCGAGTCTTCCCCATGGAAGCTTTCGTTGAAAGCCTTGCAGGCGCATCCCCATGGCCTGGATCTGGGCCCGCTGCGTGCGAACCTTGGCGCGCGCCTGCGTACCGACAGCCAGGCAATCGAGGCGGCACCTCAGGTGCTGCTGGACGACCTGCGTCGACTTGCCTTGCAAGCGCCACCCGTGGCGGGGGAGCTGCTGTTGATTGGCCGGCGTCACGTGCGCAGCAACAACTCGTGGATGCACAACTTTCATCGACTGGTCAAAGGCAAGCCACGCCACCAGTTGCTGATGCACCCCCAAGACTTGCAGCAACGGCAGTTGGAGAGTGGTCAACGTGTGCGTATCCGTTCGCGAACCGGCACGCTGGAGGTCGAAGTACAAGCCTGCGAGGACATGATGCCGGGCGTTGTCAGCCTGCCCCATGGATACGGCCATGGTCGCCATGGGGTGCAGTTGCAGATCGCCCATGGGCAACCCGGTGTCAGCGCCAATGACCTGACCGATGAGCGTCTGCGCGACCAGGTTTCCGGTAACGCAGCCCTCAATGGCGTGCCTGTGCAGGTGGAGGCCGCTTGAGCAACGGTAAGGCCGAGCACGCCGCTCGGCTTTCCGTTACAATGCGTCACCGTGCCGACGACCGCGTCGGAAAGTTCAGCCGAGGTGCTACATGGATATCATCGAAACGATCAAAGAGCAGATTGCCAACAACACCGTTCTGCTTTACATGAAAGGCTCGCCGAATGCCCCGCAGTGTGGCTTCTCTGCGCGTGCCTCGCAGGCTGTGATGGGTTGCGGCGAGAAGTTCGCCTACGTCGACATCCTGCAGAACCCGGAAATCCGCGCCAACCTGCCAAAGTACGCCAACTGGCCGACCTTCCCGCAACTGTGGGTCGCCGGTGAACTGGTCGGCGGCAGCGACATCATGCTGGAAATGTTCGAGAAGGGTGAGCTGCAGACCCTGATCAAGGAAGCGGCCGCCAAGGCCAAGGCTTCTGAAGCCTGATTTACCCCAGGCATAAAAAAACCCGCACATTGCGGGTTTTTTTATGGGGTGGGAATTTACTCTTCGCCCATCTGCGACTGCAGGTAGTTCTCGATGCTGATCTTGTCGATCAGGCTCAGTTGGGTTTCCAGCCAGTCGATGTGTTCTTCCTCGGATTCGAGGATGTCTTCGAGCAAATCACGCGAGCCGAAGTCGCCGACCGTTTCGCAGTGAGCGATGGCTGCCTTCAGGTCGACCAGGCCTTTCTGTTCGATCTTCAGGTCGCATTCGAGCATCTCTTTGGTGTGCTCGCCGATCAGCAGCTTGCCCAGGTCCTGAACGTTGGGGATGCCTTCGAGGAAGAGAATACGCTTGATCAGTTTGTCAGCGTGCTTCATCTCGTCGATGGATTCTTTGTACTCGTGTTTGCCGAGCTTGTTCAGGCCCCAATCTTCGTACATGCGTGCGTGCAGGAAGTACTGGTTGATTGCGACCAGCTCGTTTCCGAGGATCTTGTTGAGATGCTGGATGACGCTTACGTCGCCTTTCATTTCGGGTTCCTGCCCTGTAGAAGTGTGCCAATACAGAGAAGTTTGAGCCTGATAATGGGGTCTGTCAAACCTAAGTTATTGAATAATAAATGAAAATTAATAGGAATAAGAATGTTTGTGAACCGCGTTAGAGCGCTAACTTATTGAATTACAGGCATAAAAAAACCGGACACAAGGTCCGGTTCTTCGAATTCGGGCAAATCAGGCAGCGGTAAATTCCACTGGGTAGGGCAGGGCGGCATGCTGGCTCGCCTGGATTTCGGTCAGGGTCTCGCGGACCACCTCTTTGGCCAGACAGGCACATTTGCCACACTGGCTGGCGACGTTCGTCGCGGCTCGCACTTCCTTGTAACTGCAGCATCCTTCATAGATCGCATCGCGGATCTGTCCGTCGGTAACGCCGACACAAAGACACACATACATAAAGGCTGACCATCGTTGGTTGGGTCGATGGGTTGGAGCTTAATGTTAATGAGAATGCTTGTCAAAGGACTTTCGGAGAGGGCCGTGCTTGAGCGACCGGCGGTTGAATTCGGACTGTCACCGCAAGCCGTGTATGATGGTCGGCCTTTGTTGGATGTCGGGCAAGCCAGCCTTGCACCGGCAAACGATTCTTCACTCTCATCAGGAGATAGCAATGAGCGTACTCGTTGGCAAACAAGCCCCCGACTTCACCGTACCTGCCGTACTGGGCAACGGCGAGATCGTCGACAGCTTCAACCTGGCTTCGGCCATCAAGGGCAAGTACGGCCTGGTGTTCTTCTACCCGCTGGACTTCACCTTCGTCTGCCCGTCCGAGCTGATCGCTCTGGACAACCGCATTCCTGACTTCCAGGCGCGCAACGTGGAAGTGATCGGCGTGTCGATCGACTCGCACTTCACCCACAACGCCTGGCGTAACACCCCGGTCAACAACGGCGGCATCGGCCAGGTCAAGTACACCCTGGCTGCTGACATCTCCCACGAAATCTGCAAAGCCTACGACGTCGAGTCCGAAGGCGGCGTGGCTTTCCGTGGCGCCTTCCTGATCGACACCAACGGTGTTGTTCGCTCGCAGATCGTCAACGACCTGCCACTGGGCCGTAACATGGACGAGCTGCTGCGTCTGGTCGACGCTCTGCAATTCCACGAAGAGCACGGCGAAGTCTGCCCTGCCAACTGGAAAAAAGGCGACCAGGGCATGACCGCTTCGCCGGAAGGCGTCGCTGCCTACCTGAGCGAGAACGCTGGCAAGCTGTAATTGCCGCGTGCATGAAAAAACCGGCCCAGGTGGCCGGTTTTTTTGTGTCTGGGCTCGATGCACCCAGTGGCGGGTTCGGCCTCATCGCCGGCAAGCCGGCTCCTACACCGTATCTGTGGGAGCCGGCTTGCCGGCGATGAGGTCTTCAACTCAATCGTTGAAGTCGCGCCAGCCGCCCATCTCTTTCCAGCGGTTGACGATGCCGCAGAACAGCTCAGCCGTCTTCTCGGTGTCGTAACGCGCCGAGTGTGCTTCGCGCCCATCGAAGTCGATGTCGGCGCTCTGGCAGGCGCGTGCCAACACGGTCTGGCCATAAGCCAGGCCGGCCAGCGTCGCGGTGTCGAAGCTGGAGAACGGGTGGAACGGGTTGCGCTTCAGGTCGTTGCGCGCCACGGCGGCATTGAGGAAGCCCAGGTCGAAGCTGCTGTTGTGCCCGACCAGGATCGCTCGCTTGCAGCCATTGGCCTTGAGCGCCTTGCGCACGCCACGGAAGATGTCGGTCAGCGCGGTTTCTTCACTCACTGCCATGCGCAGCGGGTGGTCCAGCTTGATACCGGTGAACTCCAGTGCCGCAGGTTCGATGTTGGCGCCTTCGAACGGCTCCACGCGATGGAAGTAAGTGTGTTCCGGGAAAAGGAAGCCTTTATCGTCCATGCCGATGGTTACCGCGGCAATTTCAAGCAGCGCATCGGTGGCGCTGTTGAAACCACCGGTCTCGACATCCACCACCACTGGCAGGTAGCCGCGGAAGCGTTCAGCCATCGGGTGGCGTGGGCCACTGCTGACCTGGCCGTCCTGGTCGTCTTCGTAGAAGTCTTCGCTCACGCGTTTTCCTCCAGCAGGCGCCAGCGCAGTTTTTCACCGGCACGCAGCGGGATCACGGTCTGCTCGCCGAACGGCAGGCTGTCCGGGGCGGTCCATTCTTCACGGACCAGGGTAATGGTGTCGGTGTTCGCCGGCAGGCCATAGAAGGCGGGGCCATGCAGGCTGGCGAAGCCTTCCAGTTTGTCCAGCGCGTTACGCTGCTCGAATGCCTCGGCGTACATTTCGATGGCCGCGTAAGCGGTGTAGCAACCGGCACAGCCGCACGCGGCTTCCTTGGCATGCTTGGCATGAGGTGCCGAGTCGGTACCGAGGAAGAACTTCGGGTTGCCGCTGGTGGCAGCATCCAGCAAGGCCACCTGGTGGGTGTTGCGCTTGAGGATCGGCAGGCAGTAGAAGTGCGGGCGGATACCGCCTACCAGCATGTGGTTGCGGTTGTACAGCAAGTGCTGCGCGGTGATGGTCGCGCCAACGTTGGCCGGGGCCTCGGTGACGAACTGCGCGGCATCGCTGGTGGTGATGTGCTCGAACACCACCTTGAGGGTCGGGAAACGCTCGACCACACGGCGCATGTGCTCATCGATGAAGCGCTTCTCGCGGTCGAACACGTCGATTTCGCTGCGGGTCACTTCACCGTGTACCAGCAGCGGCATGCCAACTTCTGCCAGCGCCTCGATGGCGGGGAAGATGTTGTCGATGCTGGTCACGCCGGAATCGGAGTTGGTGGTGGCGCCGGCAGGGTACAGCTTGGCGGCGTAGACGAAGCCGCTGGCCTTGGCCGCACGGATGTCCTCGGGGCTGGTGCGGTCGGTGAGGTACAGCACCATCAGCGGCTCGAAGCGGCTGCCGGCCGGGCGTGCGGCCAGGATGCGCTCACGGTAGGCGCCCGCCTCGACGGCGTTGCGTACCGGCGGAACCAGGTTGGGCATGATGATGGCGCGGGCGAAAGTGCGCGCCACGTCGCCAACGGTATGGGGCAGGACGGCACCATCGCGCAGATGGATGTGCCAGTCGTCGGGGCGCAGGAGGGTCAGGCGATCGGACATTGGGGATTCCAGGCGGGTCGAACTCAAGCCTCAATGCTACCGGAAAACCGGGGGGCGAGCACGGCTATCAAGTTTTCCGATCGGCGCCCGATAGCCTCAAGGTAAGCCGTCAGAATTATTGGAGCCGCCCGTGCGCCAGCGTTACCTAGCCCTGTTGACCCTGTTCGCCAGCCTGCCGGCTGGTGCGCTGACTTTTCAGACCCGCATGGAAAACATCGCCTGGAAAGTCGAGGGTGATCAGTTCGAATGCCGTCTTGTCCAGCCGATCGACGGTTTCGGCAGTGGTGAGTTCGTGCGCCGGGCCGGTGAGCAGCCGGTGTTCCGACTGCGTTCGGACACCAATGTGTTGGGCGCCGGTTCCGCCACTCTGCTGGCGGCGGCAGCGCCGTGGCAACCTGGGCGGGCCGACATCAACCTCGGTGCGGTGCGCATGGCGCGCACCGGGGTGCTGTTCAGTTCTTCCCAGGGCCAGGCCAGCCGGCTGATCAATGGGCTGCTCGATGGGCGTAGCACGGTGGTGCGCGCCTACAGCGGAGAAGGTGGGCGGGCCATGGAGGTGCGCGTGCTGCCGGTGAGTTTCGCCAAGGCTTACAGCGATTATCAGCTGTGCGCTGGCAAGCTGTTGGCGATGAACTTCGATCAGGTCCGCCAGACGCAGGTGGGCTTCCCGGGTGGCGGTATTGAACTGGACGACTCGGCCAAGGCCCGGCTGGATGTGATCCTCGAATATCTGAAGGCCGATCCTACGGTCAACCATATCGAACTCAACGGACACTCCGACAACAGCGGCAACCGCCTGACCAATCGCGACAGCTCGCGCCGCCGGGCGTTGGCCGTGGCCGATTACCTCAAGGCCAACGGCATTGCGGAAGATCAGATCGTCGTGCGCTTTCACGGTGAACGCTACCCGTTGGTCAAGAACAACAGCGCCGCCAACCGTGCGCGCAACCGTCGGGTCAACATCGAACTGGACCGTGTCGCCGCAGTCGAGAAGCCGGTTGAAAAGCCCGTCGAGCAGCCGGCAGCGCAACCGGCAACGGCACCGGCCGCCACCACACCTGTCCCGGCAGCCAGCACACCCGCCGCAAAATCCTAGCCTGCTGCGTCAGGGAGTCGCGGTATCGACAGTTCCTGTCGCTTTGTCGTCACAAGCTGTCGCCCCACTGTAAATTTGGCCGCAACACCGTTAGAATCGGTGGCTTTCCGTACAACCCCGTGGAGTGATGGCATGGCGGACGTAAAAAAGGTCGTACTGGCGTATTCCGGCGGCCTTGATACTTCGGTGATTCTCAAGTGGCTGCAGGACACCTACAACTGCGAAGTGGTGACCTTCACCGCTGACCTGGGTCAGGGCGAAGAGGTCGAGCCGGCCCGTGCCAAGGCTCAGGCAATGGGCGTTAAAGAGATCTACATCGACGATCTGCGCGAAGAGTTCGTGCGTGATTTCGTCTTCCCGATGTTCCGCGCCAACACCGTCTACGAAGGCGAGTACCTGCTGGGTACTTCCATCGCTCGTCCGCTGATCGCCAAGCGCCTGATCGAAATCGCCAACGAAACCGGCGCCGATGCCATTTCCCATGGCGCGACCGGCAAGGGTAACGACCAGGTTCGCTTCGAGCTGGGCGCCTATGCCCTCAAGCCGGGTGTCAAGGTCATCGCCCCGTGGCGCGAGTGGGACCTGCTGTCCCGCGAAAAACTGATGGACTACGCCGAGAAGCACGGTATCCCGATCGAGCGCCACGGCAAGAAGAAATCGCCGTACTCGATGGATGCCAACCTGCTGCACATCTCTTACGAAGGCGGCGTTCTGGAAGATACCTGGACCGAGCACGAAGAAGACATGTGGAAATGGAGCGTCTCGCCAGAGAACGCCCCTGACCAGGCCACCTACATCGAGCTGACCTACCGCAACGGCGACATCGTCGCCATCGACGGCGTCGAGAAGTCCCCGGCCACCGTGCTGGCCGACCTGAACCGCATTGGCGGCGCCAACGGTATCGGCCGTCTGGACATCGTCGAGAACCGTTACGTCGGCATGAAGTCCCGCGGCTGCTACGAGACCCCGGGCGGCACCATCATGCTCAAGGCTCACCGCGCCATCGAGTCGATCACCCTGGACCGCGAAGTCGCTCACTTGAAAGACGAGCTGATGCCGAAGTACGCCAGCCTGATCTACACCGGCTACTGGTGGAGCCCAGAGCGTCTGATGCTGCAGCAGATGATCGACGCTTCTCAGGTCAACGTGAACGGCGTTGTGCGCCTGAAACTGTACAAAGGCAATGTGATCGTCGTTGGCCGCAAGTCGGATGACTCGCTGTTCGATGCCAACATCGCGACCTTCGAGGAAGATGGCGGCGCCTACAACCAGGCGGATGCTGCCGGCTTCATCAAGCTCAATGCACTGCGCATGCGCATCGCTGCCAACAAGGGCCGCTCGATGCTGTAAGTGCTGCCTCGAGCTGCATCAACCCCGGCCTCGGCCGGGGTTTTTTTTTGCGCGTTTCACACTGGAACGCTTTCAAGGTGCAGGTCCTGCAGTGTTTTCTGGAAGTGGCCTCAATGTCAGTTGGATGGATTGCTGTTTATCCAGGTCGACCAGCACCCAGCAGCATGCTGTGTCGTTGGGATACGCCAGCGCCTCGAGAACGTGTTTGCGTAACATTGATTGCGCATCTGGCCCGGAGAGCATCACGGTTATCGGACTCGACTCGGTCGCCAAGGTGATGAGTTGGTTCGAATGCAAAGGAGGCGTTGTTTGAGCCTCATTGTCCAAAGCGGGGGCGTCGGGCATGTAAAAGGTTTTGTGGTTGAAGTTCAGGGTGAGGAAAAACAATGCAGTCAGGAAAAACGGAAAGGCTACGAGGAACCAGGTGTAGAGGCTCTGGCTGTCTTCGCTGAGGAAGGGCAGGGTGGCAAGGGCGGAGGCCTCGATGATGCCCGCCAAGACGGCAATGATGGTCAGCGGCGCAAAAGGCTGAGGGTTGGGCATGATGGCGGTCTCCGGGTGTTTCTGACTCAATACCTCACTAAGTCAATCAACTAAAGAGTGGGGCTTTCCACGTTCGAAGCCGTGCTCGAAGTAATACTCCGGTCAATCTGCAGGCGTTAAGTTCTGCTTCAGTGCTCGTGCTGAAAAATCACTCAAACCGTGCTTGTTGTTTCAACTGGTCAATTCTGAATAGTTGCAGGTAGATTTTCTGCTGCGGAGAGGTGGAGTGGATGCAAAGCCATTTTGTAGGAAAATTCTCTAACTACTGTAAGTTCCATCTATTCGTGTGTTCGAGCGGAAAATCGTAACGCAAGAGTTGTTCTGCTCGGTTATCTTGGCGCGTCAACGAAAATAATGAATGGATTTCGCATGAATAAAGTGCTTATCGTGGATGACCATCCGGTCATACGCTTGGCCGTACGCATGCTGATGGAGCGGCACGGCTACGATGTGGTCGCGGAAACCGACAACGGAGTGGCAGCCTTGCAACTGACGCGGGAACACCTACCGGATATCGTGGTGCTGGATATCGGTATTCCGAAACTGGACGGGCTTGAGGTGATCGCACGCATGGCGTCCGCCAGCCCGGGCAGTCGGGTACTGGTGCTGACATCGCAGGCGCCTGGCCACTTTTCGATGCGCTGCATGCAGGCGGGGGCTTCAGGGTACGTGTGTAAACAGCAGGAACTTACCGAGTTGCTCAGTGCGATCAAGGCTGTGCTGTCGGGTTACAGTTATTTCCCGAACCAGGCGCTGCACGCGTCGCGAGGAAGGGTGGGCGGGGCCACCGAGAGCGAAATGGTCGAACGTCTGTCCGCCCGGGAAATGATGGTGCTGCAGCAACTGACGCGCGGCAAGTCCAACAAGGAGATTGCCGAAAGCATGTTCCTCAGTAACAAGACTGTCAGTACCTACAAGACACGGCTGTTGTTCAAACTCAATGCCCGGTCGTTGGTGGACCTGATAGAGCTTGCCCAACGCCATGGTCTGACCTGAGCGTCATAAAGCGGAAAGCCTCCACAAGGGAGGCTTTCCGGGAGGACTACAGGTCGTAGTCGAAATCGGCCAATTGCTTTTGCAGGCGTCGTTCTTCCAGCATGTTGTCGATGGTGCGGCGCTTGCTCAGGTTGGTCTTCGCGGTTTCTACCTGAGGTTCCGCTTCGTCGTCGGCGGTAGCAAATTCATCTTCGATTGACAGTTCGTCTTTATCGGTGCTCATTGAGTCGCTCCAAGCCAAAGGGCCATTGGCCGTCCTTATAGCGAGAAAGCTGAGCCTGGTAAAAAAGATTTTTTCAATCGTCAACCCAGGTTTTTTGCTATCGACTCAATCGTCCGAAGTTTTCTGCTTGTACTCGCACAAGTCCTCGATCCGACAGCTGCCGCAGCGTGGCTTGCGCGCCTGACACACGTAGCGCCCATGCAGAATGAGCCAGTGATGGGCATCGAGCAGGTATTCCTTGGGCACGAACTTGAGCAGTTTCTTTTCCACCTCCAACACGGTTTTCCCAGGCGCAATACCGGTTCGGTTGCTGACCCTGAAGATATGTGTGTCGACGGCCATGGTGGGTTGGCGGAAAGCAGTATTGAGCACCACGTTAGCTGTTTTGCGCCCAACGCCTGGTAGAGCCTCCAGAGCCTCCCGCGTTTGCGGGACCTGGCTGTCGTGGCGCTCGATCAGCAGGCGGCAAGCTTCGATGACGTTCTTGGCCTTGCTGTTGTAGAGCCCAATGGTCTTGATGTATTCGCTCAACCCTTCGACGCCCAGGGCGTAGATGGCTTCTGGTGTATTGGCCACCGGAAACAGCCGTGCAGTGGCCTTGTTGACGCCAACGTCGGTGGCCTGGGCCGAGAGGGTCACGGCAACCAGCAGCTCGAACGGGGTGGTGTAGGCCAGTTCAGTCTTTGGGTCCGGGTTGTCTTCGTGCAGCCTGCGGAAAATTTCCAGGCGTTTTGCGGCATTCATGGGGCGACGCTTTCCTTCGGCGTAGGGGGCGGAGTTGGGCGAAGGCGATTGTACAAGGCCAACAGCAGTCCGAGTATCAGCAGGGCGCCTGGAGCCAGGCTAGCCAAGTGCAGGTTCAAGCCTTCATTCAGCCATTGACGGCTGGCACCCATGAGCAGCAAGACCACTACCATGCCACTCAACTGCAAGAGCAGCTGGCGCGAGCGCCCGTTGGTTGGTAGCAGACCATCGATAGCCACGCACGCCAGGCATAAAAGCGCCGGATAAAAGCCCAGGATCAGGGCTATCGGCAATGTCCATGCGCGCAGGCCGAGCTGCAAGCAGCTGGCCAGGGCTGCGATAATTAGCAGGCTCGCCAGTTGAAGCGTCATCCCGGTGAGTTGCTGGCGCAGCGGTACCAGCAGCACCTGATGGGCGAGTGTCAGCCCCACCAGGCACAGGGCAATGCTGGCGCCTTGGGTCAAGGTTCGAGTAGCGCCAAGCACGGGTACCAGGCTGGCAGCCAGCCAGCAAAACCTATTCATGAACAGGGGCCTCCAGCAAGACCTGGCGATGTGCGTCAAAGTAGCTCAAGGCATCTTGCAATGCCTCGATCACTGCCCGCGAGGTAACCGTGGCACCTGCGAGCTGGTCGAAATCCCCCTGATCGCGCTTGAGCGCCCAGTGGTCCTTGAGGTGTCGATTGGCAAATTGCCCCAGCCAGTTCAATTGCGGGTCGCCAATTCGCGCGCCCAGCCCAGGACTTTCCTGTTGCTCGAGCACCTGGCTGCCAATCAGGCGCCCGTTGGGGTCGATGGCGATGGTCAGCCTGATTGGCCCACCGTAGCCCTGGGTCTCGCTCAGGAGGATGACGGCCGTCACTTGTGTGCCTAACATCGCCAGGTAGGCTGCCATGACACGACTGTGCGGCAGCTTGGCGTCGGGAACCGGTAGTGCGACGGCCAGCGGCCGGTTGTCGTAGCTGTTCGCCGGCAGGACCGCGAGCCATTGGCGCTCTTTCAGCGCTTGTTCGGCTTGACTGATCGCAGGGTGAGTCCACTGGCGCCAGGCGAATGTGGCTGACAGGCTCAGTATGCCGACGGCTATCAGCCAACCAGCCGAGCGAATGAGGTGTTTCACGGTGAGGTCTGCCTGCGCCGCAGGGCAAGGCGCTCAAGGCTGGGAACCGTGAGGTTCATCAGCAGAATGGCGAACGCAGTGCCATCCGGGTAGCTGCCCCAGGTGCGGATAAGGTAGATCAGTAGACCTGCACCAAAGCCGAACAGCAGTCTGGCAAGGTCGCTCCTGGGGCCAGACACCGGCTCGGTGGCAATGAAGAACGCCGCCAGCATAGTCGAGCCGGAGAACAGGTGCAGCAAGGGTGAGCCATTGGAGTCTGAACCTGAGCCATTCCAGCCCAGCAGGCTGAACAGCGCAAGTCCCGCGAGCAACCCCGTCGGCGTCTGCCAGCTGAATACCTTGCGCTGCACAAGCAGAAGCCCCCCGATCAGAAACGCCAGATTGACCCATTCGCTACCGCGTCCGCCAATGGTGCCGAAACCTGGATGACGGGCAAACAGTTCTTCGATTGTCAGGCTGCGGTTGTGGCGCAGGCTGTCGAGTACGGTCGGTTGTGCCCAAGCATCGATTTGCTCGCCAGCGAACACCAACTGCACACTCTCCAGCATGCTGGGTGATTGCCCGGGCCAGTGGGTCATTTGCAATGGGAAACACAGCAGCACCACGGCATAGCCGACCATTGCCGGGTTGAACAGGTTACGGCCCACTCCACCAAAGGCTTGTTTGCCAATGCCGATGGCGGCGCTGGCTGCGATCACCGGTATCCACCAAGGTGCATGGGTTGGCAGGGCCGCTGTCAGCAGCACGGCGGTCACCAGCGCACTGCCATCGGCCAGCGTCTCAGTGACGGGTTCACCGCGCAATGCCAGCAATAATGCTTCACAGCCCAGGGCCGCCCCACAGCACAGCAGCAAGCTCAACAACAGGCCCCAGCCATGCAGCCAGAACAGTGCCAGCAGACCTGGGGCGCAAGCCAGCAGGACCAGGCCCATGGCCGCGCGCATTCGTGGGTCAGGAGGGGCCATGTTCAGGCCCTGCCTGAAGTGCAGCGAGATGTTGCTGTGCCTGCTCAACGGCGCTTTGCAATGTTTGTAGTTGGACGCGTTGGGCGTCGTTGGGGGTTGCGCCAAATGCGCTACGGGCTTTGCTCAGCTGCGCCCGACTCATGGCGGCGGCAATCTTGGCCTGTTTGAGGGCGGCATCGTCGCTGGCGGCTTTCTGTGCCTTGACTCGCTCGATGGCAGCTTTGATCGGGTCGGCAGTGCTCTGCGCGCTGTTGGTGTTCGGCGTGTTGCGCGCCAGGCGCAGGGTTTCGCGGCGAGCCTCATCGCGCAGCAGGCGGGAAGCACGTTGTTCATGACGAAGGCGGGCCTGATCGCGGCGTTTAGCGCGTTCTTGCAACTGCTCAGGTGTATGGGCAAGGCCACTGACAATAGGGATGACATTGCTCGGCAAGGGCAGCATGTCGATGCAGTCGACTGGGCAGGGCGCCAGGCACAGGTCGCAGCCGGTGCATTCACTGGCGATCACCGTGTGCATAAGTTTGGCAGCCCCGACGATTGCGTCGACCGGGCATGCCTGGATGCACTTGGTGCAGCCGATGCATTCCGCTTCGCGAATGAACGCCACCTGAGGCGGTGCGCTGCCACGCTGCGGGTCGAGTGCGATCACTGGCACTTTCAGCAACGCCGACAAGGCCTGGATGGTTTCACTGCCGCCGGGTGGGCATTTGTTGATCGCTTCGCCCGCAGCCAGGCCTTCGGCGTAAGGCCGACAGCCTCCGTGGCCGCATTTACCGCATTGGGTTTGCGGTAACAGGGCGTCGATGCGTTGTATCAGACTCATTGTGTGAATAATCCGTTGAAGCCGGAGAACGCCATGGCCATGACCCCGGCACCAAGCAAGTCGATGGGCAAGCCACGCAGGCTGGCTGGAATGTCAGCCTGATCGGTGCGCTGGCGCAGGTCGTTGAACAGCACCAGGGCAAGCCAGAAGCCCAGGCCGGTAAGCAGCGCAGAGGTGGCTACCACCAGGCCGCCCTGGCCTTCGGCCGTTGCCTGTAGCAACAAGCCTAGCAGTGGAGCTCCCGCCGGTATCAGCGCAGGTAACGTGGTCGCGGGCCAATCAGGGCGCAGCCTCGCCAGTGCATACGGCACTCCCAGGCTCACAAGCGCGAGCCATGGGAGGAACAGGAACAGTTGCAGGTCCTGCAGTTGCCAAGGCGCCAGCAGCACGCGCGCAAGCAGCTGCCCGCCGCTCACCCCCAGTAGAATCGACAATGCGCACGTCAAGCCGAGCACATGCACGTGCAACTGCGAGAAGGGCTGACGTTGCAGGGTCAGAGAACTGACCAGCGCGGCGCTGACCAGTATCAGAATGTAGTCGTTCATGGGATGACGATAGCCGGGAATTGTCGGCCGTGGATGCAAATGCCCCGGCGGTGAAGCCGGGGCAGGGGGGCGTTACTTGATGCGTTGGCCTGGCTTGGCACCGCTGTCGGGGCTGAGCAGGTAGATCTCTTCACCACCAGGGCCTGCCGCCATGACCATGCCCTCGGATACGCCAAAGCGCATTTTGCGCGGCTTGAGGTTGGCAACCATCATGGTCAGGCGCCCTTCCAGTTTGGATGGGTCGGGGTACGCGGACTTGATGCCAGAGAACACGTTGCGCTGCTCGTCACCGATGTCCAGGGTCAGGCGCAACAGTTTGTCAGCGCCTTCCACCGACTCGGCCTTGACGATCAGGGCCACGCGCAGGTCGACGGCGGCGAAAGTGTCGAACTCGATCTCGGCCGACAGCGGGTCCTTGGTCAGTTCGCCATTGCCGGCTGGTGCCTTGGCTTCTGTGGCCAGCAGGTCTTCCTTGCTGGCTGCGACCATGGCTTCGACCTTGGCAGGCTCGATACGGCTCATCAGGGCCTTGAACGGGTTGAGCTTGTGGTTTTCCAGGCGCGACAGGTGGTCGTTCCAGGCCAGCGGCGCAACGTTGAGGAACGCCTCGGCATCGGCGGCCAGCACTGGCAGTACCGGCTTGAGGAAGATCACCAGTTGACGGAACAGGTTGATGCCCTGGGCGCAGATGGCCTGGACTTCATCCTGCTTGCCTTCCTGTTTGGCCAGCGACCATGGTGCCTTGTCGGCGATCCAGGCGTTGGCTCGGTCGGCCAGGGCCATGATTTCGCGCATGGCGCGGCCAAAGTCACGGCCTTCGTAGGCTTCGGCGATGGACGGAGCGGCAGCCAGGAATGCTTCGGTCAGTTCTGGTGCGGCGTCGCCAGCGACCATCACACCGTCATTGCCCTTGTGAATGAAGCCGGCGCAACGGCTGGCGATGTTGACCACCTTGCCGACCAGGTCGGAGTTGACCTTCTGCACGAAGTCTTCCAGGTTCAGGTCGAGGTCGTCGACGCCACGGCCCAGCTTGGAGGCGTAGTAGTAACGCAGGTATTCCGGCTGCAGGTGGTCCAGGTAGGTGCGCGCCTTGATGAAGGTGCCGCGCGATTTCGACATTTTCGCGCCGTTGACCGTCAGGTAGCCGTGCACGTTGATACCGGTTGGCTTGCGGAAGCCCGAACCTTCGAGCATGGCTGGCCAGAACAGGGCGTGGAAGTTGACGATGTCCTTGCCGATGAAGTGGTACAGCTCGGCCTTGGAGTCTTCTTTCCAGAACGCGTCGAAGTCCAGCTCAGGGCGGCGGGCGCACAGGTTCTTGAAGCTGGCCATGTAACCGATCGGTGCGTCCAGCCAGACATAGAAGTACTTGCCGGGCTCGCCAGGAATCTCGAAACCGAAGTACGGCGCATCGCGAGAGATATCCCACTCCTGCAGGCCAGAATCCAGCCATTCGGCGAGCTTGTTGGCGACCGCGTCCTGCAGGGTGCCGCTGCGGGTCCATTGCTGGAGCATGGCCTGGAAGTCAGGCAGCTTGAAGAAGAAGTGCTGGGAGTCGCGCAGCTCTGGGGTGGCGCCGGAGATGGCCGACTTGGGGTTCTTCAGCTCGGTGGGCGCGTAGGTGGCGCCGCACTTCTCGCAGTTGTCACCGTATTGGTCTTCGGCCGCGCATTTGGGGCAGGTGCCCTTGATGAAACGGTCGGCCAGGAACATGCCCTTCTCAGGGTCGAAGTACTGGGTGACCGAACGGGTGGCAATGTGCCCGGCATCGCGCAGGCGGGTGTAGATCAGCCCGGACAGCTCGCGGTTTTCTTCGCAGTGGGTGGAGTGGAAGTTGTCGAAGTCCACCAGGAAGTCGGCGAAATCGCTGCTGTGCTCGGCCTGGACGTTGGCAATCAGCTGCTCTGGCGTGATGCCTTCCTTCTCGGCGCGCAGCATGATGGCCGAGCCGTGGGCGTCGTCGGCGCAGACGTAGATGCACTGGTTGCCACGTAGTTTCTGGAAGCGAACCCACATGTCCGTCTGGATGTACTCAAGCATATGGCCAAGGTGGATGGATCCGTTGGCATAGGGCAGGGCACTGGTTACGAGAATCTGACGTGGCTCGGACATGTTGGCTCGGCTACTTATCTGGCTCGGGGTAAAAATTAGGGTGATCGGCAACTATAAAGGGCTGGGAAATTTATTTCACCCCAAGGACGCATCTACTGACGATTGACGGGTTAGGATAAGCGCCTGTTTGACTACCGTTTGCCAATGGGAGCCTCCATGAGTGCCGTCACCCGTGCCGCCGTCGAAGGCGCGCTTCGCCAGTACACCGACCCCTATCTGAATCTCGACCCTGTGAGCGCCGGCTGCGTGCGGGCCGTGGATATCCAGGGCGGCCAGGTCAGCGTGCAACTGCAGTTGGGGTATGCCGCCGGGCTGTTCAAGAATGGTTGGGCCCAGGTGCTGCAGACGGCGATCGAGAACCTGGAGGGCGTCGTCTCGGCCAAGGTGTCGATCGACTGCGTGGTTGCCGCGCACAAGGCACAGGCCCAGGTGCCGGCCATGGCCAATGTGAAGAATATCGTTGCCGTGGCCTCTGGCAAAGGCGGCGTCGGCAAGTCGACCACCGCGGCCAACCTGGCCCTGGCCCTGGCCCGTGAAGGTGCTCGGGTAGGTATTCTGGATGCCGATATCTATGGCCCTAGCCAGGGCGTGATGTTCGGCATTGCCGAAGGCACCCGACCACAGGTGCGCGAGCAGAAGTGGTTCGTGCCGATCAAGGCTCATGGTGTGGAAGTCATGTCCATGGCCTTCCTGACCGACGACAACACGCCGATGGTCTGGCGCGGTCCGATGGTCTCGGGTGCTTTGCTGCAACTGGTGACCCAGACGGCTTGGGACGATCTCGACTATCTGGTCATCGATATGCCGCCTGGAACGGGCGACATCCAGCTGACCCTGGCGCAGAAAGTGCCGGTGGCAGGCTCGGTAATCGTAACCACCCCGCAGGACCTTGCCTTGCTGGACGCCAAGAAAGGCGTCGAGATGTTCCGCAAGGTGAACATCCCGGTATTGGGTGTGGTGGAGAACATGGCCGTACACATTTGTTCGAACTGCGGCCACGCCGAGCACCTGTTCGGCGAAGGCGGTGGTGAGAAGCTGGCGGCACAGTATGGTGTCGACCTGCTGGCGTCGTTGCCCTTGTCGATGCTGATTCGCGAGCAGGCCGATAGCGGCAAGCCTACGGCCATTGCCGAGCCGGAAAGCCAGATTGCCATGGTTTACCAGGAGCTGGCCCGTCAGGTGGGGGCGCGGATCGTGCTGCAGGAAGCGGCGGCGCCGGCGATGCCGAGCATCACCATCAGCGAGGATTGAGATACCTCGTCGCTCCTTCGCGGGTAAACCCGCTCCCACAGAAATCGCGTCGCTTTGCGCCCTGGTGGAAGTACCTGTGGGAGCGGGTTTACCCGCGAAGGAGGTGACCTGGTGTTTCAGCCAGGCATAAAAAAACCCGCCGGAAGGCGGGTTTTTTTGAAAGCTAGGAAGCGAGATCGACTTAGGCGATCTGAACTTCTTCAGCCTGCATGCCTTTCTGGCCGCGGGTAGCGACGAAAGTAACAGCCTGGCCTTCTTTCAGGGTTTTGAAGCCGTCAGCTTGGATGGCTTTGAAGTGCACGAACAGGTCGTCGCCCGACTGAGGGGTGATGAAGCCGTAGCCTTTCTCATCGTTGAACCACTTAACAACACCGGATTGACGGTTGGACATGTTTCTGTCTCCTTGGACAAAGTTGATTACGGTCAGGAAAAACCCTGGCCGGGACTGAGCGCAAAGAGAGCAGAAAATTCAGCGATGGGCCGATAGGAATCGTGCATCAAACTAGAGATTCTCGGTGTCACGTGCAGCACAGTGGCGCCACCTTAACCCACTTTCCGCGACCTGCCAATCACCAAGATGGCCTTTGTGGAAATTCAGATCGACGGCCAACGCAAGCCCCGTCCGGCGCGGGATGCGGCATGGAACTTTAACCTGAGCGCGCGGACCGGTAAGATGCGCGTCTCGATTTTCACCTCGCAACCCTTCAGGACACCCCGCCATGAGCATCAAATCGGACAAGTGGATTCGCCGCATGGCGCAGGAACACGGCATGATCGAACCGTTCGTCGAGCGCCAGGTGCGCGGCGAGCACGACAGCCGGGTGATCTCCTTCGGCGTCTCCAGCTACGGTTACGACGTGCGTTGCGCTGACGAATTCAAGGTCTTCACCAACATCAATTCGGCCACGGTCGACCCGAAGAATTTCGATGCCGGCAGCTTCGTCGACGTCAAGAGCGACGTCTGCATCATTCCGCCGAACTCCTTCGCCCTGGCGCGTACCGTCGAATACTTCCGTATTCCGCGCAACGTGCTGACCATCTGCCTGGGCAAAAGCACCTACGCGCGTTGCGGCATCATCGTCAACGTGACTCCGCTCGAGCCTGAGTGGGAAGGCCATGTGACCCTGGAGTTCTCCAACACCACCACCCTGCCGGCGAAAATCTACGCCAACGAAGGCGTCGCCCAGATGCTTTTCCTCGAGTCCGATGAAGAGTGTGAAGTGTCCTACAAGGACCGTGGCGGCAAGTACCAGGGCCAGCGCGGCGTCACTCTGCCGCGTACCTGAGCCGACGAGCGCGGGGAATTCCTCGCGCATTTGGCACTCCAACGGGATAACCGTGCCGTTGCACGCGCTGTGCATCGGCCCCGCTCAGGAGCTGCCAATGAAACTCCATCCCACGATCAGCGCGAAGCTGGCTGTCCTGCAGCCCAATCAGATCGGCTTGCTGGCGTGGTCATTGCTGGCGCATCCGCTGCCGCTCCAGGCTGGCGGTGTACCGCATCAGCCCGACCCCGACACTCCGCAGCCGCCCGACCCCGGTGAAGGCCAACCCATGGAGCCCGGTGAGCCGACGCTGCCCGACGAGCCACCCCCTGCGCCTGTGGCGTGACTCCAGGCTGCCTGGGGCTGCTCAGTTGGCCAGCAAGTAGCCGCTGCGCATGACCTGTTCCCCTGCGACATGGGCGATCACCATGCCGGCCGTTGCCATGCGCCGCACACTGCGGGCATACAGCAAACCAGACTGACTGTTGCGTATGGCCGTGACGCGATCGCTGAGCGGGTCGATGACCTCTGCGATCAACTGGCCTGCCTCCACATGCTGACCCGGTTTGGCGTGGTACACCAACAGCCCGCCCAGCGGTGCCTGTAATGGCTCGACTGCTGCCAGCGGGGTGGCGGGCCGGGGCAGCGCTGGTAGCGGTGCACAGGCGCCTTCGATGGCGCCTCTGTGGGTCAGGAAGTCGATAATCGCCTGGCAGTCCTTGCTAGCCAAGTCATGGCTGACATCGGCCTGGCCGCGCAACTCGACGGTAACCGAGCAGTTCCCCAGTGGAATTGGAAAACGCTTGCCGAAGCGTTGCTGCAGTTGCCACCAGACCAGGCTGAAGCATTCATCGAACGACTGCCCACCTGAGTCGGTGGCCAGCAGGCTGGCCTGAGCCCCCAGGTAGCGGGCCAGGGGCTCCACCTGCGGCCAAGCTTCCGGCGTGGTGTAGAGGTGCTCGACCGCTTCGAAGTCGCAATGCAGGTCCAGCACCAGGTCGGCATCGCAGGCCAGGCGCTGCAAGGTCAAACGCAGGGACTGCAGGGGTGTTTGCGCCTGGTGCGCGTCCAGGCCGCGGCGCAGGTACTCGCGGATCAGCGCAACATTGTGCGCGGGGTCCTGATTCAGGTGCTGCTCGATCTGGTCCCCGATGCTGTCCGAAAGGTCGACGAACTTGCGGTTGAAGTTTTCGCCACTTTGCAGCTCGAAGCGCCCCAAAGGTGCGTCCAGCAGTACCTGTTCCAGGCCGACCGGGTTGGCCACGGGGACCAGAATGACCTCGCTACGCAGGCGTCCTTGCTGTTCCAGTTCGGCCAGTTGGCGCTTGAGGTGCCAAGCCACCAGCATGCCGGGCAGTTCGTCGGCATGCAGTGAGGCCTGGATGTACACCTTGACGCCACCGCGAGGTCCGAAGTGGAAACTGTGCAACTGGCGGGTGATCCCCGGTACGGGGGAGAGCAGGTCGTGGGTAGAGTGGTGCATGGTGGTCCTGGCTGCGTGGCGAAAACGGTCTGCGACACGGGTCGGCACAAAGATAGAAGCATAATTTGCGCGGTTGCGCCTGTCTCAGGCGCAACCGAGTAGCCGGCTTATTTGCCTGGAACCAGAGTCAGTCGCTGGTTGCCATAAGCCCGAGCGAAGTTTTGCGGCTGCATTGGCAGGCTGGTGAAGCGCCCTTTGAACCAGGCATCGAGCCCGTCGCTGTAATGCTTGCTGGCCGGGTTGCCAGATTGCCCGTTGCTGGTCAGTACCTGCAGCGGTTCAGCCTGGCCGAAGTCGACGATCAGACGGGCAGACGCCGGCAGCCGGGTGTCGAAGTCGTTGCCCCAGGCATAAGGCGTCAGCGCCAAGGTGCTGAAGTCGCCCCCTGCGGCCAGTGGTGAGCGGCTAAGGGCGTCGCCCAGGCCATGATAAGCGGTACCCGGCCAGCGATACTGGTGCAGTTTGCCCCACTGCCAGGCACGACGGTCCGCGCCCATTTGTGCGGTACCGGCGTCCACCGCCGCCGCCAGGCTGCGGGCGAGGATGGCGGGCTTGTCTTCTTTCTGCGGGGTGCTGCGGTCATCCCAGAACGGGCTGTCTTCGCGCCCCAGCAGGTGGTCGGCCTGGGCTGAGTACGACAGCCGGGCATTGCTGACGAACGCTTGCCAGGCGGCACCGGATTCCGGGCCCAGGTCATCGAGGAAGGTTTGCCGGGCAACTTCCTGAAGGAAAAGTTCGTACAGCGCAGCATCGGCCGACACCGGGCTCAAGCGACCATCGAAGGCCTTGAGCCGCGTCAGGGCGTCCCGGGCCTTGTCGCGTTGGCCGGCGGGCAGGGCGTCGATGGCCTGCTTGAGCGGTTGGGCCATGCCGGGTGCGTCGAACATCTGCTTGAGCTTGTCAGCCAGCAGCGTCACTTGGTCGTTCTGCAGTGCCATCAGGCTACGGGCGTCGTGGCGACCATTGCCGGCCAGCTGTGCCAGGCGTTCGGCGCGCTCAGGGTAATACCAGGTGTTGGACAACTGCATGCCGTAGCCGCGTGGCTGACTGCGCTGGTTGGCGTGGCCGAGCCAGCCGGCTGGTGGGTCCTGATCGTAGGGGTGCAGCATTGGATCAGCGTAGCCGTCCCAGTCGTAGCGCCCGTCCCAGCCTGGCGAAGGCAGCAAACCTTGGCCTTCGCGGCGGTTCGGGTAGCGACCGCTGACCTGCCAGCCGATGTGCTCCGGTTCGGCGAAGACGAAGTTGAGGGCGACGGCTGCCACCTCGCGGGTGCTGTCGAAGGCGCGCTCCACGGTGCGGGCGCGGGTCAGGTCGAACAGGGCATCCAGGCTACGGTCGCCCTTGAACTGTGGCAGGTTCAGGGCCAGGCCCAGGCCCAGGCTGGCATTGCCGGGCTGGGCGAGCAGGGTGCCATGACGGGTGTCGTACATGACTTCGCGCAGCGGGCGTTGGCCGCGTACGAAGAACGTCTCGCTGCGGGCGCGGGCGGGCTGCCATTTACCGTCGGCCAGGTAGTTCAGCTGGTTGCCCTGGCGGCGTAGTTGCTCCAGGTACAGGTCCTGGTTGTCGGCCATGACCGCGCTGCTGCTCCAGGCCACTTTGCCGTTGTAGCCGGCCAGCACGATGGGCAGGCCAGGCAGAGACAGGCCGGCGACTTGATACTTGCCGGTTTGGATCTGCACCGGGGTCAGTGCCCAGGCCGCTCGCGTGTCGCTGGCCAACAGGCTTTTGCCGCTGCGGCTGCGCTGCGGCCCCAGGGCCAGGTTGGCCGAACCCGGGCTGCCTAGCAGGTCGAGGTCGGCGAGTTTCTGGCTGGCAGCGGCCAGGGCCGAAAGGCCAGGCAACTGGCTGGAAATGTTCAGGCCTTTGAGCTTGTCGAGTTCGGCCTCGGCCAGGGGTTCGTCCGGCGCGCCGGGCAGCAGCCAGTGCAATTTGTCGTTGCCGACTTTTTGCGCGAGGGTCAGGGCGCTCAGTTCTTCCTGCAGGTTCACGGACTGGCTGAAGGCGTACAGGCTGAAGATCAGGGCCGAGTCTTCGGGCTTCCAGTATTCCGGGCGGTAGCCGCTGTTGGCCAAATTGGCAGGCAGCTTGTCGCGGTAGCGGAACAGATAGGCGTTGACCCCGCGTGCGTAGACTTCAAAGAAGCGTTTCAGGCGCGGCGAGGCGTCGGCATACAGCTGGGCCGAGCTTTGCTTGAGGTTGGCGGCGCGCATCAGGCGGTCGATGTCCAGGGCATCGCTGCCGGCCAGTTCGGCCAGACGGCCCTGGGCGAGCAGGCGCATGGCGAGCATCTGTTCGATGCGGTCGCCGGCGTGGAGGTAGCCCAGGCTGAACAGCGCGTCGTGGAAGTTGCTGCTTTCGATCAGCGGCGCGCCCATGGCGTTGCGCCGTACCGTGACGTTCTGTGCCAGGCCCTTGAGCGGCTGGATGCCGGTGGTAGGGGGGACGGTGTCCTGGTAGCCGCCCATCTGGCAGCCGGCGAGTCCGAGCATGCCGAGCAGCGTGGCAGCGGTCGAGAGCCGCGGGCGGAAGGGTGGGAAGGCGGGGGCGGCCATGACAAGGCTCCTGCTAGGCGTGGCGGGGTTGGAAAGGCGCTAAGGTAGCATGCCGGTAGACTTTCAGCGGTTTTGAAATCGAGCGCCGCCCGCGCGGCGCATCGCGAGCAAGGCTCGCTCCTACGTTTGTTTCGGGCCAGTTTTGTCAGTGGAAAATGCGCGCGACCGCTTTGGCGCACGGCGCGAAATCGAGTCGTACAATCAAGGCGGTCGCGCGCATCTGTCACAGGCGTTATTGGCCGAAAACAAACGTAGGAGCGAGCCTTGCTCGCGATGCGCCGCGCGGGCGGCGCTCGATCTCTACGGCGCTACAAAACTAAAAACGTGCCTAGGTATCAAGCGCCGTGGCACTTCTTGAACTTCTTCTGGCTACCGCATGGGCATGGGTCGTTGCGACCGACGTCCTTCAGCGCATTGCGCACTGGCTCCTGGTGGCCATGGTTGCAGTGCGGGCCGTGCACATGACCGTGGTCGTGGTCATGATGGTGATCGTGACCATGGTTGCAGTCCGGGCCATGAACATGGGGTTGTTGGGTCATTGCGGTGTTACTCCGGTTTGAGATCGCCGGGCATTATCTCACCACTGCGCGACAAGTGCAGGCTTCGGAAGATGAGCAGCCCGGTATTGAGCTCGCCCTGCAAGGTGTAGTGCAGCGGCTCACCGCTTTTGAGCAGCTTGGCCAAGGGTTTGAGGTGTTCCCACAGGTTGGTCCGCGCCGTGATCTTGAAGGTTCGCCGGGCATGGCCGCCAACGCTGCGCCACAAACTGGCTTCATCTTCTACCAGCAGCAAGTTGTTGAGCCGCACCGAGTAATCGAGGTTGCGTATGAACAGACGGCTGTCGTTCGGGTTGTCGATGCGCACGTGCAGCACGAATTCTTGCTGGAGCAACCTGGCCTTGACGGTCTCGACCTTGACCAGATGCACCTGCGGCTCGCGCCAATCGTCGCCCCACCAGCTGGCACAGCCCGCCAGCAACATCAGCAAGACACTGAGTACGGACAAGCGGACCAGGGCGAGCATGCTCAGCTACCCACGTAACTGGCGCAGCATTTCTTGAACTTCTGCCCGCTGGCGCAGGGGCAGGGGTCGTTGCGTCCGGCCTTGAGCTCGACGGTCGGGTCGATGAAGTACCAACGCCCGTCATGCTGCACGAACGCCGAACGTTCGCGATGCTGGTGGTCCCCCTCCAGGTCATGCCAGCGAGCAGTGAAGGTGACGAAACCGTGCTCGGGCTGTCCGCCCAGCACTTCGGCACTTTCCACTTCCAGGCCGAGCCAGGTGCTCTGGGCGCTCCAGGCAGCCATGGCGGCGCGGTCCAGGCCCGTCTGCTGGGCGGGCAGGGTGGTGGCCACCAGGTAGTCGATCAGGCCCAACACGTAAGCGCTGTAGCGCGAGCGCATCAGCGTCTGGGCATCCGGCGCCGGGGTGCCGGCATGGTAATGCCCGCAGCAGGCATCGAGCAGGTTGCCGCTGCCGCAAGGGCAAACCGAAACACTCATCATCACCACCAGTACTTGCCAAAGTTTTCAGGGTTGGCCCAGAACTTGGCGTTCAACCAGTCCGGGACCTGCTTGTAGTCATGTAGATCATAGGTGAACAGGCTCAACACCTGCTCGTCGCGGCGGAATTTCTCGCTTGCCGACAGTGCCAGGGCAAAGAAATCGGTGTCGTGCCAACCACACACCGACAGGTCAGCCAGCACCGCGACTCGGCTGGCATTGAGGTTGCGAATACCACCCAGCAGCTCCAGCCCGGTCCGCTTGGGCAGGTGCTCCAGGCAGTCCACCAGCACGGCCAGGTCGAAGCGCTGTGCCGCCAGTTCGGCGGGCAGTGGGCCGGCGGCAGCGGTTTCTATCCGCACCTCAGGGTGTGCTTGGGCAAAGGCATCCAGGGCCGGGAAACGCGAGCCGACCAGCAGCAAGCGTTGCGGGGTGAAGCGCTCTAGCAGGGCCGCCAGGGCCTGTTGCGGGGTGCGCTGGGAAAAACCGTCGGTCATTGCCAATCCTCATTCAGGTCGTCCAAGACTAGCGGGCTGTTGGCTGTGGGCAAAGAGGCATGTGGCCGCGTCGTGGCTTATTGCTGGCAGGGATGGATTGCGGGGTCTTTACTCCCAAGGATCGGCCTCATGCCGATTCCCCCTAGGAGAAGCAACAAAATGAGCATAGTACGCACAGCGATACCCCTGGTACTGCTCACCAGTGTGTTGACTGGTTGTGCAGGTTTGCAAAAAACCGACTGGCCGAAGTGCGCTGCCGTCGGGGGTGTAGGCGGCGCCGCCTTGGGCGCCATCGAAAGTTCCAGCTGGGCCGGCTGGGGCGCGTTGCTCGGCGGTAGCCTGGCGGCGGGTTACTGCTGGGCCCATGGCGATGGCGACGAAGACGGTGACGGTGTGCCGGACAGCCGTGACAAGTGCCCAGGCACGCCGCGTGGCGTGCAGGTCGACGCCAACGGATGCCCGCCAGAACCAGCCCCGGTGGTCGAGGAAGTCGTCGTACAGAAAGAAGAAGTCATCGTCATTCGCGATGTGCGCTTCGAGTTCGACTCCGCACGCCTGACCGCGTCCGATAAAGAGCGGCTCAACACCATCGCCACCCGTCTGAAGCAGGAAGCGCCCACCGCACGCCTGAGCGTCAGCGGCCATACCGACAGCGTCGGCTCCGACAGCTACAACCAGAAACTTTCCGAGCGCCGGGCCCACTCGGTGACGGACTATCTGGTCGAGCAAGGCGTGCCGCGCAGCAGTTTCGTCTCTGTAGTAGGGGCTGGCGAGACCCAACCAGTGGCCGATAACGCCACGGCTGATGGGCGCGCCATGAACCGTCGCACCGAGATCAAGATCCAGCGTTGACGGCCTGCGCCCGCGTCTTGAGAAGTGACGCGGGCGCGTCTTTACTCCTGTGGAGCCGGTTACGGCCAATGACACAGGAGCATTCACCATGAGTGTTATGTCGAAAGCGGCGTTGCCGCTGTTGCTAGCATCGAGCCTGCTTGCAGGCTGCGCTACGCACAGTGACGGCAGTGCGCCGCTCAATCAAAGGACTTGGCCTCTCTGCAGCCTGCTGGGCGGCCTCGTGGGCGGTGGGCTTGGGGCAATCGAGAGTTCCAGCTGGGCCGCCGGAGGCGGTGCGTTGGGCGCGATCGCCGGTGGCCTGATCTGCTATGCCCAGGATGGCGACGAGGATGGCGATGGCGTGTTCGATCGCCGCGACCGCTGCCCCGATACGCCTGCCAACACCGCCGTCAACCACATGGGTTGCCCGTTACCGCAGTATCCAACGTCCGCTCCCGCCAGCGAAGCCGCGCCCACGCCCGAGGTGATCACACTCGATGATCAGGGCCAGGTCATGTTCGCTTTCGACTCCGCCGAGCTCACCGCCGCAGCTCAGCAGCGCCTGCAAAGCCTGGTGCCCAGGCTCACCGAGCCGGCCGTGACCCGCATCAGGGTCGTTGGCCATACCGACAGCGTGGGTTCTGACAGCTACAACCAGACGTTGTCCGAGCGCCGCGCCAGTAGTGTCGCCGAGTACCTGATTAGCCAAGGCGTTGCACCAACCAAGGTCACCAGCCAGGGCCAGGGTGAAAGCGAACCGGTGACCGAGAACGACACCGAGCAGGGTCGCGCGCTCAACAGACGGGTGGAGCTACACCTCAATTGATGCCGCTGGCGCAAGCCGTGGCATTGGCGCTACTGTTAGCCGCGCAGCCCGCTCGAACGGGTTGCGACGGCATAACAATAAATAAGTAGGGGCGGGTATGAAATTCATCCTGGGCCTTGGCAAGGCCCTGACGGTCGTTTTCTGGTGGGTGGTGCTGTTCAATCTGTTGAAGCCGCAACCGCTGCCACTCAATCTGTTGATCAATGCAGTTGGCATCACTGTCCTGAGCCTGCACTGCCTGGAGGTGCTGTTCTTCAATGGCAGCCTGCGCGGGCGCAGTCATCGCTGGTTCGACCGTTTGCAGATACTGCTGACAGGTATCTTCCATGTCATGTCCATTCCCCGTCCGCAGGAGGCACCACGCCATGCGTAAATTGATGTTGCTGGCCGCATTGGTCGCCCCTCTGGCCCAGGCAGAAAGCTTGCAGGTCGCTGCCAACTCCATGCTGCGCTTGCCCAACAAGTCGGCCAGCGTGCATCTGGAGCGCCTGCAGCTGGCCGATTCCGCCACCCTGCTGCTGCCCGCCTCGCTTAAAGAGCTGAGTATCGACCAGCTGGAACTGGGGCGTGATGCGCGTATCGCCATCGCCCCGTCCGAAAGCCCGCTGCTGATTCAGGCACGCGATGCCCGGTTGGATGAGGGCAGCGAGTTCAGCGCCACCGGTTCGGCCGGCACCTACGAACGGGCTGCCCGCTCGGGTCGCAACCTGGATTTGAAACTGGACGCCATCACGGCTCAACGCCTGGCAATCGACGCCCGAGGTGGTGCCGGTGCGCCGGGGTATGTGGGCCTGGATGGCGCCAACGGTCAGGCTGGCGGCTGCACCTGGGGGCAGGCCACCCGAGGCGCCAATGGCGATGATGGTGGCAACGGCCATGACGGAGCCCCCGGAGGGCGCATCCGCTTGAGCGTACCGCAGGGCTTCGCGCAGGAACGTATCGTGGTTCGCCTCGATGGCGGCGCACCCGGCAAGGCGGGGGCTGCCGGCAAGGCTGGCAAAGGTGGTGCGAGCAAGGGCTGCCTGGTCTACCGCACCGATGCCGGGGCCAATGGTCGTCCGGGGCAACCGGGACAGCCGGGGTTGGCAGGAGCAACCGGTGAGTTGATTCTGCACCAACTCTGATCTGACAGCATGGCTGTGCCAGCTTGGCGTCTACAGCACCAGACGCGAGCTGGCCACCGCTACCACGCCCAATCCCAGAATCAGGTTGATCCCCACCATCCGGCGTATCCGGCCCAGCACGGCGGCACCCGTCGACCAGTCCTCGTCCTGCACCGCCGTCTTGAGCTCTGGCAGCAGCAGCGCCTGAATGCGCATGAACAGCGCGAACATGGCGATGCCGCCGCCGATCATCACGTGCACGTAGCGCGGTGCGGTTTCAAAACCGTTGAAGCGCATGTGCAACATGCCGATACCACTTATCGCCAAGATGGCTACCGCCAGCCAGACCCATCCGAAGAAACGTCGGAAAACTTCCACCCACAAGCGCAGCCGGGCCGGCCCTTCAAGGGCTGCAACCGCTGCCGGGCGTAGCACCAGCCAGGCGAAGAACATGCCGCCGACCCAGACCAGGGCCGCCAGAACGTGAAGTGTGTAGGGCAGGGCAAAGGCAAGCATCCGGATCTCCATGCGGCACAAAGGGCAATAGCGGGGTATGATAGCCGCCCCATGCGAAACACTGAAAATATATCCAGCCCTCCGGGCGCCTGCAGACCATGATCAGCAACGAACTCAAAGCCACCATCCAGGGCGCCTACTCGCGTTTTCTCGAAGCCAAGAGCCTGAAGCCGCGTTATGGCCAGCGTCTGATGATCGCCGAAGTGGCCAAGGTGCTCGGCGATATCGCCTGCGACGACGAAGGTCGCCGTGCGGGCGAACCCGCCGTGGTGGCGGTGGAGGCCGGTACCGGTACCGGCAAGACGGTGGCCTACAGCCTGGCTGCGATTCCGGCCGCCAAGGCCGCCGGCAAACGCCTGGTGATCGCCACCGCAACCGTTGCCCTGCAGGAACAGATCGTGTTCAAGGATCTGCCCGATCTGATGCGCAACAGCGGCCTGAACTTCAGCTTCGCCCTGGCCAAGGGCCGGGGGCGCTACCTGTGCCTGTCCAAGCTCGATGTGCTGCTGCAGGAGGGCCATGCGCAATCGGCCACTGCCCAGCTGTTCGAGGAGGAGGGGTTTCATATCGAAGTCGATGAGCGCAGCCAGAAGCTGTTCAACAGCATGATCGAAAAGCTCGCCGGAAACCGCTGGGACGGTGACCGCGACAGCTGGCCCGAGGCCCTGGAGGACCAGGATTGGGCACGCCTGACCACCGATCACAGCCAGTGCACCGGCCGCCATTGCCCGAACTTCCAGCAATGTGTGTTCTACAAGGCCCGGGAAGGCATGGGCAAGGTCGATGTCATCGTCACCAACCACGACATGGTGCTGGCTGACCTGGCCCTGGGCGGCGGTGCGGTGTTGCCCGACCCTCGCGACACGGTCTACGTGTTCGATGAAGGCCATCACCTACCGGACAAGGCTATTGGCCACTTCGCCCATTATTCGCGGTTGCGCTCCACCGCCGATTGGCTGGAGCAGACCGCCAAGAACCTGACCAAGCTCCTGGCCCAGCATCCGTTGCCGGGCGATCTGGGCAAGTTGATCGAGCAGGTGCCCGAACTTGCGCGGGAAATCCGCACCCAGCAGCAGTTCATGTTCACCCTGTGCGAGCAGGTGGCCGACTTCCGTCCCAGCGAGGACATGGAAGGCCGCGAACGCCCGCGTTACCGTTTCGAAGGCGGCGTGGTCCCAGAGCAGATCCGCGAAGCGGGCATCGAGCTGAAAAAGGGCTTCGCCCGCCTCAACGACCTGTTCACCCGTCTGGCTGACCTGCTCAAGGAAGGCATGGACGGCGAGGTCAGCATCGGTATCGCCAGCCACCAGGCCGAAGAGTGGTACCCGTTGTTCGGCAGCCTGGTGACCCGCGCCCAGGGTAACTGGGAACTGTGGACCGCCTTCACCGCCGAAGACCCCGAAGACAGCCCGCCCATGGCTCGCTGGCTGACCCTGGCCGAAAGCGGTGCGCTGTTCGACATCGAGGTCAACGCCAGCCCCATCCTGGCGGCCGAGATGCTGCGCCGCAGCCTGTGGAACGTGGCCCATGGCGCCCTGGTGACCTCCGCGACCCTCACGGCGCTGGGCAAGTTCGACCGTTTCCGCATGCGCTCGGGGCTGCCCCGCGACGCCGTCACCTGCGTGGTGCCCAGTCCGTTCGTGCACGGCGATGCCGGGTTGCTGCGGGTCCCGGACCTCGGCGCCGACCCGCGTGATGCGACAGCGCACACGGCGGCGATCATCCGTGAACTGCCGGGCATCGTCGAAGATGCCCGCGGTGCCCTGGTGCTGTTCTCTTCGCGCAAACAGATGCAGGACGTATTCGATGGCCTGGACCGGGACTGGCGCAAGCTGGTGCTGATCCAGGGCAACCTGTCCAAGCAGGAAACCCTCAACAAACACAAGGCACGGGTCGACGATGGCCAGCACAGCGTGCTGTTCGGCCTGGCCAGTTTCGCCGAGGGCGTCGACCTGCCCGGCGCCTACTGCGAGCACGTGGTGATCGCCAAGATCCCCTTTGCGGTGCCCGACGACCCGGTCGAGGCGGCGCTTGCCGAGTGGATCGAGGCCCGTGGCGGTAACCCGTTCATGGAAATCGCCGTGCCCGACGCCTCCTTGCGCCTGATCCAGGCCTGCGGTCGACTGCTGCGTACCGAGCAGGATCGCGGCGTCATCACCTTGCTTGATCGGCGTCTGGTCACCCAACGCTATGGCAAGGCTATTCTCAATGCGCTGCCGCCATTCCGGCGGGAGATTTCGTAACAGCCGGAGCACGATGCGCCGGCTCGTTGTCCATTACTCGGTCGTGGGCTCATGAGGGCCCTGAAGGAGAGCCCCAGCCCTATGATCCGCCGCACCCTACCTGCCGTTCTTACCCTGTTGTTCAGCACGCCGTTGCTGGCTGGACAACAGACGCTGTTCAGCTTCGTGCGCCCGGCCTCGGTGGTCAACGTGGTGACCGAGGATGCCGGCATGCCCCAGTACAATGCGGAGCAGACGGCTGAAGGCGAAGTCCTGCGGCGTGTGGTGTTCAATCCGGTTGCGCGACCTACGCTGCGCCTTAGCCCGCAGAGCGGTGCCTGGGACTGGTCCACCGGGCAGTTTCTGACCTTGCGCCTGCAAAGCGCCATGGACTGGGCACTGACCGTGGATGTCACTGTACTGGGCAGTGATGGCCGCACGCTGACCAGCCGCATCGATTTACCGGCAGGGCCTGCGCAAACCGTGATGGTGCCGCTGAAGGCCAGCTCACCCCTGAGCCAAGGCATGCGTGCCGGCCCGCCGATGCCTTGGGTCCATGAAGGGCAGCGCCTGCTGCTGACCAGCAGTGCCGGGGAGGTCGACCTCACGCAGGTGGTGTCGGTCAGCCTGAGCATTCCCGGCCCCAAGGTCGCGCAGAACCTGCTGATCGAGAAAGTCGGCTTGCAGGATGACGATGTGGCGTACCAGGCTGCATACCGTGAGCTGATCGACGCCTATGGCCAATCCAGCCGTGGTCGCTGGCCAGAGAAAATCGTCAGCGACGATCAGCTCAAAGCCGCCGATCAACGCGAGCAGCAGCAACTGAAAGGGTGGCTGGCTGAACGGCAAAAACAGAACCTGGACAGCTATGGTGGATTACTGGCCGGGCCGACCTTCGAGGCCAAGGGGTTCTTCCGTACCGAAAAGCGCGATGGGCGTTGGTACCTGGTGACCCCCGATGGTCACCCGTTCTATTCGCTGGGAGTCAATGCGGTGACTGCCGATGGCGGGCGCACCTATATCGCCGGCCGCGAGAAAATGTTCAAGGTGTTGCCGGCTGAAGGCGAACCGCTGGCAGCCTTCTTTGGTGAAGGCAACAATGACGACGGCAATGCCTCGTCGCAAGGGCGCGGCTTCAAGCAGGGGCGCTGGTTCGATTTCTACGCCGCCAACCTGCAGCGTACCTACGGCAAGCCATGCAGTGCCGACACACCCGGCCAGCCCCCGGCAGTCTGCCCGCCGCTGGCGTTTGACGCGGCTCGCTGGCAGGCTCATGCCCTTGACCGGCTGCAGGCCTGGGGCTTCAACACGCTGGGCAACTGGAGCGACCCCGCGCTGGGACAGGCAAAACGAGTGCCTTACACCTTGCCGCTGTCGATCATTGGCGACTACGCCAGTATCAGCACCGGCATGGACTGGTGGGGGCGCATGCCCGACCCGTTCGATCCGCGTTTTGCCATGGCCACCGAGCGCGCCGTGGCCATCGCTGCACGAGATCATCGCGACGACCCTTGGCTGATCGGTTACTTCGCCGACAATGAGCTGGCCTGGGCTGCCCCTGGTGACGACCCCAAAGCCCGCTACGGACTGGCCTACGGCACCCTGCGTCTGACCACCGACGTGCCGGCCAAGCGGGCCTTCCTCAAGCAGTTGCGTGACAAATACCGCAACCAGGAAGGGCTGTCCAAGGCCTGGGGTATCGAACTGCAAGCCTGGGAGCTGATGGAGGACCCAGGCTTCGAGGCGCCGCTGCCCACCCCTGAACACCCTGAAATCGAGCGTGATTATCAGCACTTCCAACAGGTGTTCGCCGAAACCTACTTCAAGACCATTGCCGATGCCTTGAAGTGGCATGCGCCCAATCACCTGCTGCTGGGCGGGCGCTATGCGGTGAGCACGCCCGAGGCGGTCAAGGCATGTGCCGAGTTCTGCGATGTACTGAGCTTCAACTTCTATACCCTCAAACCCGAAGATGGCTACGACTTCGCCCGTCTGGCCGAGCTGGACAAGCCTGTGCTGGTGTCCGAGTTCCAGTTTGGCTCCCGTGACCGCGGGCCATTCTGGCCGGGGCCGGTGGAAGTGGCGCGTGAAGAGGATCGTGGGCCGGCGTATGGCAACTTCCTCAAGGCGGCTCTGGCGCAGCCGATGATCGTCGGTGCGCATTGGTTCCAGTACCTCGACCAACCGGCCAGTGGTCGGCTGCTCGATGGCGAGAACGGGCATCTGGGGCTGGTGGCGATTACCGATGTGCCGTACCCGGGCTTCGTCGAGGCCGTGCGCAAGAGCAACTGGCAGGCTCTGGGGCAGCTGCGCAGCGAGCTGGAAAAACCAGCAGCGGCGACCACCCGGCCTTAGCCAGTTTGCAAAACCTTCAACTACTGAAACAATGCACGCCTTTGTCAGCAAGGTCGTACGGAGAACAGGCGGGTGCAGATCCAGGGTCACTATGAGCTGAAGTTCGAGGCAGTGCGTGAAGCGTTCGCCGCGTTGTTCGATGATCCCCAGGAGCGTGGCGCTGCGCTGTGCATCCAGGTGGGCGGGGAAACCGTGGTCGACCTCTGGGCGGGCAGCGCCGACAAGGACGGCCAGCAGGCCTGGCACAGCGATACCATCGCCAACTTGTTCTCCTGCACCAAAACCTTCACGGCCGTCACCGCGCTGCAACTGGTGGGCGAAGGCAAGCTGGCTTTGGATGCTCCGGTAGCCCGTTACTGGCCGGAGTTCGCCCAGGCAGGCAAGGAATCTGTCACCCTGCGCCAGTTGCTCAGTCATCGTGCAGGTCTGCCGGCCATCCGCGAACTGCTGCCCGCCGAGGCGCTGTACGACTGGCAAACCATGGTCGATACCCTGGCTGCAGAGGCGCCTTGGTGGACACCAGGTACCGAGCATGGCTATGCCGCCATCACCTACGGTTGGCTGATTGGCGAGCTCATTCGTCGGGTCGACGGCCGTGGGCCGGGCGAGTCGATCGTAGCCCGCACCGCCCGGCCATTGGGGCTGGACTTTCACGTCGGCCTGGCCGATGAAGAATTTCATCGTGTGGCGCACATCGCCCGTGGCAAAGGCAACGCCGGCGATGCCGCCGCCCAGCGCCTGCTGCAGGTCACCATGCGCGAACCAGAGGCGCTGAGCACTCGCGCATTCACCAACCCGCCTGCGATCCTGACCAGCACCAACAAGCCTGAGTGGCGGCGTATGCAGCAGCCTGCAGCCAATGGCCACGGCAATGCCCGCAGCCTGGCGGGCTTCTACGCCGGCCTGCTGGACGGCAGCCTGCTTGAATCCGAGCTGCTTGACGAGCTGACCCGCGAGCACAGCCTTGGCCAGGACCGTACCCTGCTGACCCAGACTCGCTTCGGCCTCGGCTGCATGCTAGACCAGCCCGACGTGGCCAATGCCACGTTCGGCCTCGGCTCCAGGGCCTTTGGTCACCCAGGGGCAGGTGGTTCCGTCGGATTTGCCGACCCGGAACACGACGTTTCCTTCGGTTTCGTGGTCAATACCCTAGGCCCCTACGTGCTAATGGACCCTCGTGCCCAGAAGCTGGTCCGGGTGTTGGGCAGTTGCCTTTGATCGGTTAATGCGGGTGTTGACCGGTCCCTTTGACTATCCTGAATGCCAACGCCAAAAGCGCGTGGGCAAAATTTCTTTTAATTTCATGGTGTATCGCTGATGTCTTCACACAAAACCTTAGCACTTGCCCTGTGCCTGACCGCTGTCACGGGCTGTGCCAGCCATTCCCAGAACGCCTCGAAGGACAGTGGCAGCAGCTGGTGGCCCTTCGGTTCGGACAAGGTGGCCGATCAGGAAGTGAAGGCAGCTGTTACCGAGAAAGTCGCCAAGGCCGACGCCAAGTCCGAAAGCGCCAGCCACTGGTGGTGGCCGTTCGGCGGTGACGACAAGCAGGCGAAGACACCCGCCGTGCCGAAAATCGACCAGAAGGCTACCCAGGCCTGGCTGGACGAGTACGAGCCGAAGGTGCGCGAAGCGATCAAGGGCAGCAAGCTGCAGCTGGAGCGCCGTGAGGATGTGCTGGCGGTAACCATTCCGGTGGATGGTTCCTACAACCCTGACCGTCCGAACATGTTGCTGCCAATCACCTTGGGCCCGATCACCCGCGTGGCCAAGACGGTGGAGGGCGATACCAAGTCTGCCGTGCTGGTGCTGGGCCATGCCGACAACAGTGGTGCGACGGCTGCCAACCAGAAGCTCAGCCTGGAGCGCGCCGCTTCGGTGTCGGCGATCTTCCGCCTCAGTGGCCTGCAGCGTGATCGCCTGAGCCTCAAGGGCATGGGCTCGGTGATGCCACGCGCCGCCAACGACAGCGCGGAAGGCCGTGCCCTCAACCGCCGCGTGGAAATGCTGCTGACGCCGCAGAACACCATGGTCGCACTGCTGGCCAAGTATCAGCAGGCTGCTCCTGCGCCAAGCCCGGCGTCGATGGTTGCCGTGCAGGATGCCAAGGCACCTGCCGCCAAGGCCACCGACAGCAAGCCGGCCGCCAAGACCGCAGCGAAGAAGCCGGCGACCAAAGCCAAGGCCAAGGCTCCGGCCAAGACCACCGCCAAGAAGAAAGCCGCGCCGGCCAAGCCTGTCGCCAAGAAAACCACGGCCGACAAGAAAGTCGCCGCCAACAGCCCTGCGAAGACCAACTGATCGTCAAGGAAACGCAGCCATGACCCAATCCCTGGCCGATATGCGCCGCGACTACACCCGAGATGGCCTGGCAGAAGCCCAGGCGCCGGCTGAGCCGTTCGCCCTGTTCCACCAGTGGTTTGCCGACGCGGTGAAAACCGAGCAACCCCCGGTGGAGGCCAATGCCCTGACCCTGGCCACTGTCGATGGCGAGGGGCGCCCCCATTGCCGCGTGTTGTTGCTCAAGGGGCTCGATGAGCGCGGTTTCACCTTCTTCACCAACTACGACAGCGCCAAGGGCCAGCAACTGCTGGCCAACCCCTTCGCCGCCATGACGTTCTTCTGGCCGGCGCTGGAGCGTCAGGTGCGCATCGAGGGTCGGGTCGAGAAGGTTACTGCGAAAGAGTCGGACGACTACTTCCAGGTGCGCCCGCTGGGCAGTCGCCTGGGCGCCTGGGCTTCGCCACAGAGTCGAGTGATCGCCGGGCGTGAGGAGTTGGAAGGCATGGTCAAGGCTACCGAGGCGCGGTTCTCTGACACGCAGCCACATTGCCCCGAGCATTGGGGCGGTTATCGTCTGCTGCCGGAGCGCATCGAATTCTGGCAGGGCCGTGCCAGCCGGTTGCACGACCGCTTGAACTACCGCTGGGTCGATGGCCAGTGGCTGCGCGAGCGCCTGGCGCCCTAACCTCGGTAAGCGGCGGCCTCGCGCTCCAGCCAGGCCGCCAGTTCCTTGCGCTTGACCTTCTGCGCCCGAGCCCGTTCGAGGCTCTGCAACATATACGCACGCTTTGCCGTGTCCGCTCCCGCCAGCGCCAACGCCAGATCCCGATCCATCCAGCGCCGCATGCGTACATACAGCCAGCCGTGGAAGTACAGCCCCGCAAGTGTGCTTACCACGACGATGAAGTAATCCATGGCTATCCTTGGTCTGACGTTAAAAGCCTGCAAAACAGCCCATTGAGGCTGTACAAGAGCTGAATAAAAGCAATTTTGTTACCTATGTATCGTGACAGCCGTCAAGGCACAGCGTCTAATGGACACCTGACTTATGGAGACTGTACCCATGCGTAAATCTGTTTTGCTGGTGGCGACCTTCACCACCATGTCGCTGTTGCTCGGGGGCTGTGCCTCGAGCCTGACAGGCGACAGCTACTCCCGTGATGAAGCCCGTCGCGTGCAGACTGTGCGCATGGGTACCATCGAGTCCCTGCGCCCAGTGAAAATCGAAGGCACCAAGACCCCGATCGGCGGCGGCGCTGGCGCCATCGTCGGTGGTGTGGCCGGTAGTGCTGTTGGCGGTGGCCGTGGCAGCATCGTCGCTGCAGTCATCGGTGCAGTAGCCGGTGGCCTGGCAGGTTCGGCCGCTGAAGAAGGCCTCACCCGCACCCAGGGCGTGGAAATCACCGTGCGTGAAGACGACGGCAGCATGCGCGCCTACGTCCAGGCCGTGCAGGAGAACGAAATCTTCCGCGTTGGTGACCGTGTACGCATCATGACGGTCGATGGCACCAGCCGCGTTTCGCACTGAAGCCACTGAAAAACAAAACCCCGAACGGGCCAGGCTCGTTCGGGGTTTTTTTTGCCTGTATCGGCCTCATCGCCGGCAAGCCGGCTCCCACAGGTACCGTAGTGCGCGGTCGATGTGGGAGCTGGCTTGCCAGCGATGAGGCCGGGACTGCTGATCGAGATTCAGAGCCCGAGCATATCCCGCGCCACCGCTTCGGCGATGCGAATACCATCGACACCCGCCGACAGAATGCCGCCCGCGTAACCTGCACCTTCACCCGCGGGGAACAGCCCCTTGAGGTTCAGGCTCTGGTAATCCGCGCCTCGCGTGATGCGCAGTGGCGAGGACGTGCGGGTCTCGATCCCGGTCAGTACTGCATCGTGCAGGTTGTAACCCTTGATCTGGCGGTCGAAGGCCGGCAAGGCTTCACGGATGGCCTCGATGGCGAAGTCCGGCAGGCTGGGGGCCAGGTCACCGAGGGTAACGCCCGGCTTGTAGGACGGCTCGACGCTGCCCAGCGCGGTGGACGGACGCCCGGCTACGAAGTCACCCACCAGCTGTGCCGGTGCCTGGTAGTTGCTGCCACCCATCACATAGGCATGGGCTTCCAGGCGCTCTTGCAGCTCGATACCGGCCAGCGGGCCGCCCGGGTAGTCGCGCTCCGGGTCGATACCAACGACGATGCCAGAGTTGGCGTTGCGCTCGTTGCGCGAATACTGGCTCATGCCGTTGGTGACGACGCGCCCAGGCTCGCTGGTGGCAGCAACCACGGTGCCGCCCGGGCACATGCAGAAGCTGTAGACCGAGCGACCATTCTTGGCGTGGTGCACCAACTTGTAGTCGGCGGCCCCCAGCTTCGGGTGGCCGGCGTATTTGCCCAGACGCGCCTTGTCGATCAGCGTCTGCGGGTGCTCGATGCGGAATCCGACGGAGAACGGCTTGGCCTCCATGTACACGCCCTTGGCGTGCAGCATGCGGAAGGTGTCGCGGGCACTGTGCCCCAGTGCCAGCACCACATGGCGGGAGTGCAGCTGTTCGCCGCTTTCCAGCACAACACCAGTCACCTGGCCATCTTCGAGCAGCAGGTCGGTGACCTTCTGCTGGAAGCGCACTTCGGCACCCAGGGCGATCATGTCCTGGCGCATCTGCTCGACCATGCCGGTCAGGCGGAAGGTACCGATGTGCGGTTTGTTGATGTAGAGGATCTCTTCCGGCGCGCCAGCCTTGACGAACTCTTCCAGTACCTTGCGGCCGTGGTGGTTCGGGTCCTTGATCTGGCTGTACAGCTTGCCGTCGGAGAAGGTGCCGGCGCCGCCTTCGCCGAACTGCACGTTGGACTCTGGGTTGAGTACGCTTTTACGCCACAGGCCCCAGGTGTCCTTGGTACGCTGGCGGACTTCCTTGCCGCGCTCGAGGATGATCGGCTTGAAGCCCATTTGTGCCAGCAACAGGCCTGCGAAGATGCCGCAGGGGCCGAAACCGACCACGATCGGGCGTTCCGACAGTTCGGCCGGGGCCTGGCCAACGAACTTGTAGCTGACGTCCGGGGCAACGCCGATGTTGCGATCATCGGCGAACTTGCTCAGCAGTTCGGCCTCGTTGCTGGTTTCGAGGTCGATGGTGTAGATGAACAGCAGTTCGCTGTTTTTCTTGCGCGCATCGTAGCTGCGTTTGAACAGGGTGAAGCTGAGCAGTTGCTCGTCCTCGATGCCCAGGCGCTGGACGATGGCCTCGCGCAGGGCTTCGTCGGGATGGTCCAGGGGCAGCTTCAGTTCGGTGATTCGTAGCATGGCAGGGTCCAGTATCCCGGCCATGGGCGGCCGGCGGCTTTACACAAACCGCCAAGTATAAGCTGTTCGCCGCCCCGACAGGCAGGATAAAAGTGCCCGGCGATCAGTTGTCGCGCGCACCACCGTAGTAGCCACAGCCTTTGAGGGTCTGGCCGTCGATGTGCAGTTCGGCGCGCAGGTGATGAACGGCGCCGCTGGCGCTGTCGACGCAGCGTTGCGGGGCAACCCACAGCTCGACATGTTTGCCGTTGGCTTCGCTGGTCAGCGTCAGGCCACCGCCGGGTACTTCTTCTTCGAGGAAGGGCAGCGGCAGCGGGTCCTGACCAACGCGGTTGAGCACCATGCCTTTGCCGCTGGCCTTGATGTCCCACTCGGGTTCGTGGCCATTGGCGCGCAGGGTCAGCTGCTTGAAGTTGGGGTCTTCGCAAGCGCGGGTGGAGGGATCCAGACGGTACAGGCGGCGCACGTCGAGAACACCGTCGGTATTGGCCTGCTTGCTGCCGGTGAGGCGGCCGCGGACATCTGCGAAGAGTTTGTCGTTGGCATCGTCGGCCAGGTTGGCGGCTTCCTGCAGAATGCCGGTGCCGCCCGCGTCGTTGATCACGAAGTGGCGGCTCTCACCGCAGGGTTTGAACAGCAGCTGGCCGCCACCAGCACTCAGCTCGCCCTGCATGCGCGTGGTGCCGATGTTCGGGTCGCTGGGTTGGCTGGCCATGAGCTGGCAGCCGGCGAACAGGGGCAGCAGGGCAGTGAGCAGCAGGGTGTGGGTGAGGCGCATCGGGCAGGCTCCGGGAATCTTTTGCCAAAGAGCTGGCCACGTTACTCAGGCTGGGCTTTGATCACAAGCGCTCGATTGCCTGTGCCGGCCTTTTCGCGGGCAAGCCCGCTCCCACAGGAGTGGCGTCAGACCTGAGCGTTGCGTTACCTCTGTGGGAGCGGGCTTGCCCGCGAAAAGGCCGGCATTGGCGGTGCATTTTCAACAGGCAGAAAAAAGGGGCCGAAGCCCCTTTCTCTATTAGCCACCCAGATACGCGTCTCGCACCTTCGGGTCGGTCAACAGTGCTTCACCCGTCCCTTGCATCACCACTCGGCCGTTCTCCAACACATACGCCCGGTCAGCGATCTTCAGCGCCTGGTTGGCGTTCTGCTCCACCAGGAACACCGTCACGCCGTCACGGCGCAGTTGTTCGATGATGTCGAAGATCTGCTGGATGATGATCGGCGCCAGGCCCAACGATGGCTCGTCGAGCAGCAGCAGCTTGGGTTTGCTCATCAGCGCACGGCCAATGGCCAGCATCTGTTGTTCGCCGCCGGACATGGTGCCGCCACGTTGGATGTAGCGCTCCTTCAGACGGGGGAACAGTTGCAGGACTTTGTCCAGTTGCTCCTGATAGTCACCCTTGTCGGTGAAGAAGCCGCCCATGGCCAGGTTTTCCTCGACCGTCAGGCGAGCGAACACGCGACGGCCTTCGGGGACCACGGCGATGCTCTTGCGCATGATGTGCGAAGACGATTGGCCGACCAGTTCTTCACCCAGGTACTTGATGCTGCCACTGTGAGCCTGGGGCGAACCGCACAGGGTCATCAGCAGCGTCGACTTGCCAGCACCGTTGGCACCGATCAGGGTGACGATCTCGCCCTGGTTGATTTCCACGTTGACGCTGTGCAGCGCCTGGATCTTGCCGTAGAAGGTGGAAACGTTCTCGAACTTCAGCATTTACGCTTCCCCCAGGTAGGCTTTGATCACGTCAGGGTTGTCGCGGATCTCCTCCGGTGTGCCATGGGCCAGGGGCGTGCCCTGGTTGATCACGACGATATGGTCGGAGATGCTCATCACCAGCTTCATGTCGTGCTCGATCAGCAGCACGGTGACGTTGTGCGACTCACGCAGGTAGGCGATCAGCGCCTTGAGGTCTTCGGTTTCCTTGGGGTTCAAGCCCGCTGCCGGTTCGTCGAGCATGATGATCCGGGGTTGGGTCATCATGCAGCGGGCGATTTCCAGGCGGCGCTGCTGGCCGTAGGCGAGGGTGCCGGCGGTACGGTTGGCGAACTCGGTCAAGTTGACCTTTTCCAACCAGTACTGGGCACGTTCCATGGCCTCTTTTTCGCTGCGGCGGAAGTTCGGGGTCTTGAATAGGCCGGCGAAGAAGTTGGTGTTGAGGTGGCGGTGCTGGGCGATCAGCAGGTTTTCCAGTGCGGTCATCTCCTTGAACAGACGCACGTTCTGGAAGGTCCGCACCACGCCCTTGCGAGCGATCTGGTGGCCGGCCAGGCCCTGGATCGGCTGGCCATCGAGCAGGATGGTGCCGCCGCTTGGCTTGTAGAAGCCGGTCAGGCAGTTGAACACGGTGGTCTTGCCGGCACCGTTCGGGCCGATCAGCGCCACCACCTGTTTTTCCTTGACGGTCAGGCCCACGCCGTTGACCGCCAACAAGCCGCCGAAGCGCATGCTCAGGCCGCTGACTTGCAGAATTTCGCGGCTCATCGACGCAGCTCCATGTGTGGACGTTGCATAGGCAGCAGGCCTTGCGGACGCCAGATCATCATCAACACCATCAGCGCACCGAACATCAGCATGCGGTACTCGCTGAACTCACGCATCAGCTCGGGCAGCAGGATCATCACGATGGCCGCGAGAATCACGCCCAATTGCGAGCCCATGCCGCCGAGCACGACGATGGCGAGGATGATCGCCGACTCGATGAAGGTGAACGATTCCGGGGTCACCAGGCCTTGGCGGGCGGCGAAGAAGCTGCCGGCGAAACCTGCGAAGCAGGCGCCCAGGGTGAAGGCCGAGAGCTTGATCACGGTCGGGTTCAGGCCCAGTGCACGGCAGGCGATTTCGTCTTCACGCAGCGCTTCCCAGGCACGGCCAATCGGCATGCGCAGCAGGCGGTTGATGACGAACAGTGCCAGCAGGGCCAGCAGCAGGGCCACCAGGTAGAGGAAGATGACCTTGTTGATCGAGTTGTATTCCAGCCCGAAGAACTCGTGGAAGGTCTGCATCCCCTCGGCTGCGCGGCGCTCGAAGGTGAGGCCGAACAACTCTGGTTTAGGGATGTTGCTGATGCCGTTGGGGCCGCCGGTCCAGTCGGTGAGGTTACGCAGGAACAGACGGATGATTTCGCCGAAGCCCAGGGTCACGATCGCCAGGTAGTCACCGCGCAGACGCAGCACCGGGAAACCGAGCAGGAAGCCGAAGGTGGCGGCCATCAAGCCGGCGATCGGCAGGCACACCCAGAAGCTCCAGCCCAGGTAGTGCGAGAGCATGGCGTAGCTGTACGCGCCCACGGCATAGAAGCCCACGTAGCCCAGGTCGAGCAGGCCAGCCAGGCCCACCACGATGTTCAGGCCCAGGCCCAGCAGCACGTAGATCAGGATCAGCGTGGCGATGTCGACCGCGCCGCGCGAGCCGAAGAACGGCCACACCAGTGCCGCGACGATCAGGCCAATGATCACATAGCGCTGGGTCTTGGGCAGGGTCAGGTAGTTGCTGACTGCTGGCGGGATCAACTTGCGATCCGAGCGGCGGCCCATCACCGAACTCCACTGCTTGTCGAACAGCACGCGCAGGAACATCAGCACCGAGCACACAGCGATGATGCTTATGGTGAACGAGCCCTGGCTGTGCACCACCAGGCTGATGCCGTCGATGCTCAGTTTAAGGCCCAGCACCGGGAAGGCCACGGCCCAGACCAGCAAGGCGCTGAAGAACGCCTGTTTGAGATTTCTGTTCATACTTTTTCAACCTCCGGGCGGCCCAGGATGCCGGTCGGCCGGAACAGCAGGACAAGAACCAAAAGGCCGAATGCAACCACGTCCTTGTACTGGTCGCCGAAAATGTCGGCGCCGAACGCTTCGGCCACGCCCAGCACCAGCCCGCCGAGCATGGCGCCCGGAATGCTGCCGATGCCGCCCAGTACCGCCGCAGTGAAGGCCTTCAGGCCCACCAGGAAACCGGCGTTGGGGTTGATCACCCCGTACTGCATGCTCAGCAGCACGGCCGCCACCGCCGCCAATGCGGCGCCGATGACGAAGGTCAGGGCGATGATGTTGTTGGTGTTGATGCCCAGCAGGTTGGCCATCTTGATGTCCTCGGCGCAGGCGCGGCAGGCGCGGCCCAGTCGGGAACGGGAGATGAACAGGGTGAGCAGGGTCATGGCCACCAGGGTGACCACGAACACCAGGATCTGCATGTAGGAGACCAGGACTTCCTCTGCGCCACCTGGGCCGAAGGAGAAGCTCCCCGGAATCAGGTTGGGGATGGATTTGTCCTTGGAGTCCTGCGACAGCAAGACAGTGTTCTGCAGGAAAATCGACATGCCGATGGCGGAAATCAGCGGGATCAGACGGTTGCTGTTACGCAGGGGGCGGTAGGCGACCCGTTCGATGCTGTAGCCATAGGCACTGGTGACGAAGATCGTCGCGACGAAGGCGACGGTCATCAGTATCGGCAGCGAATGGATACCCATCATGGCCAGGCCCGCCAGGGCGATGAAGGCCACGTAGGAACCGATCATGTACACCTCGCCGTGGGCGAAGTTGATCATGCCAATGATGCCGTACACCATCGTGTAACCGATGGCGATCAAGGCATAGGTGCTGCCGATGGTCAATCCATTAACCAGTTGTTGGAAGAAATGGTAGATCTCAGGCATTACAGCGCTCCTAAAAACCTGATTTGCATTTCACTGGCGGGGGTAGGCCAGGAAACCGCGGGTGACGGTTTTAAGATTTTCAGGTGAGCCCGCTGCCGGATCGCGGCAATCAGGCCCATGAACCTCGTAAAACAAAGCCCACTGCTCGCACAGTGGGCTTCTACGGTCAGCTATTAGTCACGCAGTTACTGAGGGGAGACTTCGGTCTTCGGTTTGCCGAAGTGCCATTCGTAGACCACGAACTTGAAGTCTTTCAGGTCGCCCTTGGCGTCGAACGACAGGTCGCCGGTTGGGGTCTTGAAGGTGCCGGCGTGGATGGCGGCTGCCACCTTGTCGGAGTCTTCGGACTTGGCCGCCTTGATGCCTTCGGCGATCAGCTCGACAGCCGAGTAGGCTGGGAACACGAACGGGCCGCTTGGGTCTTTGCCGTCAGCCTTGATGGCGTCGACGATGGCCTTGTTCGCAGGGTCGGCGTCGAAGGACTTCGGCAGGGTGACCAGCAGGCCTTCGGAGGCGTTCTGGGCGATCTGCGAGATCGAATCGTTACCCACGCCTTCTGGACCCATGAACTTGGCTTTCAGGCCTTTTTCCTGAGCTTGGCGCAGGATCAGGCCCAGCTCTGGGTGGTAGCCGCCGTAGTAGACGAAGTCGACGTTGTTCTGCTTGAGCTTCTGGATGATCGAGGAGAAGTCCTTGTCACCAGCGTTCAGGCCTTCGAAGACGGCAACCTTGGTGCCTTTGCCTTCCAGGGTCTGTTTCACGGCGGTGGCGATGCCTTCACCGTACTGCTGCTTGTCGTGCAGTACCGCAACCACTTTCGGCTTGACGTGGTCGGCGATGTAGTTGCCGGCGGCAGGGCCCTGGGCGCTGTCCAGGCCGATGGTGCGGAAGATCAGCTTGTAGCCACGAGCGGTGATTTCCGGGCTGGTGGCGGCTGGGGTGATCATGATCACGCCTTCGTCTTCGTAGATGTCGGACGCAGGCTGGGTGGAGCTGGAGCACAGGTGGCCGATGACGAACTTGACGCCGTCGTTGACCACTTTGTTGGCGACTGCAACGGCCTGTTTAGGGTCGCACGCGTCGTCGTATTCCTTGGCTTCAAGCATTTTGCCATCGACGCCGCCCTTGGCGTTGATGTCCTTGATGGCCTGTTTCGCGCCGATGAACTGCATGTCGCCGTACTGGGTCACAGGACCGGTTTTCGGGCCCGCGATGCCGATCTTGATGGTGTCGGCGGCAAACGAATGGCTGGCAACCCCGGCCAGAACCATTGCGGCGAACAGCTTGGAAATCTTGATCATAGTGCTCCACTCATTCTGTTGTAATTCTTATAGTCCTGGCGGCCAGGGCTACAGACCGGGCGGGATTTGCGGCATGGCCACGCCATACTGCATGCCCACCTTCCCCCGGAACATGTCCCGGAACTGTACCGGTACAGTGTAGAGCGCTGTTCGAGCGCTTGAAAAGCGGGCGAATTGCGCCTGTTTCCGGGGTTGTCGCTTGGTCGAAAGAAAGATACAAAAAAGCGCCATTACTTTGCCTGTATCCCTGGCCCCACCCCACAACTTCGGGGCCAATCGACCAAATTACGTATTTGAAACCGGGTTTTTCTGCAAAAATAGCGGCCTTTTTTATTGACCGATTTTTACGGGTACAAACCCATGACTGATCAAACAAGCACCCTCTATGCCAAATTGCTTGGCGAGACCGCGACCATCGAGTGGAAAGCCTTGGAGCGTTTCTGGGCCAAGGGTGACCTGATTTGGGTCGACCCATCCCTGGACCTGATCGCCGTTGCCGAAGCGATGGCCGAGAATCGCAGCGAGATCTTCGCCAAGTGGCGTAGTGATGGCACTGTCGGGCCGGTGACCGCCGAGCAGGCACTAGACCTGCAAAGCCGCGATCCAGAGATCTGGGCGGTGGTGGTGTCGCCGTTCATCGTGATTCAGATGAAGAAAGCGGAATAAGCCTGCGCTTTTTTAGTGCGCAAAAACGCACAGGCGCCTTGCTATGGTGCGCGTTGACGCTCACGTAAGGTGGAAGTAAGTAACAGTGGCGGGGTGATTCGGCGGGGCGGTAACAGTTTACGGAATGCGTAATGGGGTCTGCTGCGCCGTCACCCACCGCGGTCCGTCGCCACGGCGGGCCAGCTCCCACAGGTAGTGCAGTGATCTCAAGATCGGCACGGTCCAGGTGGGGCAACTGTCTTGTGCTGGCTGTACCGGCCTCATCGCCGGCAAGCCGGCTCCTACAGGTGTAGCGGTGGCTAGCGTGCAATGCTGTCCCTGTGGGAGCCGGCTTGCCGGCGATGGGCCACAGAGTGGCCCCAGGGCTCAGTAGTCTACTCGCCCGGTATGGCTGTTAAGCGAAATGACCCGGGTCTTGCCAATGCGGTGGCGGAAGATCTCGCGCAGGTACTTCACCGCCTTCTTCACGCATTCGCGCGACAGCCGGATGTCATTGATCGACACGAACCGGCTTTTGTCGTTGATCAACTCGCGGTACTTCTTTTCGTACATCGGTTTGATCGCATACCAGTTGGTATCAAGGATCTTCGCCGGGTTCTCGAACTCGTTGAGCAGATCGTCGATACGTTCTTCCTCGAAATGCTCGCTGGTGATGAATTCCAGAATGGCGTTGTCCAGGGTGTCGTCGAAACGGTACGGCGTGCGGGCGAAGCAGCGCTTGATGAAGGCCACGATCAGGGTCAGGAAGTCGTCCGACAGGCACGGGCTCTTGGCGATCAGTGTGGTCAGCGACAGGTTGGCTGAAGCGCCGATGACCAGCGCATAGCGTTTGAGCGTGGTGTTGGGGAACAGGCTGTTGAGGTGGGTCTTGAGCCGGTTCAGGTCCATGTACGACAGCTTGTAGTCCTTGGGCAGCGACACGATCGACACCACCGACGAGCAGTTCTTGAAGAAATGCAGGTCGTGCAGGGCGGCAGCGTCGTAGCCCGAGGCCTGGTATTGCTCCAGCGCCGCGCGGTAGCGGCGCGACTCGATCGGCAACAGGCTGATGCCTTCGATGGCCTGGGTCTGCTTGTTGAAGTGCGGCAGGTCGATCGAGCGGAAGAACAGGTCGTCGATGTCCAGGCGCGGTGCCTCGCGCTCGAAGACTTTGAATTTGTCCGAACCCTGGGCCGGAATTTCCGGCACCACCGATTCGGCGTAGGCGATGGCCACCGGGCCTGCCAGGCTCATGAACAGGTCATTGGCGTCCAGGCGGATGGTTTCGCCGATGTCGATGCCGGCGCGACGGAAGTAGTTCTGGTCGTAGTCGGTGGTGACTGCCTGGGCCGTGAGGATGTTGAAGATCTGCTGGGAGATGTACTGGTTGGCGTGCTTCTCCATGGCGTTGACGTCGATGTTGTGGATCGTGCCGTCGTCGCTTTCTTCGGCGTAACGCATGATGTCGTTGGAGATCAGCATCATGGCGTTCCATGGGCGGATGCGGCCCATTACGCTGGCTTCGCTGCTGTCATCGTTGTCGAAGTTGTAAGAGAAGTCCCATTCCTCCGAAAGGTATTTGCACAGCAAGCGGCCGGCGTTGATGTGCAAGGCTTCGGACATTTCGCTTCGATGGTCCGAAGCATTCGGCAGCACGCAGATGCCACTGGTGAAAATCGGTTCGAAGACGAACGAATGCCCGCTCTTGCCGTCATTCTCGTCGGCCTGCTTGGTGTCGAAGGTCTTGTTCATGTACGAGTACTGCTGGGCCAGGCCGAACTCCGAGGCCATGCCCGAGCCGGTGCCGCCACCTGCGCTGAAGATGTAGAAGTACAGGCGCGACTGGTTGGCCTTGATGCCGCAGGAATCGATCAGGTACGAGTGGATCAGTTTCCAGTCGGCGCTGGAGAAGCGCTGGGTGTCCTTGTTGAGGATGATCTTGGCCAGGTACTGGCCAAGGATCGGTGCGTTACCGGCACCACCGGCATGGACTTCGGAGAGGTCCATGATCTTCATCTTGCTGTAGTCGCGCAGGAACTCGCCGCGCTCGCCCTTGCGCGAGAAACGAATTCGCCCGGCAATGTCCTTGTCCAGGTCGCCCAGCATCACCAGTGGCTCGACCAGGAACACCGGCTTTACGCCTTTGTTCTGTACCAGACGCAGGTTCTGACGAATCCAGCGCGCCGGGCTGTAGCCCGATTCGCCCTTGTTGCGATCCTCGTTGTTGAACTCGTTGAGGAAGAAGGTGCGGGCGTTGAACACCAGCTCCGCGACATCGAGGGCGATGTTCGACCCGCAGCGGCCGAGGCCGATCAGGCACACCGAAGGGAACTGCTGCTCCAGGCGCAGTTGGCTTTCATCCTCGATGTGCAGATTCTGCGGGAACACCAGGTCGCGCAGGCCGTCGAGGTTGTCGAGGATGCGCTGGATGTCCTGTTCGGTGAAGTACAGATACTGCTGCGCTGGCGTGCTGCGCGCGGGCAGGGGTTCTCGAGCACCGCTGGCGGTCAGCGAAGTGGAGTGTGTCGTCGACTCGGGGACCGCATTGGCAGAAGTGTTCGTAGAAGTCATAGTGCGCCATTTACCTGAGGTGGTGGGCCCCTGGAGGGTTATGTCATCTAGCCATCACCAGGGTTCGGCGACTGTAGCAGTGCGCCTTTTTTGGATGCGATAGGGGTTTGCCTTACATCTTCTAAGGAATTTTCTATCGCTCCGGCACTGCATCGTCCGATTGTCATGCTTCTTTAATCTTCTGCCAGGAGTCGTTCATGAGTACTGCACTGCCTTCGCTGGGATTCGCCGGGATTGGCCTGATGGGCCTGCCAATGTGTCGGCGCCTGCTGGCTGCGGGTTACCCGCTGACGGTATGGAACCGCAGCCCGGAGAAGTGCGCCGAGCTGGTCGCCGCGGGCGCGAAACTGGCGCACAGCCCTGCCGAGTTGAGCCGCGACGTCGATATGGTGCTGCTGTGCCTGGCCGATACGGCGGTGGTGCGTGAAGTGGTGTTCGGTGAGCAAGGGGTCGTCAAGGGCGGGCGCAGCGGGCAGTTGCTGATCGACTTCTCCAGCCTCGAACCGACCGCCACCCGCGAGATGGCCGCCGAACTGGCTGCCCTGTGCGGCATGGCCTGGCTGGATGCGCCGGTATCAGGGGGCACGCCAGGGGCCGAGGCTGGCACTTTGGCAATCATGGTTGGTGGTGAGTTGGCCAACCTTGAACGCGCTCGGCCGATTCTGCTGACCCTTGGCCAACGGGTCACGCACATGGGGGCGGTGGGGGCAGGGCAGGTGACCAAGGCCTGCAATCAGATGATCGTTGCTTGCAACGCCCTGGTGATTGCCGAAGTGGTGGCGCTGGCGGAACAGTCTGGGGTCGATGCGACCTTGATCGCCGAAGCGTTGGCAGGCGGTTTCGCCGACTCCAAGCCGCTGCAGATTCTCGCGCCGCAAATGGCCGAAAGCCGCTTCGAACCGATCAAGTGGCATGTACGCACGCTGCTCAAGGACCTCGATGGTGCGGTCAAGTTTTCCCGCGAGCAGGGCTCGGCGACTCCACTTAGCGGCCTCGCCGCGCAACTGATGCGCTTGCACGGTAGCCAGGGCTATCTGCAAAAAGATCCGGCGACCCTGGTAGAGCTGTATCGTAACAAGGGCTGAGGCGGCTTTCCTGGCGGTCGAGCCGGTCCAGGATCGGCCGCAGGTCGGCCAGCGGCACCGGCCGACTCAGCAGGTAGCCTTGCAGGTAATCGCAGCCGTGGGTGGCGAGAAACTCATGTTGCTCGATGGTCTCGACACCCTCGCAAACCACCTGCAAGTGCAGGGTGTGGGCCATGATGATGATGGCCTGGACAATTTCCCGGTCTTTCTGGTTGTCAGGCACGTCCTGAAGAAAACTGCGGTCGATCTTCAGGACATCCAGCGGCAGGCGCTTGAGGTAGGCCAGCGACGAATAGCCGGTGCCGAAGTCGTCGATCGACAGGGCAACGCCCTGGGCGCGAATGCGCTTGAACAGGCCGGCGGTGCGCTGGACATCACCCATCAGGGCATTTTCCGTGACCTCCAGTTCCAGTTGGCGGGGTGCGAGGCCAGCTTGTCGCAGCGTCATTTCCACTTCGTTGGCCAACTCTTCGCGGCCCAGGGTCACGGCCGAGCAGTTCACCGTGACCTTGAGGCTGGTGTAGCCGTGGCGATTGAGTTGAGCCAGGTCTTCACAGGCATGGCGCAGCACCCATAGATCGAGGTCGACGATCAGCCCGTTGGCTTCGGCAATGCCGATGAAACGGTCGGGGCTCAACAGGCCGTGTTGCGGGTGTTGCCAGCGCACCAGCGCTTCGAGCTTTGCTACCTGGCCGGTGTGCAGGTCGAAAATGGGCTGGTAATGCACGCACAGGCCGTGCTCTTCGAGCAGGGCGACGCGCAGTTCTTCCTCAAGTTGCAGTTCCAGAGTGGCGCGATTCTTCAGGCCGTTGTTGAAGAAGTGCAGGCTATTGCGTCCGCAGCCCTTGGATTGATAAAGGGCCAGGTCGGCATGCTTGAGCAGTTCTTCAGCGGTTTGACCATCTTCAGGGAAGATGCTGATGCCGATGCTGGTGGTCATCACCATGCGGCGGCCACCCAGGTCGATGGGGTCTTTCATGCGCTGCATGATGCGCTGGGCCAGGTGGCGCGCCTCATCGGGGTTGTTCAGGCTGGTGACCACGCAGAATTCGTCACCACCCAGGCGCGCCACCAGGTCCTGGCTGCGGGTGGCGGCCTTGATATGGTCGGCGATGACCTTGAGCAGCTCGTCGCCCGCATCGTGGCCAAGGCTGTCATTGATGCGTTTGAAATGGTCGATGTCGAGGAACATCACCGCCAGGCGGCTCTGACTGTCCTGATGCTCGGCCAGGCGTTCGGCGAACACCTGGTTGAACCCCCGGCGATTGACCAGATTGGTCAAGGCGTCGTAATGGGCGGCTTGCTGCAGCGAGGCGCGGGCCTGGTCGAGCTGGTTAAGCAGCACGCTGTAACGGCGAAGGTCGTTTTCCTGGCGTTGCAGCTTCTTGTCGGCCAGGGCAGCACTGATGCTGCTGCCACTGATCAGCAAGGTGATGACGGCAATGGTCAGGCCCAACTGCAGGCTGTTATCGCCCGATGGCAAGCGCAAGGCGGTATCAGCCGGGATGACCAGGGTCATCGCCGCCATGGCGGTGAAATGGGTGGCGACGATACCGCCTGCCATGACCAGGCTGGCGCCGTACTTCATGGCCAGGTGCCAACTGCCACTGCCATTGCGGAAGTACCGCGCCAGCACCAGGGCGGTGAGGCTGGTGAGGAAGGCGATGGCGGTGCACGCCAGCAGCAGGTCGGTGCGGTAGTACTGCTGGGCGCCGGTCTGCAACGCCGCCATGCCGACAAAGTGCATGAAAATGATGCCCCCACCGATGAGCAGGGCACTTTGCAGGTAGTGGTGCGCGAGCATTTGCGAACGGTTCAGGCTTTTCATGGCCAGCCAGGCGACCACCAGCGCAATCAGCAGCGAAAGGCCGGTAAGGGAGACGTCGTAGTGGACTTCCAGCGGGGCCTGGAAAGCCAGCATGCTGATGAAGTGCATGGCCCAGATACCACCGGCCAGGCAGAAGGCCCCCAGTACCCGCCATTGTCGCTGGGCGCTGGCGTTTTCGCTGTGGGATTGGCGTTCGGCCATGTCGAGGGTGGCAAAGCACCCGGCACAGGCCACGGCATAGGCCAGCAGGATTAGCAGCGGCTCATGCCGGCAGTCGATGACGATCCGCCCATTGATCGGAAGCTCGGAGAACAGTTGCAGCCCCAGCCATTCCATAGCGTGCCTCTTCGTCGAGTTTTCACTCGTCTCCAAATAACGCAGGGTGGAGACTGACCAGACGAAGTATAGGAAGACGTAGCTAGGCCTTCCTGACTAATGGCATTTTGATCGCAACGATTTTGGTATGAGGTTGATAGCGGGGGGATATAAAGGAGGGATGCCAAGGTGCCCCCATCGCCAGCAAGCCGGCGATGGGGGCTGACTCGATGTCAGCCAGCAACCAGTACGCGAATTGCCTCAAGGCGCAGCGCTGCTTTATCCAGCATTGCCAGGCCTTCCTCACGCTGCTTGCGCAGGGCGTCGATCTCGCTGTCACGCACGCTCGGGTTCACGGCTTTGAGTGCAATCATGCGAGCCAGCTCTTCATCGGCCTCGGCGGTCAGACGACGCTGGGCTTCGGCTACACGCTCGACGTGGACCGGCATGACCTTGGCTTCGCCGCCGCTGATACGCTTGGCCAGCACATCGCGTTGAGCCTGGACGAACTTGTTGGCGCTGGCACGAGGTACGCTTTCGAGCTGGTCGTTGAGCGTTTCGAAAGCGACGCGTGCCGCCAGGTCGTTACCGTTGGCATCCAGCAGGCAGCGCAGTGCCGCCGGTGGCAGGTAGCGGCCCAGCTGCAGGCTGCGCGGTGCCACCACCTCGCTGACGAACAGCAGCTCCAGGAGCACGGTGCCAGGCTTGAGCGCCTTGTTCTTGATCAGGGCCACGGCGGTGTTGCCCATCGAGCCGGACAGCACCAGGTCCATGCCGCCCTGCACCATCGGGTGCTCCCAGGTCAGGAACTGCATGTCTTCGCGCGACAATGCCTGGGTGCGGTCGTAGGTGATGGTCACGCCTTCGTCGTCACCCAGCGGGAAGCTGGCGTCGAGCATTTTCTCGCTTGGCTTGAGGATCAGGGCGTTCTCGGAGTGGTCTTCGCTGTCGATGCCGAAGGCGTCGAACAGGGTTTCCATGTAGATCGGCAGGGCGAACTGGTCGTCCTGTTCGAGAATCGCCTCGACCAGCGCCTGGCCTTCGCCAGCACCGCCCGAGTTGAGTTCCAGCAAGCGGTCACGGCCGCTGTGCAGCTCGGCTTCCAGGCGCTCGCGCTCGGTGCGGGCTTCGGCCACCAGCGCCTCCCATGCCTTGCCGTCGCCACCCTCGAGCATCGGCAGCAGGCGCGGGCCGAACTGGTGCTGCAGGGCGTTGCCGGTGGGGCAGGTGTTGAGGAAGGCGTTCAGGCCCTGGTGGTACCACTGGAACAGGCGCTCTTGCGGGCTGTCCTGCAGGTAAGGAATGTGCAGCTGAATGGTGTGCTTCTGGCCGATACGGTCGAGACGGCCAATACGCTGTTCGAGCAGGTCCGGGTGGGCCGGCAGGTCGAACATCACCAGGTGGTGGGCGAACTGGAAGTTACGGCCCTCGCTGCCGATTTCGGAGCAGATCAGCACCTGCGCGCCGAATTCCTCGTCGGCGAAGTAGGCAGCGGCGCGGTCTCGCTCGAGGATGCTCATGCCTTCATGGAACACGGTAGCGGGGATGCCGGAGCGTACGCGCAGGGCGTCTTCCAGGTCCATGGCAGTCTCGGCGTGGGCGCAGATCACCAGCACCTTGGTGCGCTTGAGCATCTTCAGGGTGTCGATCAGCCAATCGACGCGCGGGTCGAAACGCCACCAGCGCTCGTCGTCGCTGACCTCGCCCTGGGCCTGGAACGCCACTTCCGGGTACAGCTCGGCGTGCTCGTCGGCCGGCAGGTCGCGGTATTGCTCGGGGTTGGCCAGCGGGTAGGGGTGCAGCTGGCGCTCGGGGAAGCCCTGGATTGCCGCTCGGGTGTTACGGAACAGCACGCGGCCGGTGCCATGGCGGTCCAGCAACTCACGGATCAGGCGTGCGCTGGCCTGGGTATCGCCATCGTTGACCGCGGCCAGCAGGGCTTCACCCTCGGCGCCGAGGAAGTTGAGGATGGTGGCGTGGGCCTTGGGCGACAGACGGCCTTCGTCCAGCAGCTCCTGAACAGCCTCGGCAACCGGGCGATAGTGCTCGCTCTCGGCACGGAAGGCGGCCAGGTCGTGGAAACGATTCGGGTCCAGCAGACGCAGGCGGGCGAAGTGGCTGTCCTGGCCGAGCTGCTCTGGGGTCGCGGTAAGCAGCAGCACGCCTGGGATAACCTGGGCCAGCTGTTCCACCAGGCCGTACTCGGCGCTGACTTGTTCTTCATGCCACACCAGGTGGTGGGCTTCGTCGACGACCATCAGGTCCCAGCCGGCGGCGAACAGCGCGTCCTGGGCTTTCTCATCGTCCACCAGCCATTCCAGGGCGACCAGCGCCAGCTGGGCGTCTTCGAATGGGTTGCTGGCGTCGCTTTCAATGAAGCGCTCGGCGTCGAACAGGGCAACTTGCAGGTTGAAGCGCCGACGCATTTCCACCAGCCACTGGTGCTGAAGGTTTTCCGGTACCAGGATCAGCACCCGGCTGGCGCGCCCGGACAGCAGCTGGCGGTGAATCACCAAGCCGGCCTCGATGGTCTTACCCAAACCGACTTCGTCGGCCAGCAGAACGCGTGGTGCGCTGCGGTCGGCCACTTCGCGGGCGATGTGCAACTGGTGGGCGATGGGTTGTGCGCGGCAGCCACCCAGACCCCAGAGCGACGACAACATCTGCTTGCTGGTGTGTTGCAGGGTGTTGTAGCGCAGGGAGAACCACGACAGCGGGTCGATCTGGCCGGCAAACAGGCGGTCACTGGCCAGGCGGAACTGAATGAAGTTCGACAGCTGGGTTTCCGGCAGAGTGCGCGGCTGATTGTTGCCATCCAGGCCGTGGTAGACCATCAGGCCGTCGATGTCCTCGACCTCGCGTACGGTCAGTTTCCAGCCTTCGAAATGAGTGATCTGGTCACCTGGCGAGAAGCGCACACGGGTCAGCGGCGCATTGCGCAGGGAATACTGACGTGTGTCGCCAGTGGCCGGGTAGAGCACGGTCAACAGGCGGCCATCCTGCGCCAGGATGGTACCCAGGCCGAGCTCGGCTTCGCTGTCACTGATCCAGCGTTGCCCCGGTTGATACTGCTGCGCCATACTGCCTGAACTCCCGCGTTGAAAAGCCGGCTATGTTAACGGATAGGCCGGTCAGACCAAAGAGTGAAGACCAAGAGTCTAGCTGTTTCATCGACGAACACCGTCCTGACGACGAGGGTCCGAGCCGATATGCCTGTGAAGCACCCCTGGTTGAGCGCCTCAATGGCCATCGGTAGCGTTTTGCTGCTGGCCGCCTGTGAACAGAAGAATTTCGAGACCCTGCCTGCGATCCCGGTCGAGCAGCTCGAGGTGCTGGGGGTGCAGACGCCGATCAAGAGCGTGCATTTCCGTGATCGTGACGGTGAGGGTCTACTGGTGCTGAGCCGCGTCGATGGTCAGGCCACCGACCCTGAAACCGAGCAGGAAGTGGACAAGGTACAGCTCAAGGCCACCTTGTATGGGCGTGCTGCAGAGAAGGAAGCGTTCAAGCCGCGTTGGCAGATCGAGCAGGAAACCAGCTGCCCGGGCCTGGATCTGGATGTGGACTTCTATACCGATGTCAGCGACGTTAGCGACCTCAACAAAGACGGTATTGCCGAAGTGACGGTGGCGAGCCATGCCTTCTGCGGCGGTGGCATCGACCCGCATGACATCGCCATCGAACTGCGAGAAGGGCAGGCCAGCTACACGATCACCGGCCAGTCGTTGATCACTCCGGCGGGCGAAGAGCCTATCGGTGGCGAGCGCGAAGACAGTGCCTCGCTGAAAAACGCCCCACAAGTGCTCCGTGAGCATATGGATGCGGTCTGGCAGCAGGTCTACAAGCGCCCTTGGAGCGAGTCCAGCCCACCGGTCGATGACGACCCCGAGGAAGACGTCGAATAACCGCAGCCTTTATTGGTGGCAGCCGACCGTGACACACTGCCGATGTTCATCCGCCAAGACTCAAGGCGGATGCCGGCCAGCCGATACAGTGGCTACAGGAGAATTCCCATGCTGCCGCCGATCATCCCGCTCAGTGCTGCCCCGGTAACCTCGCAACTGGACCCGGTCAAACCGACCCCCGACATCAAGCCGGTGGTGCCGGCGCAACCGTCCTCGAGCGAGAGCGCCATTGACCTCAAGCAGCACCGTGACCCCGAGGAGCAGGCCCTGTTGTTGCGCGACGAGCAGCGTCGTCAGCAGCGCCGCAACAAGGGTGACGATGAGCGCTACAGCGCGCTGCCCGGTGACGAGGTGAACGCGGACAACACCGTGCCGGTCGCGCCACTGATGGGTGAACAGCCACGCCAGGGGCTGCTGGTGGACATCGAAGTCTGACCTGGGGCTGGTCACGGCCAGTCCTTGGCCTCATCATGCAAGACTCTGCTGACTGTCGAGCCCACCCATGAGCCAAGACAACCTCATCGACTTCGATGCCGAACGCGCCAAGCGTGTCCACGATCTCAAGGAAAAGCGCCTGAACGAAGTGCGTCAGGCGTTCGAGCAAGCCATGCCATTGGCAAATGCGAAGAAAAAGAAACCCAAGGGCAAGCCCAAGAAGCGCTGAAACTTGACGCAGGTCAACCCTGCGCCCGCCTCGCGTGCCCGGTCCCGGGCACCATTGACACCGATCAATTTCCCACCCCCCTCAATTCGATACCTTGCACCCATCGGACAACGGCAAACGAATGGGGAGGCCGACATGTTCTTCGACAATGTGGTCATCGCTGGCGTGGTAACGGTCGGGTTGATGTTTGCATTCTTTGCCGGTCTAGGACTTTTCATCTGGAAGGACTCGAACAAGCGCAAGCCGCGCTGACCTTCCAGGTTCACGAGCACGCAAGGCATTTAGGGCGACTTCGGTCGCCCATTTTTTTGCCTGTCGTAAGTTTTTTAGCGTTTGCAAGATCGAGCGCCGCCCGCGCGGCGCTCGATCTACGCATCACCTCCAAACCCAGGGCAGGCACATCGAAGCCCCTCCCAAGATTTCGTGAAGAACCATTTTTTTGCCCGCGATCTCATGCGTGCGCAGGATGCGCGTTGCTTGAAAGATGATTAGCTAGCTAATTATTCGTCTCGGCATTATCCTTCTCTGCATTGTCTATCTTTTCTGTAACCATCCCCCCGCAAGGTCCGATTCGTGCCCATCACCCTCCAGGCCCTGTTCGCACCCAGCAGCCTCGCCATCAAGTTCGCCATCAAGACCCTGCTCGGCGGTGGTCTGGCGCTCTGGCTGGCTATGCGTTGGGGGCTGGAGCAGCCGTCATGGGCGTTGATGACCGCATTCATCGTGGCGCAGCCACTGTCGGGAATGGTGGTGCAGAAGGGCTTGGCGCGATTGGCCGGGACACTGGTTGGCACCGTGATGTCGGTGGTGTTCATGGGCCTGTTCGCCCAGACACCCTGGTTGTTCCTCATCACCTTGGCCCTTTGGCTGGCCTTGTGCACGGCAGCCTCGACACAACTGCGCAGCGCGTGGGCCTATTCCTTCGTGCTGGCCGGCTATACGGTGGCGATCATCGCGCTGCCGGCGGTCAACCATCCGCTGCAGGTATTCGACCAGGCTGTGGCCCGCTGCACCGAAATCTGCCTGGGGATTTGCTGCGCCACCGCCACCAGCGCCTTGCTCTGGCCGATGCGCGTCGAGCAGCAACTGGCCGGCCAGGCGCGCCACGCTTGGCAGACTGGGCTGCAAGCGGCCAGTGCCATGTTGGGCGGTGAAGACGAAGCACGCAAAGGGCTGCTGGAAATTCTCGGGCGCATCGTGGCGATCGATTCCCAGCGCGAGCACGCCTGGTTCGAAGGCAATCGCGGGCGGCAGCGGGCCAGCGCCATCCGTGGACTAAGCCAGAAGTTGATGGTGCTGCTGCGCATCTCGCGTTCGGTGCGCCGGCAATGGCGCCAGCTAGATGACCGGGAAGCCCGGCGCCTTGCGCCTTGGCTGGATGAGGTGCGGGCACTGCTGACCCAGCCTGACAAGCCAAGCTTGCTGGTTGTGCGTCAACGCATCTGGGACGCGGCTCACGACGAGCACATAAGCTCCGCGGAACATTTCTGCCTGGCGCGCATGGCACTGCTGATGGACTACGCCATGGCTGCGACCCAGGCGCTTGAGGATGTCGAGGCGGGCAGGGCGCCGAAGGATGCCGCAACGGGCCTCGCCGTGCACCGTGACCTGCCGTTGGCCCTGTTGTTCGGTGCGCGCAGCGCCTTGGCGTTTTTGGTCATGAGCAGTTTCTGGCTGGCAACGGCCTGGCCCTCGGCGCCGGGAGGGCTGGTGTTGACTTGCGTGGTCTGCAGCCTGTTCGCCAGCCGTGAGAACGGCGCGCAGATTGGCCTCAGTTTCTTGCGCGGGATCTTGTTGGCGTTTCCGGTGGCATTCGTGGTCGGGGAGATTCTCCTGCCCCAATGGAGCAGCTTCGCGATGCTCTGCCTGGGCATGGGCGTGCCGTTGTTCTTCGGCGCCCTGGGCATGGCCCACCCCCGTACGGCGGGCACTGCCACCTCCTACTGCCTGCACTTCATCGTGCTGGTGTCGCCGCTCAACAACATGACTTTCGATGTGGCGAACATGCTCAACAGTGCGCAGGCCATGTTGATGGGCGTCGGCGCGGCCGTGCTGGCGTTTCGGCTGGTGGTGCTGCGCCACCCGGCCTGGCTGGGCCGACGCTTGCGGGCAGCCACCCAGAGTGACCTTGTGCGCCTGACCCGCCGCGACCTGCGTGGCGCCGACAGTTGGTTTGGCGGGCGCATGGCTGACCGCCTGATGCAACTTGCCCACCACGCCAGCGAACTGCCTGAAGCCGAGCGCAAGCGTTGGGACGATGGCCTGCATGGCCTGGATATCGGTGATGAACTGGTGCACCTGCGCATGTGCCTGGCGGTGGCGAACGTGCCGATGGGCAGCGCCGAGCGCGAGTACCTGCAGCAGGTGGAGGCGGTGTTGGCCAAGGGGCCGGCTGCCGGGCGGGGGGAAGGCCTGGATGCTGCCAGCGAGCACTTCATCGACGCCTTGCGTCGCCAGCCCCCCAGCGACCCGCTGCGGCTGGCCGAAGGCGCCGTGCTGCAATTGCAGAAAAGCTGGGGCAAATGGTGCCGCTGGCAGGAGGAAGCCCATGGGGTTGCGTGAGTGGGCGGTGGGCGGTGTGCTGCTCAGCCCGTTTCTGATCTATGTGCTGATGGCGCTGGTGCTCACCGGCTTGTTGCGCCTGGTGGTCCAGGCCACGCCACTGGGGCGTTGGATCTGGCATGAAGCACTGTTCGATGCGGCGTTGTTCGTTTGTGTGCTGTTCCTGGTGGTACGTTCGCTGGGACCTTTGTAAGGAGTTGAGTCGATGCGTACAGTCGTACGTACCCTGGTGACCCTTTGCGTGGTGGCACTTGCCGTGCTCGCGGGTTTCAAGCTGTGGCAGTACTACATGCTCACCCCCTGGACACGGGATGCGCGAGTCCGTGCCGATGTGGTGGTGATTGCCCCCGACGTGTCCGGCTGGGTACGTGGCCTGAAAGTTCATGACAACCAGCAGGTCAAGGCCGGCGATGTGCTGATGAGCATCGACCGCGAGCGCTTCCAGGCCGCGTTCGACCAGGCCAGCGCGGTGGCCGAAACGCGTGCCCAGCAGGTGCGCCTGCGTGAGCGCGAGGCGGCGCGGCGCACGGCGCTGGGCCCGGATGCGATCAGCGCCGAACTGCGCGAGAACGCCCAGATCAACGCCGCCATCGCCCGTGGCGAACTGCGCGAGGCAGAGGCTCAGTTGCAAGTCGCCAAGATCAACCTGGCGCGCAGTGAAGTCCGGGCGCCACGCAGCGGGCATATCACCAACCTGCGCCTGGCCGAAGGCAACTATGTGAACACCGGGGAGGCGGTGATGGCCCTGGTCGACGATTCGACTTTCTACATCCAGGCCTACTTCGAAGAAACCAAGCTGCCGCGCATTCGCGAGGGCGATACGGTGAAGGTCTGGCTGATGGGCGCAGGCGAGGCCATGCTGGGGCATGTGGAAAGCATCAGCCGGGGTATCACTGACAGTAACAGCAACCCGGACAGTCAGCTGTTGCCTGAGGTGGAACCCACCTTCAACTGGGTACGGCTGGCCCAGCGGATACCCGTGCGTATTCGCCTGGACCAGCTTCCCGAGGGCGTGCACCTGAGCGCAGGGATGACCGCCAGCGTGCAGGTGCATGAAGACCAGGCCGACCAGTGATCTGATATCCCCGTCAGAGGAACATTCCGCCAGACACTTCCAGCCGTTGCCCGGTGATCCAGCCGTTGCCCTCTTCAAGCAGCAGGGCAATGGCCGCGCCGATGTCGTCCGGCAAGCCGACCCGCGCCAGGGCGGTATTGCTGGCAATGAAGTCATTTACCTGGCGATTGTCGCGCACCACACCACCGCCGAAATCGGTCTCGATCGCGCCGGGGGCAAGAATGTTGACCCGGATACCCCGTGCACCCAGTTCCTTGGCCTGGTAGCGCGTCAACACCTCCATCGCACCTTTCATGGCGGCATAGGCGGCGTAGCCGGGCAGTACGAAGCGTGCCAGGCCCGATGAAATGTTAACGATACGGCCACCGTCGGCCAGCAGGGGCAGTAGCTGTTGGGTGAGGAAGAACGGCCCTTTGAGCTGAATGTTCAGCAACTGGTCGAACTGCGCCTCGGTGGTTTCCGCGAACGGCACGTTCAGGCCGATCCCGGCGTTGTTCACTAGGAAGTCCAGGCGTTCACAACCAAATTGCTGGCGCAGTGTTTCGCCCAGGCGTTCGGCGAAGGCGCTGAAGCTGCTGCTGTCGCTGACGTCGAGTTGCAGCATGGCAGCCTTGACTCCGGCCTGTTCCAAGGTGGCGGTCACTGCGCGGGCTTCGTCCGCCTTGCTGTGGTAGGTGCCGATTATGTCGATGCCGCGTGCAGCCAGGTGTTCGGCCGTGTTCCTTCCCAGGCCGCGGCTGGCGCCGGTGATCAGGGCTATCTTGCGGGTCATGTCGATTTCCTCGTGGGGGGCGGATGAACAAAGGTTATTGGTCGTCCATCTGCTGTTAAATCCAGCGAAACCGGAAATACTGTTCGGAGTTTCCGAATAATCTGGGATTTCCTTCGTGAACAAACTGGAGTTGCTGCGCACGTTCGTGCGGGTGAGCGAGGTCAATAGTTTTACCCTGGCCGCCGAAAGCCTGGGGCTGCCGCGTTCGACTGTCTCCGAGCAGATAAAGGCCCTGGAGCGGCTACTCGGTACCCGCCTGTTCAACCGCACCACACGGCGAATGCAGGCCACTCAGGATGGTGCCCTGCTGTACGAGCGCAGCAAGGACCTGCTGTCGGGCATGGACGAGATCGAGAGCCTGTTCCGAGCGGATGACGCCGAACTGGCCGGGCGTCTGCGGGTCGACTTGCCAACCATGATGGCCCGGCGCGTGATCGTGCCGGCGTTGCCGCAGTTTCTGGCGCGCTTTCCCCGGCTGGAGGTGGAAATCAGCTGCACCGACCGTCAGGTCGATTTGTTGCGCGAGGGGTTCGATTGCGTGATGCGCATCGGCGCTTTGAGCGACCTGGATGTGGTGGCGCGGCCAATCGGCCACTTGAGCATGTGTAACTGTGCAAGCCCTGCCTACCTGGCCCGCCATGGCATGCCAAATCGCCTCGAAGACCTGGCCGGGCACCAGCTGGTCCATTACGTTCGAAACCTGGGGGCGCGCAGTGCGGGGTTCGAGTACGAGCGCGACGGTCAGTTGCATTACCAGGCCATGGCCGGCGTGATCACGGTCAACAATGCCGAGGCCTATTCGGCCGCCTGCCTGGCGGGGCTGGGGTTGATCCAGGTGCCAGCGGTGGGGGTGGCGGAACATCTTGCGCGGGGGGACATGGTGACGGTGTTGCACGATTGGCAGGCGCGAGCCATGCCTGTGTCACTGTTGTATGCCCGGCAACGGCACGTGCCGAGACGGGTTCAGGCGTTCATGAACTGGCTGGCGGCATTGTTGGCTTCGCAAGTCGATCATGCGCGTAGCTGAAAACCCTTGGCCAACGCCTGGCGAGTTGCGCTAGGCTGGCCGCTGCGCGTTGCCCGTCAGAGGCGACCGTTTCCCGCCAGGCGTGCGTCACTTCCAATTATTTTGCGAGGTTACGACATGGCCATTTCCTCCCAGGACATCTGCAACGCCGCCGACCAGCTCAAAGGGTTCGTTGGTTTCCACGGCAAACGCGGCATTCATATCGTGCGTTTTTCCGAAGACTCGTTCGGCATGGATGTGGCCGACGACAGCATCACTCCTTGCAGCGAGTTCGTCTGGCGGCCCGAGCAGGGCCAGCGCATGGCGTTGTGTCGGGCGCGTCTTGCCCTGTTGCTCGAGCAGCATGTCGATGACCGCTTGAACATCGGCGAGCCACTGCGCACCTACCTGCGGCGCAGCGACCTGCCTGAGATCATGGCCGAGCGCAGTTTGCGCTGAGGTGTTCAAGAGGCATCGAGCGATTGCTCGGGTGGTTTGTGCAGCAGCGCTTCGAACCCGGCCTTGTCCAGCGGTCGACTGAGGAAAAAGCCCTGCACTTCATGGCAGCGGTCATGCTCCAGGGCCTTGAGCTGTTGGGCGGTTTCGACACCCTCGGCGGTGACCGTCAGCCCCATGGCTTGCCCCAGGTTGATGATTGCCTGAACCACCGCACGGTCGCTGGCGCTGGGGTTATTCAGGCCGGCGATGAAGCGCTTGTCGATCTTGATGCTGTCGAACGGATAGGTGCGTAAGTAGCCCAATGAGGAGTAGCCGGTTCCGAAGTCGTCCATGTTCAGGCGCACGCCCAGTTCCTTGAGGGCCTGCAGGGTGGCCAGGGCGCCTTCGATGTCGTTGAGCATGACGTTTTCGGTGATTTCCAGCTCCAGACGCTGGGCCGGGAAACCGGTTTCCAGCAAGATGTGGCGCACATCGGCTACCACATTGCTGCGCAGGAACTGCGCGGGTGACAGGTTCACCGAGACCAGCAGGTCGTCCGGCCAGCCGTGGGCAGTGTTGCAGGCTTCGCGCAGGACCCAGCGACCAAGGGCGTTTATGAGGTCGCTTTGTTCGGCCAGGGGGATGAAAGTATCCGGGCCCAGCAGACCCTCTTGTGGATGCTGCCAGCGCACCAGAGCTTCGACCGAGACGATGCGCATGTCATTGAGGTTGTAGCGCGGCTGGTAGTACAGCAGGAACTCGTCGTTGCGCAGGGCTCTTCGCAGGTCGTTCTCCAGCTGGCGACGGTACTGGATCTGCTGGTTCATTTCCGGGGCGAAGTAGCGCCAGGTGCTCTTGCCTTCGGCCTTGGCCTGGTACAGCGCGATGTCCGCACAGCGGATCAGCTCACCGGCATCGCAGCCTTGCGTGCGGGCTTGGGCGATGCCCATGCTGACGCCAATGTGCACAGGTTGCTCCTCGAACATGATCGGCTGCTTGAGCAGTTCTATCAGGCGCGCACAGAGGCGGTCGACTTCGTTGCGGTTATCGATGCCATCGAGCACCACGACAAACTCATCGCCCCCCAGACGGGCCACCAGATCGACATCCCGAGTGGTATCGCGCAGCCGAGTGGCCACCTCTTGCAGCACCGCGTCACCTGCGGCGTGGCCGAGGGAATCATTGATAGGTTTGAAATTGTCCAGGTCCAGCAACAGCAAGGTCAGCGAACTGGAATCGCCTCCTTGCAGCAACGCTTGTTCAAGGTGCCTGGACAGTTTGTTGCGATTGGCCAGGCCGGTCAGTGGGTCGTGCAGCGACAGGTGCTGAATGCGAGCATGGGCCGCGACTTCATCGGTGATGTCGCTGGCGGTGCCACGAAAGCCGTAGGGTTTGCCGTCGTACAGGATCGCCCGTGCCGAAATCCGACAGTAGCGATTCTGCCCGGTGTGGTCGCGGTAGGCACAGCGCAGGTTGGCCAATTGCTGGGGGTCGGCATCGGCCTGAGCATCGAGCCACGTCGACAGGGGCGTGGTGTCGCAGGCCAGCAGCAGGTTGATAGGTTGCCCCAACCAGCTGTCGACCGGGTAGCCGGTTACATGGACGAAGCGTTGAGACAGGTAGGTCAGGCGCTGCTGACGGTCGGTCTCCCAGATCCAGTCGGAAGCGGCTTCAGCCACTGCCCTGAAACGCTGTTCGCTGGCCTCCAAGGCTTGATTGCTCTGTTGCAGACGCTCAAGGCTCTGGTCGATGGCGCGGGAGCTGCGCAGGGCGTGGCGGAACAGGTAAAGCATGACCAGGCTCAGTACCAGTAGTGCACACAACAGTGGAGGCAGCACGGCCCAGAGCAGTTGCCGCCCCGGTGTTGGGCTGTTCCAGGCCAGGTGGTAACCGGTTTCACCCAGGGCGATGCGCTGGCTGGGTTGCGAACCTGGGTCGTCCTTTTCGATGTGCATGTTCGCAAGGCCGGCACCCGTGCCTAGCCGAGCCAGCTTGTCTTCGGTCAACTGGTCTACGAACAGCATCACGGGCGCTTCACGCACTTCGCTGTCTTGCACCTCTCTGTCTGGGCGTACGGCAGCTGCGCTCAACACGGCGGGCCAGCCGTTGAACAGGACGAAGCGGGTAATCTGCTCCCGCGCACTGGCAGCGCTGCGGGCCTGGGAGATGATATCGGCCAGCGGCGCATCGATGTAACTGGCGGCGCTGGACTGCGTGGGCTTGCCTTTGAACAGGGCATAGCGGGTGCTCTGGTCGTCGACCACGAATACCCCTTCGTACCCGCTGGCGCTGTAAAGCGACTCACCGACGTTTTTCTCGTCATATGCCCACTGCCAGTCCACGACCCCGGCCAGGTGCTCGTAAGCGGCGTCCCACACTGCGTAACTGGAAAGAAACTGCCGTGAGGCCAGCAAGCGCTGCTCAAGGGCCTGGGTGGCATGGAAAGTACTGCTTTGCAGCTCCTGGCGATCAAGGGTGGCGGCGATGTTGAACAGCGCGCCAAGGGTCACCAGGCAGGCAAGGCCGAATACCGCGCAGAAGCCGCCGATCAGGCGGCGCATCGGCAAGGCTGGGGTGGGGGTGGCGAGCGGAAGGGTGGCGGTCCTGGCCATGGGCGAACGACTCCTTCAAGCTACTCCTTCATGAACTCCGTCCTCCCGCGCTCCAACCTGCGGGAAGTTCAATCAGGATAGGCCAGCTTCAGCGTCGTGGCTTTGTCGTGAGCAAAATTGACCTGATTGCGGCCTTGGCGCTTGGCGCTGTACAAGGCCTTGTCCGCCTGTTCAAGCCAGTTCTCGGCTGACTCCAACTCGGTATTGAACATGGCCAGGCCGATGCTCAGGCTGATCTTCAGGTGCGGCAACTGCGGATTCTGGTAGTTGCCCACCCGTTCTCGCAGGCGCTCCATGACCTGGCACGCCTGGGCCTCGTTGGTGGCGGGCAGGATCACACAGAATTCGTCGCCGCCGTAACGTCCGGCCTGGTCGTCCTCGCGCAGGTTCCGCTTGAGCTCGCTGCTCAGCTGGCGCAGCACGCAGTCGCCGACCACATGGCCAAAGGTGTCGTTGATGGTCTTGAAGTGGTCGACGTCGATCAGTGCGATAACCGCAGGCACCTGCAGTGTCCGGCACGCCTGAAAGCGCAGTTGCAGCAGGTCTTTCCAGGCGCCGTGGTTGAGCAGCCCGGTCAGGCTGTCGGTGAGGCTCAGGGCGCTTAGCCGGCGCTTGTGGTCGGCCAGCTTGATCGCGAGCTGAAAACACACCCAGCCCAGTGCCAGGGGATAGAGCGTGAGCATTGGCAGGCAGGCGTACACTTGCAGCGAAGTGGCATCGAGTTGCAGGCCGAACCCAAGCAGCGCACTGGCCAGGATCATGCCAGCCACTTGTGCCAGGGCGCCGTGCAGGACCATGCGTTTGCCGCCAGCGGCTACATTGTTCATGGTCATCATCGACAGCACGGTGACGCAGGGCAGTGGGTTGAAGTGCATGGCCGCGGCCCAGAACCCACCCATCAGCGAGTCGAGCAACAGGTTGCGCTGTTCGGCCTTGTAGGGACTGGCTGAACGCAGTGCCCAATGATAGGCCACATGTGGCCAGAGCAGGCCATTGAACAGCAGCAACAGCCAGACCCAACCAGGCGGGGAGAGCGGCGCAATGGCAGCCATGACACTGAACAAGCCAATACCCAGGCCGATGATGCGCGGCAGGTAGATGCGCCTGACGAAAGTGAGTCCCTTGCCGTTTCGGTTGTCCATGATGGCTGTCGTTCTTCTGTTGTAGCGCCGTTTATCGCATAAGTTGCATGAATATTGTTGAACAGTAATTCATCGAGGAAAAATGACCTTACAAGCCAATTCACAGTTGATGCGAGCACTGTGGGGTAACATGAAGGCCTTCCTCGTGTTCGGAGTGCTATTGCTCATGGATCCCACGGCTACCCCTGCCGGCGAGCCGGCTCCCCAGCGCGACGGGCGCTTTCACAATCAAGTGCTCCTGCCGCAGGACGGCGCGTTGAAGAAGTTGCGCATCGGCCTGAAGTATCTGGTGCTTCGCAAACCGCCCGAAACCCGACCCGCAGCGCCCATCAGTGTGCAGGCCATGACGCGGCAGCAGGTGCTCGACGCGCCCGATCACAGCCTCTGGCGCCTGGGCCATTCCACCGTGTTGATCAAGTTGCGCGGGCGATTCTTCATTACCGACCCGGTGTTCGCCGAGCGTGCCTCTCCGGTGCAATGGGCAGGTCCGCTGCGCTTCCATGCACCGCCCTTGGGGTTGGATGAGTTACCGCCGCTGGCTGCGGTGGTGCTGTCCCATGACCATTATGACCACCTCGACGAACAGGCAATACGCCAGCTTGCCCCGCGTGCCGAGCGGTTTCTGGCCCCACTGGGCGTGGGTGATCTGCTGATGGAGTGGGGCGTGCCAGCGCAGAAAGTCACGCAACTGGATTGGTGGCAGGAAACCGAAGTTGATGGCGTAAGGTTTGTGGCGACACCCGCTCAGCATTTTTCCGGGCGCGGGCTGTTCGACAGCAATCGCAGATTGTGGGCGTCCTGGGTGGTGATAGATGAACAGATGAAACTGTTCTTCAGTGGTGACACCGGCTATTTCGACGGCTTTCGTCAGATTGGTGAGCGTTTCGGCCCCTTCGACCTGACCCTGATCGAAACCGGCGCCTATAACGTGGCTTGGCCGAGCGTGCATATGCAGCCCGAGCAAAGCCTGCAGGCGCACCTCGACCTGCGAGGGCGCTGGCTGCTGCCGATTCACAATGGCACGTTCGACCTGTCCATCCATGCCTGGCAAGAACCGTTCGAGCGCATTCTTTCGCTCAGTTCGGCCGCGCAGGTGCGCCTGTGCACACCTCAGATGGGCGAGCGTGTCAGTATCGACTCACCCCACGCCGGGCAGAACTGGTGGCAACCAAGGCCGGTGCGCGAGCAGGGCAGGGCGGCAGAACGCGCGGTGGCCAGCCGCTGAGGGTCACGACTTGGCCGGCGTTTTCCCAGGGGGCTGCTGTTTCTCCTTCAACAGTTGTGAGGGGGGCTTGCCGCTGTCGCTTCGTACCTGGGCATGGCTGATCAGGGCAAAGATGAAACTGCCGCCGATGATATTGCCGGTCAACGTCGGCAGTGCGAAGTGCAGCCAGAAACTGTGCCAGGTCTGCTCCCCGGCCCAGACCAGGTAGGACACCTCCACCGAACCCACGACAATATGGGTGAAGTCGCCCAGCGCCATCAGGTAGGTGATCATCAGGATGATCCAGATCTTGGCGTGTTCCATGGATGGGATCATCCACACCATGGTGGCGATCATCCAGCCCGAGACGATGCCTTTGGCGAACATCTGGCTGACATCGTTCTTCATGACCTTGCGCCCGACTTCCAGGAAGGCCACGTCGGTCTTGCTATCGAAAATCGGCAGTTCGAGCATGACCCAGGCCACCAGCAGCGTGCCGGCCAGATTCCCCAGCAGCACGACGCCCCACAAGCGCAGCAGCCGCCCGAGGTTGGCCAGGGTCGGTGTGGTCATTACTGGCAGTACGGCGGTCAGGGTGTTTTCGGTAAACAATTGCTGGCGCGCCAGGATGACTGCCAGAAAGCCTGCGCTGTAGCCAATGCTGGCGACTACCTGGGCGCTGTCGCCCTCTGGCAGCCTGGCGTAGAACAGGCCCATGGCCATGAGGGACAGGCCCATGCTCAGCCCGGCGGCCAGGGCGGACCACCACAGTGCGGCCAACGTGCGCTCCAGTTCCTGGTCGCCCTGGAAACGAATGATCTCGTGCAATACCGCCGCGCGGGGCGGTTGATTCTGGCTGACCTCCTGCTCCTCGTCCGCTGACAGGCCGGGGGTCTTGTCGCTTTGTTCCTCGCTCATGGCCGCCTCGCTCCACGGGGTATTTCTCTACTGATCGAATACGCCTTCATTAGTTGCGCAGAAGGCGAGGAACGGCATTCGAAAGTTTTTTCAGATCAAGGTGTTGACTCTGATTTCAAACCGCGTATTATTCGCCACCTCGCAGCGACAAACGCAGTGAGGCAAGCGGTAAGTTGTTGAAGTTGAACGCTTTTGAAAGAAAGCAGCTTCGAAAAAACTTCAAAATAAACGCTTGACAGCAAATGAGGAAAGCGTAGAATGCGCGCCTCGGTTTAGACGAAACACTCTTAACCAACAGCTCTTTAACAAATCGAATCAAGCAATTCGTGTGGGTGCTTGTGAGTACGGACTGATAGTCACAAAGATTATCAGCATCACAAGTGGCCATGCGAGAAATCACATAGTCATTTGAGATTGCTGAGCCAAGTTTAGGGTTTCTTAAAAACCCAAGCAGTATTGAACTGAAGAGTTTGATCATGGCTCAGATTGAACGCTGGCGGCAGGCCTAACACATGCAAGTCGAGCGGATGACGGGAGCTTGCTCCTTGATTCAGCGGCGGACGGGTGAGTAATGCCTAGGAATCTGCCTGGTAGTGGGGGACAACGTTTCGAAAGGAACGCTAATACCGCATACGTCCTACGGGAGAAAGCAGGGGACCTTCGGGCCTTGCGCTATCAGATGAGCCTAGGTCGGATTAGCTAGTTGGTGAGGTAATGGCTCACCAAGGCGACGATCCGTAACTGGTCTGAGAGGATGATCAGTCACACTGGAACTGAGACACGGTCCAGACTCCTACGGGAGGCAGCAGTGGGGAATATTGGACAATGGGCGAAAGCCTGATCCAGCCATGCCGCGTGTGTGAAGAAGGTCTTCGGATTGTAAAGCACTTTAAGTTGGGAGGAAGGGCAGTAAGTTAATACCTTGCTGTTTTGACGTTACCGACAGAATAAGCACCGGCTAACTCTGTGCCAGCAGCCGCGGTAATACAGAGGGTGCAAGCGTTAATCGGAATTACTGGGCGTAAAGCGCGCGTAGGTGGTTCGTTAAGTTGGATGTGAAAGCCCCGGGCTCAACCTGGGAACTGCATCCAAAACTGGCGAGCTAGAGTACGGTAGAGGGTGGTGGAATTTCCTGTGTAGCGGTGAAATGCGTAGATATAGGAAGGAACACCAGTGGCGAAGGCGACCACCTGGACTGATACTGACACTGAGGTGCGAAAGCGTGGGGAGCAAACAGGATTAGATACCCTGGTAGTCCACGCCGTAAACGATGTCAACTAGCCGTTGGAATCCTTGAGATTTTAGTGGCGCAGCTAACGCATTAAGTTGACCGCCTGGGGAGTACGGCCGCAAGGTTAAAACTCAAATGAATTGACGGGGGCCCGCACAAGCGGTGGAGCATGTGGTTTAATTCGAAGCAACGCGAAGAACCTTACCAGGCCTTGACATGCAGAGAACTTTCCAGAGATGGATTGGTGCCTTCGGGAACTCTGACACAGGTGCTGCATGGCTGTCGTCAGCTCGTGTCGTGAGATGTTGGGTTAAGTCCCGTAACGAGCGCAACCCTTGTCCTTAGTTACCAGCACGTTATGGTGGGCACTCTAAGGAGACTGCCGGTGACAAACCGGAGGAAGGTGGGGATGACGTCAAGTCATCATGGCCCTTACGGCCTGGGCTACACACGTGCTACAATGGTCGGTACAGAGGGTTGCCAAGCCGCGAGGTGGAGCTAATCTCACAAAACCGATCGTAGTCCGGATCGCAGTCTGCAACTCGACTGCGTGAAGTCGGAATCGCTAGTAATCGCGAATCAGAATGTCGCGGTGAATACGTTCCCGGGCCTTGTACACACCGCCCGTCACACCATGGGAGTGGGTTGCACCAGAAGTAGCTAGTCTAACCTTCGGGGGGACGGTTACCACGGTGTGATTCATGACTGGGGTGAAGTCGTAACAAGGTAGCCGTAGGGGAACCTGCGGCTGGATCACCTCCTTAATCGACGACATCAGCCTGCTGATGAGCTCCCACACGAATTGCTTGATTCATTGTAGAAGACGATCAAGATCCCATAGGGATCTAATGTTGTTCCTGATCAGAACTCGGAAATGAGCATTCGCATCGAATGTTGATTTCTGACTTTTGTCAGATCGTTCTTTAAAAATTCGGATATGTGATAGATATAGACTGATAGCCACTTTCACTGGTGGATATCAGGCTAAGGTAAAATTTGTGAGTTCTGCTCTTAATTGAGCAACATGCGAATTTTCGGCGAATGTCGTCTTCACAGTATAACCAGATTGCTTGGGGTTATATGGTCAAGTGAAGAAGCGCATACGGTGGATGCCTTGGCAGTCAGAGGCGATGAAAGACGTGGTAGCCTGCGATAAGCTTTGGGGAGTCGGCAAACAGACTGTGATCCAGAGATCTCTGAATGGGGGAACCCAGCCAGCATAAGCTGGTTATCTTGTACTGAATACATAGGTGCAAGAGGCGAACCAGGGGAACTGAAACATCTAAGTACCCTGAGGAAAAGAAATCAACCGAGATTCCCTTAGTAGTGGCGAGCGAACGGGGACCAGCCCTTAAGTTGGTTTGAGATTAGTGGAACACTCTGGAAAGTGTGGCCATAGTGGGTGATAGCCCCGTACACGAAAATCTCTTATCAATGAAATCGAGTAGGACGGAGCACGAGAAACTTTGTCTGAACATGGGGGGACCATCCTCCAAGGCTAAATACTACTGACTGACCGATAGTGAACCAGTACCGTGAGGGAAAGGCGAAAAGAACCCCGGAGAGGGGAGTGAAATAGAACCTGAAACCGTATGCGTACAAGCAGTGGGAGCCTACTTTGTTAGGTGACTGCGTACCTTTTGTATAATGGGTCAGCGACTTATATTCAGTGGCGAGCTTAACCGAATAGGGGAGGCGTAGCGAAAGCGAGTCTTAATAGGGCGTTTAGTCGCTGGGTATAGACCCGAAACCGGGCGATCTATCCATGGGCAGGTTGAAGGTTAGGTAACACTGACTGGAGGACCGAACCGACTACCGTTGAAAAGTTAGCGGATGACCTGTGGATCGGAGTGAAAGGCTAATCAAGCTCGGAGATAGCTGGTTCTCCTCGAAAGCTATTTAGGTAGCGCCTCATGTATCACTGTAGGGGGTAGAGCACTGTTTCGGCTAGGGGGTCATCCCGACTTACCAAACCGATGCAAACTCCGAATACCTACAAGTGCCGAGCATGGGAGACACACGGCGGGTGCTAACGTCCGTCGTGAAAAGGGAAACAACCCAGACCGTCAGCTAAGGTCCCAAAGTCATGGTTAAGTGGGAAACGATGTGGGAAGGCTTAGACAGCTAGGAGGTTGGCTTAGAAGCAGCCATCCTTTAAAGAAAGCGTAATAGCTCACTAGTCGAGTCGGCCTGCGCGGAAGATGTAACGGGGCTCAAACCATGCACCGAAGCTACGGGTATCACCTCTGGTGATGCGGTAGAGGAGCGTTCTGTAAGCCTGTGAAGGTGAGTTGAGAAGCTTGCTGGAGGTATCAGAAGTGCGAATGCTGACATGAGTAACGACAATGGGAGTGAAAAACTCCCACGCCGAAAGACCAAGGTTTCCTGCGCAACGTTAATCGACGCAGGGTTAGTCGGTCCCTAAGGCGAGGCTGAAAAGCGTAGTCGATGGAAAACAGGTTAATATTCCTGTACTTCCAGTTATTGCGATGGAGGGACGGAGAAGGCTAGGCCAGCTTGGCGTTGGTTGTCCAAGTTTAAGGTGGTAGGCTGAGATCTTAGGCAAATCCGGGATCTCAAGGCCGAGAGCTGATGACGAGTTGCCTTTAGGCGACGAAGTGGTTGATGCCATGCTTCCAAGAAAAGCTCCTAAGCTTCAGATAACTGGGAACCGTACCCCAAACCGACACAGGTGGTCGGGTAGAGAATACCAAGGCGCTTGAGAGAACTCGGGTGAAGGAACTAGGCAAAATGGCACCGTAACTTCGGGAGAAGGTGCGCCGGCGAGGGTTAAGGACTTGCTCCGTAAGCCCATGCCGGTCGAAGATACCAGGCCGCTGCGACTGTTTATTAAAAACACAGCACTCTGCAAACACGAAAGTGGACGTATAGGGTGTGACGCCTGCCCGGTGCCGGAAGGTTAATTGATGGGGTTAGCGCAAGCGAAGCTCTTGATCGAAGCCCCGGTAAACGGCGGCCGTAACTATAACGGTCCTAAGGTAGCGAAATTCCTTGTCGGGTAAGTTCCGACCTGCACGAATGGCGTAACGATGGCGGCGCTGTCTCCACCCGAGACTCAGTGAAATTGAAATCGCTGTGAAGATGCAGTGTATCCGCGGCTAGACGGAAAGACCCCGTGAACCTTTACTATAGCTTTGCACTGGACTTTGAATTTGCTTGTGTAGGATAGGTGGGAGGCTTTGAAGTGGGGACGCCAGTTCTCATGGAGCCATTCTTGAAATACCACCCTGGCAACTTTGAGGTTCTAACTCAGGTCCGTTATCCGGATCGAGGACAGTGTATGGTGGGTAGTTTGACTGGGGCGGTCTCCTCCCAAAGAGTAACGGAGGAGTACGAAGGTGCGCTCAGACCGGTCGGAAATCGGTCGTAGAGTATAAAGGCAAAAGCGCGCTTGACTGCGAGACAAACACGTCGAGCAGGTACGAAAGTAGGTCTTAGTGATCCGGTGGTTCTGTATGGAAGGGCCATCGCTCAACGGATAAAAGGTACTCCGGGGATAACAGGCTGATACCGCCCAAGAGTTCATATCGACGGCGGTGTTTGGCACCTCGATGTCGGCTCATCACATCCTGGGGCTGAAGCCGGTCCCAAGGGTATGGCTGTTCGCCATTTAAAGTGGTACGCGAGCTGGGTTTAGAACGTCGTGAGACAGTTCGGTCCCTATCTGCCGTGGACGTTTGAGATTTGAGAGGGGCTGCTCCTAGTACGAGAGGACCGGAGTGGACGAACCTCTGGTGTTCCGGTTGTCACGCCAGTGGCATTGCCGGGTAGCTATGTTCGGAAGAGATAACCGCTGAAAGCATCTAAGCGGGAAACTTGCCTCAAGATGAGATCTCACTGGGATCTTGAATCCCCTAAAGGGCCGTCGAAGACTACGACGTTGATAGGTTGGGTGTGTAAGCGCTGTGAGGCGTTGAGCTAACCAATACTAATTGCCCGTGAGGCTTGACCATATAACACCCAAGCAATTTGCTGACGCAGATTGCGGTGGTGAAGACGAAAGAACCGAAAATTCGCACGCTTCAAATTAAAGAACCACAAATATCGCATATCCGAATTCGCCAAGAGTGTTCCTAAGACATTCTGGCTACAGAATTTCTTGACGACCATAGAGCATTGGAACCACCTGATCCCATCCCGAACTCAGTAGTGAAACGATGCATCGCCGATGGTAGTGTGGGGTTTCCCCATGTGAGAGTAGGTCATCGTCAAGATTCATTTCGCAAAACCCCTATCTGCGCATGCAGGTAGGGGTTTTGTCTTTCTGGCGCTCATACTCAAGAGCCGTTTCGGCGCATAGACCACCGTCTAATTGCTGTTAGTCCATTATTGCTGTTCATAAACCTCAAGGTGCGACATTATTAACCGTCCAGTGAAGTGACTTTCCCGCACCTTGCCTACGTCAAGGCTTAGGTTCGGGGCACTCCTGGCCCCCGGATAGAGCGATGCCAGCGTACCGTGCTGCGCATTTCTGGACTTTCACCGTCCTATCACTTGAGGTTACAAGCAAGATGGCCAAGGCCGCCGATGTCGTTGTGCAATGCCTGGAAAACGAAGGTGTCGAGTATGTGTTCGGCATTCCTGGTGAGGAAAACCTCGACCTGCTGGAATCCCTGCGCAAGTCGAAGATCAAGCTGGTACTGACCCGCCACGAGCAGTCCGCGGGCTTCATGGCCGCGACCTACGGCCGTCTGACCGGCAAGACCGGCGTCAGCCTGTCGACCCTGGGCCCTGGTGCGACCAACCTGGTAACCGCCAGTGCGTACGCCTACCTGGGCGGCATGCCGATGATGATGATCACCGGCCAGAAGCCGATCAAGAAGTCCAAGCAGGGCCGCTTCCAGATCATCGACGTGTGCGGCATGATGGACCCCATCACCAAGTACACCCACCAGTTCGCTTCGGCCGACAACATCCCGTCGCGCATGCGTGAAGCCTTCCGTCTTGCTGAGGAAGAGAAGCCGGGCGCCGTGCACCTGGAGCTGCCGGAAGACATCGCTGCAGAGCAGACCGATGCCATGCCGATTCCTCGCAGCCTGCACCGCCGTCCGCTGGCCGAGCATGTCGCCATCGAAGCTGCTATCGAGAAACTGCGCACCGCCCGCAGCCCGATCCTGGTGATCGGTGCCGGTGCCAACCGGAAGATGACCGCCAAGGTCCTCAAGCAATTGGTCGACCAGACCGGCATCCCGTTCGTGACCACCCAGCTGGGCAAGGGTGTGGTCGACGAGCGCAGCCCGCGCTTCCTGGGCAACGCTGCGTTGTCTTCCGGTGACTTCGTCCACCGCGCCATCGAAGCGGCCGACCTGATCGTCAACATCGGCCACGACGTGATCGAGAAGCCGCCGTTCTTCATGGTCCGCGGCGGTACTGAAGTCATCCACATCAACTTCCGCTCCGCCGAAGTCGACGCCGTGTACTTCCCACAGGTCGAAGTGATCGGTGACATCGCCAACGCCGTCTGGCAGATTGCCGAAGGCCTGGGCGACACCTCGCATTGGGACTTCACCCGCCTGATGGCCATCCGTGAAGCCAACGAAGCGCAGATCGCCGAAGGCGCCGACGACGACCGCTTCCCGGTCTACCCGCAGCGCCTGGTGGCCGACATCCGTCGCGTGCTGCCGTCCGAAGGCATCGTCGCCCTGGACAACGGCATCTACAAGATCTGGTTCGCTCGCAACTACAAGGCGCACAAGCCCAACACCGTTCTGCTGGACAACGCCCTGGCGACCATGGGCGCCGGCCTGCCATCGGCCATGGCCGCGCATCTGGTGCACCCGGACCGTCCGGTGATTTCCGTGTGCGGCGACGGCGGCTTCATGATGAACAGCCAGGAGTTGGAAACCGCTGTGCGTCTGGGCATGCACGTGACCGTGGTGATCCTGCGTGACGATGGCTACGGCATGATCCGCTGGAAGCAGGCCAACATGGGCTTCACCGATTTCGGCCTGGACTACGGCAACCCGGACTTCGTCAAGTACGCCGAAGCTTACGGTGCCAACGGCCACCGCGTGGAAAGCGCCGAAGGCCTGCTGCCGCTGCTCGAGCACTGCATCAAGACCCCGGGCGTGCACGTGATCGACTGCCCGGTCGATTACAGCGAGAACGACCGCATCCTCAACAGCGAACTGCGTGAGCGTGCGCTGGCGGTCTAAGGCGTAACAGCCTAATCGCCGGCAAGCCGGCTCCCACAGGTATTTCACCGGCCTCATGGCCTGTGCATGACCCTGTGAGAGCTGGCTTGCCGGCGATTGTTTTTCTGCGAACAACAAATCCCCTCGATCCATTTCCCCATGTGCTAGGGTGCACGCAAATCTTCACCCCAGGACACCCACACATGCTCCCCCCGCTCAGCGACAAAGAACTCGACCGCCTCGAAGACCTGCTGATCACCTACGGCAACGATTACTCGGTGCTGAACCTCGCCGAACTCAACGGCTTCCTCACCGCCCTGGCCAGCTCCCCGGTCGCGGTCACCCCCGAACAATGGTTGCCAGCCGTCGCTGGCGGCAAAGTGCCGAAGTTCAAGAGCCAAGCTCAGGAAGAAGCTTATACCGCGCTGATGCTGCGTTATGCCCATCAGGTGACAGAAGAGTTGGCAGATAACGTCGATCACTTTGAACCGCTGTTCGAAGAGAGCGAAGGCGAGGAGGGCGCGGCGATCATCATGGAGGAGTGGTGCTTTGGCTACATGCGCGGCACCCAAGTCGCAGAATGGAGCGAGTTGCCACCCGAGCAGGATCAGCTGCTCAAGGCCATTTCTCTGCACGGGCTGGAAGACAACTTCGAGCTGCTCGATTCGATGAGCTTCGACGAATTGCAGGCCTGTGTGCCACAGGTAGTCGAAGCCGCCCGCGGGTTGTACCGTTATCAGAAGCAACAACGGCACTGAGTCGAGGCCGCATTGAGCTCAACGCTCAACCCACCTCAGAACCCCACACTGACCGTCGCCACCAGCGAAGCGGGCTCTCCCGCGTAATTCCCCGAGCTGGCGATGGTCTCGATGTAATCCTTGTCCAGCACGTTACGCGCGTTCAGCGACAGCCGCACATGTTCGTCGATGTCGTAGAACAGGCTCATGTCCAGCCGCGCGTAGCCGCTGGCACTGTAGCTGTTGGCCAGGTCGCCGTAGCGCTTGCCTGCGAAGAAAACCCCAGCACCGAAGCCCAGCCCCTGCAGGGTGCCGTCCTGCAGCTGGTAGGTCGACCACAGCGAGCCGCTGACCACCGGCACACCTTCCAGGCGGTTGCCTTCCTCGTATCGGGTATCTTCGACCAGCTTGGCATCCAGTACGGCAATATTGCCAATCACGTTCCAGCCATCGCTGATCTCGCCACTGACGTCCAGTTCAATGCCTCGTACCCGCTGCTCGCCGGTCTGGATCGAATAGCTGTTGTCCAGAGGATCGTTGGCGGCCAGGTTCTCGCGACGGATCTCGAAGGCCGACAATGTGGCCGACAACCGATCGGGGATGAGGTCGTATTTCGCGCCCACCTCAAACTGCTCGCCAGTCTCCGGGTCAAGTACGCTGCCGTCTCGAGTCAGACGGTTCTGCGGGGCGAACGAAGTGCTGTAGCTGACATACAACGCCAGCCGCTCATTGGGCTGGTAGACCAGACCGGCACGCGGCGAGGTGTCGGAGGGGTCGATATCGATGTCGGTATGGCTGCCGTCGGCACTGTAGTTGCGGTTGCGCTGTTTGATCTGGTCCCAGCGTACGCCCAGCAGTAGCTTCCATTGTTCGTTCAAGTCGATCTGGTCTTGCAGGTAGAGGCCGTAGCTCTCTTGGTCGAAACGCGAATCCTCGCCGAAACTGAAGGGGCCGGGTTGCGCGCCGTGCACCGGGTTCCAGATGTCCAGCGCGGCGACGTTGGCGCGAAGCATGGTCACGCTGCGCTTGCCCTTGATCGTTTCCACACCGGCCAGCACCTGATGGCCCAAGCCGCCGGTGGCAAAGCGTGCCAGTGCTTCGAACTGGGCGCTCAGCGAGCGTTGTTCTTCGTCGAAATCGGTGGCTCGGCGCACAAGGGTTCGGCCGTCGGCCTGCAGGGTGCGCTGGGAAATGTTCAGCATGCTCTTGTTGGAGTGGTCCCAGCGGGTGACCTGACGCAGGGTCAGCCAATCGTTCAGGTCATGTTCAAGCTTGAACCAGGCGGCAGTCTTGTCGCTGTTGCTGTGTGACCAAGGTTCTTCGAGAAACACCTTGTGTCGTGAGTCAACACGGTCGCCGATTACCTGCAGGCCACGGTCGTACTGGGCGTCGGTCTCGGTGTACTCAAGGCCCATGTCGAGGCGGGTTCGCTCGTTGGCTGTCCACGACAGCGTAGGGGCGAAGTGGCGGCGATGGCTGTCGCGGTACTGGTCACGGAAGCTGCCTTCGGTCTGGTAGGCCATCGCCAGGCTGCCGGCAAGCCCGTGCTCGACAGACAGTGGTCCGCTGACCCAGGCTTGCCCTCGCTGGTAGTCATAGGAGCCAGCCTGCAGCTTGACCTGGGCTTCCGGCACGAGGGTCGGTTTGCGGGTTACCACGTTGATCAGCCCGCCTGGATTACCCCGACCGTAAAGTACTGAGGCAGGGCCCTTGAGCACTTCGATGCGTTCGACGCCCGCCAGGTCGGTAAGGATTTCCGGGCGCACCGTCAACGAATTGGTCAGTACTCCGTCAATGGCATAGGTGGTGCCCTGAAAGCCACGCACGATGAAACTCTCGACGCTGCCGCCATGGGTGTTGCCACGCTGGATGCTGCTGACGTTGCTGAGGGCGTCGGCCATGCTGTTGGCTTGCTGGTCCTCCAGCACCTGACGCGGCACCACCTGGATGGATTGCGGGATGTCGCGCAGCGGGGCGTCGGTCTTCGTGCCGACGCTGCTGTTCGAGGCCTTGTAGCCGGTCAGCGGGCCGATTGCCGACTGGCGTGTATCGTGCAATCCATTGACGTTGGTCGAGTCCAAGTGCAGGGCACTGGAGCTGGGTTTGCGGCGCAGGGTGTAGGTGCTGTTGCTGTGTGGCACCGCCTCCAGGGGGGTATCGCGCAGCAGCAGCTCGAAGCCCTGGGCCGTGCCCACATCGCCTTGCAGTCCAGGGCTGTGCAGGTCGCCGAGCATGGCTGGGTCCAGGGGCAGGGTGATACCGGCCTGGGCGGCGAATTCGGCCAGGGCCTGGCTCAGAGGGCCGGGGGGGATCGTGTACTGGCGGTCGTCTTCGGCCCAGGCAAGGGGCGAGGCGATGAAGCTGGCGAGCAGGGTGAGGCGCATACGCATGGAGGCTTCCTGAAGGCGTGAAGTGTGGATTTCAGGAAGAGGACACGTGAGCGTCGTGAAACACGACATGGCTTGTTTCATCAATTGCATGCGCCGAACCAGCCAGCGCTCAGGCTGATGCAGGCAGGAGAGTCACCCAGTAGCGCGTGGCATATCGCACCCGAACCGGGAATGCCATGGCCAGTGCGGCCAGCACCGCGTCGGTATCATTCAGCTGGAAGGTACCGGACACCTGCACGCCGGCCACCTCAGGTGCACAACGCAACCAGCCGCGCCGATAGCGCCCCAGTTCGGCGACGAATGCCGCTAGCGGCATCCGTTCCACCCGCAGCACACCCTGGGTCCAGTCCACTGCTGCTGGTGCGCCATTCAACTTTATGACCTGGGCACCGCTTACCCTGGCTTGCTCCCCAGCTTCGATGCGCAGGGTCGTGCCAGCTGTTGCCGCCGCGGCGACGGCACCTTCAACGACGTTGAGCAGGTCATGGTTGTCGTACTGGCGCACGCTGAAACGTGTACCCAGCGGTTGGAAGGTCCCCCAGGTCGAGCGCACCCGCATCGGCCGCGGGTCCTTGCCAGTGCTGATATACAGCTCGCCACGACGCAGCACCAGCAGGCGCTCGTCGGCGCTGTAGCGGATGTCCACCGCAGTGTCGGTGTTCAACAGCAGTTCAGTGCCATCGTCCAGGGTCAGCTGGCGTTGCTCGCCGACACCGGTGCTGGCATCTGCCATCAGCTCGTCCAGCGTACCGTTGCGCGACAGCGCCACGCCGAGTGAACCGAGCACCACCATGGAAGTCAGGCACTTCAGCGCTGTGCGCCTGCCCATTGGCCCAGGCCGTTGCAAGGTAGAGCGGGCAATGTCCGGAGGAATTGTCTGCACCTGTGCGCTGAAGCGTGCCGCAAGCTGCCATGCCCGCTCATGGTCGGCATGCGCTGCCCGCCATGCAGCGCACTCCCGTAGCTCTTGATCAGTGCCGCCACCTTGCAGGCGCAGGAACCAGCGTGCGGCTTCCTGAGCCACGGGACGGGAAACCGGTCGCGAAGTCATGCCCATTCTCCTGAGCCCAGCACGATGCATTCCTCATAGGCCCGCAACAGCCAACGCTGCACCGTGCGCACGGACACCGCCATGCTCAGGGCGATTTCTTCCTGGCTGCTGCCTTCGAGCTGTGACATCAGGAACGCCCGACGCGCCTTGGCTGGCAGTCGGGCAAGCACTTGGTCGACCAAATGCAGGGCTTCCAGCACCGCCGCGTGGTATTCGGCGCTGGGGGCTTGCTCCTCGGGCAGGCTGGCCAGTGCTTCAAGGTAGGCCCGCTCCAGTGAGCGGCGTCGGTACAGGTTGAGCAACAGGCGGCGAGCGATGGTGGCGAGGTAAGCACGCGGTTCGCGCAACTCTGTGGGGGGCGTGTGGGTGAGGAGTTTGACGAAGGTATCCTGGCTCAGGTCCGCGGCGTCGCAACGGTCGTTGACTCGACGGTACAGCCAACCTTGCAACCAGCTGTGATGGTTGCGGTAGAGCTGCTGGACGGGGGCGCGATCCGGGGACATGGGGCAGGCTGGTTAGTTGTTGAGAATGGGTTGCATTCTAGGCGTGGCGGTAGCCAAGCGGCAATGGGTGATTGTCGAAGCATCGAGCTCCATCTGGAGGTAGCTTGCCGGCGACAAGGCCGGTGATGTATCGAGGATTATTTCGCCATGCGAAATTATGGTTTCCCCACCGCACGGATTCTGCTGTCAGCCGAATCAGCGCAGCATGTCCTCCACCAGCCCATCCCGGCGCTGACCTGGAGCCAAGCCAATGTCTACCCCGATCAAGCTCTACAACTTCCCCAAGTCCGGCCACGCCCACCGCATCGAGCTGATGCTGTCGCTGCTCGAACTGCCCACCGAGTTGGTGTTCGTCGACCTGGCCAAAGGGGCGCATAAACAACCGGAGTTCCTGGCCTTGAATCCCTTCGGCCAAGTCCCGGTCATCGACGACAACGGCACGGTCATCGCCGACTCCAACGCCATCCTGGTGTATCTGGCCAAGGCCTACGGCGGTGAGCGTTGGCTGCCCCAGGACCCGATCGGCGCCGCCCGCGTGCAGCGCTGGCTGTCGGTCGCAGCCGGGCCACTGGCCTTCGGCGCTGCTGCGGCGCGCCTGGTAACCGTATTCGGCGCGTCGTTCAACACCGATGAAGTCATAGGCCGCGCCCACGCCATGCTCAAAGTGGTCGATGCCGAACTGGCCAAGTCGCCCTTCCTGGTGGGCGACCACGCAACCATCGCTGACGTCGCCAACTACTCTTACATCGCCCACGCCCCCGAGGGCAACGTCTCGCTCGAGCCTTACCCCAACGTGCGCGCCTGGCTCGCACGCATCGAGGCGCTGCCGGGCTTCGTGCCGATGCCACGCACGGTCATCGGCCTGCAAACCACTCTCTGACCCCCTGAGGAATGCCGCCATGCACGAACGCAACGGATCGCCCTGGCATGCAGGTGAAAAACGACTGCAGGAGCATGTCGGTGTTGCAGAGCGCATGGAGGTGTTCGGGCAGAAGGTCATTCGCGACCACATGCCCGACCAGCACCGCACCTTCTACCACCAGCTGCCGTTTCTGGTGGTCGGAGCGGTGGACCCGGAGGGCAAGCCCTGGGCAACGCTGCTCGAAGGCCCGGAAGGCTTCGTCAGCTCGCCCGACCCACGGACATTACGGATCAGCACTACTCCAGCCAGCGACGACCCGGCGACACCTGGGTTGGCCGCAGGCCAGGCCATAGGCCTGCTCGGCATCGAACTGCACACCCGTCGGCGTAATCGCATGAACGGGCTAATCCAGCAGGCATCGACCGATCGACTGGACGTGATCGTGGAGCAGTCGTTCGGCAACTGCCCGCAATACATCCAGCAGCGCCATTACCTTCATGTTGATGAGCCTGCCCAACAACGCCAGGACTCCATGGTGTTGGATGCAGTGGCCAGTGCCATGATCGAGCATGCCGACACGTTCTTCGTCGCCAGCTTCATTGATCACGCTGATGGGCGGCGTTCCGTGGACGTGTCCCATCGTGGCGGTCGTCCCGGCTTCGTTCGAGTCGAGGGCAACCGCCTGACCATTCCCGACTACGCGGGCAACCTGCATTTCAACACCCTTGGCAATCTGGTCGAGAACCCGGTGGCGGGTTTGCTGTTCGTCGACTTCACAACGGGCAACGTGTTGCAGGTGTCAGGGCGTACCGAAGTGATCCTGGAAAGCCCCTTGATCAGCGCCTTTGAAGGTGCCGAGCGCATCTGGAGCCTGGATGTGACGCAAGTGGTGCTGCGGCCGGCGGCGTTGTCGCTGCGTTGGGCATTCCAGGAATACGCGCCCACCAGCCTCGCGACCGGCACCTGGACCGAAGCCGAGCAGCGCCTGCAGCAGCGTGAGCGCCAACGGCAGTGGCTAAGTTGGCGCGTGGTGCGGCTGGAGCAGGAAAGCCGCGACATCCGCTCGTTCTACCTGGCGCCAGACCAACCCGTGACATTCGCACCCGGGCAGCATGTTCCCGTGCGTATCCCACAGGGGGACGCTGCGCCGCTTGTTCGCACCTACAGCTTGTCTTGCGCACCGTCGGACGGCTTCTTGCGCATCAGTGTCAAAGCCCAGGGGCCGGCATCTGCCTATCTGCATGAGCGAATCGCCTTGGGCGACCTGCTTGAAGTGCGCCTGCCAATGGGCAACTTCACCCTCGACAGTACAAGCTCGCGGCCCCTTGTATTGATTGCGGCAGGCGTTGGCATCACCCCGTTGATCGCGATGTTGCGCGAGCAACTGGCCAAGCCTCAGGCACGGCGTATCTACCTGTTCCACGGCGCCCGCAGCCTGGCCGACCTGCCGTTCCAGCAAGAGCTCGCTGCGCTGCGCCTGCAGGCAGGTGACCTGTTGAGCGTGCACCGTTCCCTGAGCCAGCCAGAGGCCGACGCCGTGCCAGGGCGCGACTATGAACATGCGGGCCGCCTTGGCATCGAGCAGATCAAGGCGACCCTGGCGATGGACGACTATGACTTCTACCTGTGCGGCCCTGCCAGTTTCACCCAGGACATGTACGAGGGGCTGCGCACGGTGAATGTGCCGGATGGCCGTATCCATGCCGAAGCCTTCGGTCCCTCGACCTTGCGGCGCCACACCGATGGCGACCAACCGGCCCTGCAGCAGCCGCCAGCGGCCAGTGAACCGGTGCCAGTGTATTTTTCAGCGTCGGCCAAGGAGGCGCGCTGGACGCCGGGTTCCGGCACCTTGCTGGAGCTTGCTGAAGCACGAGGGTTGTCACCTGATTTCAGCTGTCGGGGCGGTTCATGCGGAACCTGCAAGACCCGACTGGTGAGCGGCCAGGTGCATTACCCGAACCCGCCGGCCGAGTTACCGGAAAGCGGTACGGTACTGATCTGCTGTGCAGTCCCGGCCAAAGCTGAGGAAAGGGGGCTGGTGCTGGAGCTTTGAGGGGCTTGTGTGGCCTGTACCGGCCTCATCGCTGCGGTTCGTCGCCACGACAAGCCAGCTCCTACAATGACCGCGCCGATCTTGAGATCACTGCAAAACCTGTGGGAGCCGGCTTGCCGGCGATTAGGCCGGTGCAGACAATACAAAACCAACGATACTCAGGAGCCGGCATGGATCAGATCCACCTGATGAAGGTGTTCGTGGCTGTTGGCGAGCTGGAAAGCTTTGCCGCCGCCGCCCGCCATCTGGACATCTCACCAGCGGCAGTCACCCGCGCCGTCAGTGGGCTGGAAGAGCAGCTCGGGGTAAAGCTGCTGCAGCGCACCACCCGTAGCGTTCGCCTTACCGAAGCCGGCAGCCGCTACCTGGAAGACACCCGAAACATTCTGGCGAGCATCCACGAGGCCAACGAAGCGGCAGCCGGTATCAACGCCACGCCCAAAGGCGACCTGGCCGTGACTGCGCCGATTCTGTTCGGCAAGAAGTTCGTCATGCCGTGCATCGTGCGCTACCTGCAGCAGTATCCCGAGGTGGACGTGTCCGCCTACTTCCTCGACCGCATCGTGAACATGGTGGAGGAGGGCATGGATGTGGCGGTGCGTATCGGGCCCTTGCCCGACTCCGGCCTCAAGGCCCTGCGCGTCGGCCAGGTGCGGCGGATGCTGTGCGCGTCCCCCGAGTACCTGGCCCGCCATGGCCTGCCCCGGCACCCGTCGGACCTGCTGGAGCATGCTGTGATCGCCACCACCAATCTCTCCCCACGAGCCGGCTGGCGTTTCGGCCTGACCGACGAGCCGACCCTGGTGCGGATGAAGCCGCGTCTGACGGTGACCAGCAATGATGGCGCGATTGCTGCGGCCGTTGGCGGGCTGGGCATTGCGCGGTTGTTGTCGTACCAGGTGGTCGATGAGCTTGCCAGTGGCCAGTTGCAGGTGGTGCTGGCTGACTTCGAAGAGGCGCCCTGGCCCATCCATGTGCTGCATCGCGAGAGCAAGTACGGGTCGGCGAAGGTCAGGACATTCATCGACATGCTGGCGCAGGAGCTACGGGCGCGACAGCTGGATTGAGATCGTACGACTTTATCTTTTTTGCCATGAAATAATAGTTGTTGTACGACGACCTATGACATGGCACTCTTTCACCTGAAACAATTTGTCTCAATTCGCCCTGCCGGCATTGAGGCAATCACCCGCACCTCTAAAAATAATATTCAGGTGATCCATGAAGATGAAAGGCATCCGTTGGTGGATGGTCAGCCTCGTCACGGCTGGACTCGTCGTCAACTACCTCGCCCGCAACACCCTCTCGGTGGCTGCCCCCACCCTGATGACCGACCTCTCCATCAGTACCGAGCAATACGCCAAGATCGTCGCCGCCTGGCAGGTGTGCTACGCCCTCATGCAGCCGATTGCCGGCTGGTTCATCGACTTCATCGGCACCAAGCTGGGCTTTGCGGTATTTGCCATGGCCTGGTCGCTGGCCTGTGCTGGTGCGGCCTTGGCGACAGGCTGGCAAAGCATGGCGTTCATGCGCGGCCTGCTGGGAATGACCGAGGCCGCCGGCCTGCCCGCCGGGGTCAAGGCCACCACCGAGTGGTTCCCGGCCAAGGAGCGCTCGGTGGCCATCGGCTGGTTCAACATTGGTTCGTCACTCGGTGCCTTGCTGGCGCCGCCGCTGGTGGTGTGGGCGATCCTGCACAGCGGCTGGCAGCTGGCCTTCGTCATCGTCGGGGTATCCGGCATCGTCTGGACCTTGCTGTGGATGCTGCTCTACAAGCACCCGCGCGATCAGAAGCGGTTGAGTGCCGAAGAGCGTGACTACATCCTCGCCGGCCAGGAAGCGCACTTCAAAGCCGAAAAACGCGAGAAGGGCGCGTGGAAGCGCATCTTCAAGACCCGCAACTTCTACGCCATCGCTTCGGCGCGCATCCTTTCGGAGCCGGCCTGGCAGACGTTCAACGCCTGGATCCCGCTGTACCTGATGACCGAGCGGCATATGAACATCAAGGAGGTGGCGATGTTCGCCTGGCTGCCGTTCCTGGCAGCCGACATCGGCTGCGTGCTCGGCGGCTACCTGAGTCCGCTGTTCCACCGTTACTGCAAGGTATCGTTGTTCACTTCGCGCAAGATGGTGCTGGTGTTCGGTGCCAGTTGCATGATCGGCCCGGCCTGCATCGGCTTGGTGGAAAGCCCGTACACCGCGATCCTGCTGCTGTGCATTGGCGGCTTTGCCCATCAGACGCTTTCGGGTGCGCTGTACTCGATCACTTCTGATTCATTCAGCAAGGACCAGGTGGCCACTGCGACCGGCATGGGCGGCATGTGCGGCTATCTGGGGGCTGCGGTGTTTACTTTGGTGTTTGGCATTTTGGTGACGCAGATCGGCTACAGCCCGCTGTTCGTGGTGCTGGCGGCGTTCGACATCGTGGCGGCGGTATTGGTGTGGAAGGTGGCGCGGGAGGTGCGGGTCGAGTCAGTTGATCGACAAGCTGCGGCGCCTGCAGAAGCCCTGGCTTAGGTTTAACGATGGTGGGGCCGCTTTGCGGCCCATCGCAGGCTGGCGCCAGCTCCCACGGGTTGGGTTTGTGTCCAGTTTCCCAAGGGTAGCCAGGTTGCCTGGGCAGCGGGGTAACCCGGTGGGAGCTGGCGAAGCCTGCGATTACAGCGGTTGGTACTGCAATCTGAACCCCAGGCTCATCTGCTCACCCTGCTGCAATAACCGCAACCCTGGCCGCCCCGGCAGGTGATGTGCGTTGATCGGGTGGCTGACCGGCTCGAAGCAGAAGAACGGTTGCCCCTGGGGGCAGAACAACAGGAAATGCTCGGCGTCGTTGGCACTGCACTCCAGACGATACCCCGCACTGGGCTGCTCGATGATGCAGCTCCCCGGCCAACCACTGAACGCATGATCGACGACAGTCGTCGGCAGGTGCCCTTGCGCATCGAAGCACCAGTTCTGAGGAATGTCGGCCTGGTAGGACGGCAGCCGACCCTCTTCACCCAGCCACACGTTTCGCGCCGATGCCTGCAGCCGGGTGTCGGGATAGCGTGGGAAATAGGGATGCAGCCCCAACCCGTACCAGGTAGCGGCCTGATCCAGATGCGTCACGTGCAAATCGAGCTGCAGGCACCCTTCATGCAGATGCACATCCAACGTTGCCCGGTAAGCGAATGGCAGCTCACTGTCGAGAGTCAGCCGGGCACGACGCTCGCTGTGATGCTCCACATGCCAGGCCTGCTGCCAGGCGCTGCCATGAATCGGGTAGGGGTCATGCGTGGTGTTGGGCGCTAATGCCTGCCAGCCATCTGGCCTGGCGAAACCGCCCTCGGCGATCCGGTTGGACCAGGGCGCCAGTGGGTAACATGCCAACCGACGCGGTGTTCCACTGGCCAGTGCGGCCTGGTCGGAGTGGCGCAGCAGCGCCTGCCCGGTGGCCTTCACTTCCCAGTTGATCAAGCTGGCGCCCAGGTCGGGAGTGAGGCTCAGACGGGTCAGACGGTCTTGCAGGTGCAGTTCGGTTACAGCCATCAACGGCTCCTTTCACAATGAAGGTCAGTTCGCCTTGCGGTAGGTCAGCAGCACGATCCCGCACACCACCACGGCACCGCCGATCAGTTGCAGGGCGCTCAGGCGCTGGTCGAGCAAGGCCCAGCCCAGCAGCAAGGTGGCGATCGGTTCGACGTTCATCACGGGTGCGTTCTGCGCCATGTTCAGCCGTGGCACGCAGACGAACAGCAGGGTAAACGCCAGGCCATACAGCACCACCAGGCTGGCCAGGGCCACCCAGCCTCCGGCGCTGCCCGGCAGAGACAAACCCGAGGGCATCACACCGCTCACACCTGCGACCAGCATGCTGGAGAACACCACCAGCAAGGTCAGCAGGCTGCGAACCGGCCCGCGCACGCTCGCCAGTTTGTGATCGGTGATCCACAAACCGCAGGCGAAGGCACACGCGGCGCAGAATGCCAGGCTGATGCCCAGGGCCCAGTGCGGGTTGGCATCGCTGCTGTCGGCCAGCCGCGCCGGTACGTCCAGTGCCAGCACCAGACCGCAGAGAATCAGCCCCATGAACAACACCGTGCGGCCAGTCGGGCGCGGCCCACCCAGTGCCCAGCTGAGCAGCGCCAGCAACATCGGAAAAGTGTTGCCCACCAGCAGCGCCAGGGCCACCGGAATGCGCGCCACCGCCGAATACAGGCACAGGCTCTGGGTGGCGATCAGCAAGCCGAGCAGTAACTGCCAGCCTCGGGTGCCAGCAGGCAGGCTCATGCCCTGGCGTTGCCACACCAGCAGGCAGGCCAGTACCAGGAAGGTGATGCCGGAGCGGCAGAGAATGGCCAGCAGTACGCCGGTGCCGTCATCGAAAGCGATGCGTGCGGCGATGTGGTTGGCGGCGAACGAGCAGGCCAGCAGCGCCAGGAGGGCTATGGCCAGCTTGCGGGGGAACAGGGTTGCAGCGGAGGAAGCGAAAGCCATGTGCAGGGTCCATTTGCAGAAACAGGCGGGCCGCACAGCGGACCGCCTGTTGGTCATTACAACACGACGCTAGGCAGCCACAGCGAGATTGCAGGAATGTAGGTCACCGCCATCAGCACCAGGAACAGCGCCAGGTAGAACGGCAGCAGCGCCTTCACCGTGGCCTCGATACTCACTTTGCCGATGGCCGACCCGACGAACAGCACAGCCCCCACCGGCGGTGTGATCAGGCCTATGCCCAGGTTCACCAGCATGATCATGCCGAAGTGCACCGGGTCCACGCCGATACCGGTGATCACCGGCAGCAGGATAGGCGTGAGGATCAGGATCAGCGGCGCCATGTCCATCACCGTGCCCAACAGCAGCAGCATGAAGTTGATGCACATGAGGATCACATAGCGGTTGTCCGACAGGGTCAGGAACGCGGTGGTGATCTTCGACGGGATCTGCATCAGGGTCATCACGTAGCCGAAGCTGGCCGCGAAGCCGATCAGAATCATCACGATGGAAATGGTGCGTACCGTGCGGTGCATCAGCTTGGGCAGGTCGCGCCACTTGTAGTCGCGGTAGATGAACATGGTCACGAAGAACGACCACACCACGGCCACGGCAGCCGACTCGGTGGCGGTGAACACGCCTGAGAGAATGCCGCCGAGAATGATCACCATGGCCATCAGGCCCCAGAGCGCCTCGCCAGCGATCTTCAGCGCCTGGCGCAGCGGAATCACCTCGCCCTTGGGGTAGTTGCGCTTCTTGGCGAAGATCAGGCACAGGCCCATCATCACCGCGCTCAGCAGCAGCCCAGGCATCACACCCGCCATGAACAGCGAGGCGATCGACACCGTGCCGCCGGCCGCCAGCGAGTACAGCACCGAGTTGTGGCTGGGCGGGGTCAGCAGTGCCTGCACCGAGCCGCTGACCGTGACGGCGGTGGAGAACTCGCGCGGGTAGCCCTTGCGCTCCATTTCCGGGATCAGCACCGAACCGACCGACGCGGTGTCGGCCACCGACGAGCCGGAGATGGCGCCGAAGAAGGTCGAGGCGGTGATGTTGACCAGTGACAGGCCACCGCGCACGAAGCCCACCAGCACCCCGGCAAACGCCACCAGCCGGCGTGACATGCCGCCCTCGGCCATGATCGCGCCGGCCAGCACGAAGAACGGAATGGCCAGCAGCGAGAACTTGTTAACCCCGCTGGCGACCTGAATCATCATCGCCTGCAGCGGGATGTCGATCCACCAGGCGCCGACCAGCGCCGCCATGCCCAGCGCATAGGCCACCGGCATGCCCAGCAGAATGAGCAGGATGAAGCTGCCCAACAGAATGAACGCATCCATTTATGCCGCTCCTTCGTTTTCTTCCACCAGGTCGAAGCGCACCACCTTGCGGTTGCTCTGGTCGCCCAGCACGAGTTTTTCCAGCACGAAGATCAGGGTCAGTACGCCACCGACCGGGATCGGCGCATAGCTCATGCCCACGCGCACCGCAGGCAGCGAGGCCATGTACTGGTTCCAGGTGGTGATGCACAGCTTGGTGCCGTACCAGGTCATGAACACGCACACCACGACCATCAGCAGTTGCACCAGCACGGCTACCAGCTGGCGCGTCGGCGCAGGCAGCCGGTCGGTGACCATCGCCACTGCCATGTGCGCGCCGGCCCGGTAGCTGGCGGCGGCGCCGACGAAGGTGAACAGCACCATCAGCAGAATGGCCACCGGCTCTGGCCAACTGGAGCCGGTACCCAGGACGTAGCGGGCGAAGATGCCCCAGGGAATGATCAGCGACATGGCCAGGACCGAAAGGCCCGCGAGCCAGATACAGCTGCTGTACAACGTGTCGTTCACACGCAGGAAAAGGTTTTTCATAGGCATCACCGAAGCTGCAGGGCGGCCAAGGCCGCGCTGCAGGCGTCATCTGGGAACGGAGCCGGCGTTATTGAACGTCGGCGATACGCTTCATCAGGTCGGCGTATTGCGCGCCGTACTTCTCCCGCACCGGGGCGGTGGCGTCGTAGAACGGCTTCTTGTCGACGGCGATGAACTCGACACCGGCGGCCTTGAGCTTTTCCTCACTGGCGGTGGACTTGGCGTCCCACAGCGCGCGCTCTTCCATCTGTGCTTCGCGGGCGACCTTCTTGACCAGTTCCTGCTGTTCGGGGGTCAACTTGTTCCAGGTGGTCTTGGACATCACCACCGGCTCCGGCAGGATCAGGTGGCCGGTCAGGGTGTAGTACTTGGCGTTCTGGAAGTGGTTGTGTTCGAGCAGGGTGGGCGGATTGTTCTCGGCACCGTCGATGACGCCGGTCTGCAAGGCGCTGAAGATCTCGCCGGTGTCCATGGCGATGCCGTTGCCGCCCATGGCGTTCATCATGTCGATGAACACCGGGTTGCCCTGCACGCGAATCTTCATGCCCTTGAGGTCGTCGATGCTGCGCACCGGGTGCTTGGTGTAGATGTTGCGGGTGCCGCCATCCATCCAGGCCAGGGCCACCAGGTTGAATTCGGAGTTGGTGATCTTGTCGAGGATCTCCTGGCCGATTTGGCCATCGATGACTTTGCGCATGTGTTCATGGTCGCGGAACACGAACGGCATGTTGAACACGTTCACGTCAGGCACCACCGGGCCGACGATACCCAGGCTCACGCGGGTCATCTGCACGGCACCGATCTGTGCCTGCTCGATGACTTCCTTCTCGGAGCCGAGTACCCCACCTGCGAACATCTTGAAGGTGATCTCGCCCTTGCTGGCGGCTTCGAGTTTCTTGCCCATGTTCTGTTCGGCGACCACGGTCGGGTAGCCGGCCGGGTGGATCTCGGCGAACTTGATGTCCAGCGCCGAAGCGGTGGAGGAGAGGGTGAAGGCGAACGGGAGTACAGCAAGAAGCAGCTTGCGTTTGAACGTCATGATGAAACTCCGTGTTTTTTATTATCTGGTTTCGTTCGTGTCGGTGCAGGTGCGGCAGTTTGGTGTTCAGCCCCGGTAGGCAGGTTCCTCCAGGCCTTTGACGCCAGGGTTCAGGGCAAATACCCCTCCAGCCAGAGGCTGGTCGGAGAGGTCGATGCCCGAGGGGCGGATCGAAGTGACGAACAGGGTGTCGAGGTTGGCGCCACCGAAGGCGCACATCGCCGGCTTTTTCACCGGCACACTGAGCGAGCGGTCGAGACGGCCGTCGGGGGTGAAACGGTGGATCTGTCCGGCGTCATTGCCGCAGATCCAGTAGCAGCCGTCCTCGTCGATGGCGGCGCCGTCGGGGCGACCGGGGTAGGCGCGCATGTCGACGAACAGTCGCTGGTTGCGCGGGGTGCCGCTGTCGATGTCGTAGTCGAAAGCCCAGATCTTCTGCACGTTGGGGTGCGAGTCGGACAGGTACATGCGCGTGCCGTCGGGGCTGAAGGCCAGGCCGTTGGGGACGATCATGTCCTTGAGTTGCAGGTGCAGTCGGCCTTCACCGTCGTGGCGGTACAAGGCGCCGACATGTGCGCCTTGCTGCATGTCCATCAGCATGGTGCCGGCCCAGAAGCGGCCCTGGCGGTCGCAGCGGCCATCGTTGAAGCGCATGCCGTGCTGGGCATGCTCGACGGCGCTGAGCAGGGCGCTGTCGAGGATGCCGTCCGGTTTGCTTCGCACTTGAAAGATGCCGCTCTCCATGCCTGCGACCCAGCCTTGTTCGCTGCGGGCGATGCAGGCGAGCATTTCATCGCCTTGCCAGACCTGATGGCTGCCGTCCGCCTGCCAGCGATGCAGCTGGCGAGCGGGAATGTCGACCCAGTACAGGGCTTGTTCGGTGGGGTGCCACACAGGGCTCTCGCCGGTGCCGTTGCGGGCGTCGACGATCAGTTCGCAGTTCATGGCTGTGCCTCCTGGCGCGCTGGGGATCAGTTGAACGGCCCGGCCACGGCGAAAGCGCCGCCCTGGTAGACCATGCTCGGATCATCGGCGGCGGGCGCCGGTTGGGCCTCCACGGCTTCGCGGAACACCTCGGAAGTGTCCTTGGGCGCATAGCCCAGGTGTGCGGCGTGACGGTTGTCCCACCACACCGTACGGTTGTCGGAGGCGCCATAGACCACGGTATGGCCGACGTCGGGCGTGAACAGCCCGCGCTCGATCAGCTGGACCAGGTCGTCGTAGCTCAGCCAGGTGCAGAGCATGCGTGGGTTCTGCGGCTGCGGGAAGGAGGAGCCGATGCGGATGCTCACGGTCTCGATGCCATAGCGGTCGAAGTAGAAGCTGGCGACATCCTCGCCGTAGCACTTGGACAGCCCGTAGTAGCTGTCGGGACGGCGCGGGGAGTGGGCGTCGATGCGTTCGTCCTGGCGGTAGAAACCGATGGTGTGGTTGGAGCTGGCGAAGATGATGCGTTTGACCCCGTGCTTGCGCGCCGCCTCGTAGACGTGGAACACGCCGCAGATGTTGGGGCCGAGGATGTCTTCGAAGGAGTGCTCGGTGGACACGCCGCCGAAGTGGATGATGGCGTCCACGCCTTCGACCAGTGCATGTACGGCGGCCTTGTCGGCGAGGTCGCAGGTCACCACTTCTTCACGGGGGCCCGCAGCGGGTGCCATCGGGCTGATATCGGAAAGGCGCAGGACCTCGGCGTAGCCTTGCAGGCGTTCGCGAAGGACCTTGCCCAGGCCGCCTGCGGCTCCAGTGAGCAGCAGGCGATTGAGGGGAGTAGGGGTCATGGCCGGCTCTTGTTGTTAATTGTTGTAGGTTGTCGTATGACTGCGCTGATTATCGGTAGTGATTTCCGGGGTTGTCAATGCTGCTTGAGTCGCTTGTGCCGACTTCTTCGCGGGTAAACCCGCTCCCACAGGTTCAGTGGTGCTTGCATGGGCCCTGTGGGAGCGGGTTTACCCGCGAAGGGCCGCAGCGCGGCCCCGATCAAAGCAACGACAAGGGATAGTTGAAAATCAACCGGTTCTCGTCGAACTCGTTGTTGCTGTAATCCCGACGGATGCTCGAGTTGCGCCATTTCACGCTCAAGTCCTTGAACGCCCCGCTCTGGATCACATACGCCAGCTCCGTTTCCCGTACCCACTCCTTGCCATCGGTCACCGCCCCGGTGTGCACATCCTGACCACTGATATACCGGTTCATCAACGTCAACCCAGGCACCCCGACGGTGACGAAGTTGAAGTCATGGCGTACCTGCCACGAGCGCTCGTTGGCGTTGTCGAAGCTGGAGTTGTAGCTATCGTTGGCCAAAGTACCGCCGCTGGTGCCATTGACCCGCATCCAGGTGTCGCCATCGACTTTCTGCAGGCCAACCCAGAAGGTGTTGCCGCCGTACTTGGCCGACAGCATCGCCGAGTAGGTATCGTTGTCCAGTTTCCCCGCCCGCTCTGATCCGTCTTCACCACCGTGGAAGTAGCCCAGGTTGGCACCCAGGGTCCAGCTGCCCACCGGCTGGCTGTGGCTCAACTGCAGATACTGCTGTTCGTAGACGTCCTTGAGTACGGCATTCCACAACCCCACCAGGGTGCGGTCCTGGTTGAACTTGTACTCGCCGCCGACGAAGTTGAAGCGGTCCGACACCCCGCCGCCGTAGCTCATGTCCTCCATGCTCGCATCGTTGCGCGGGCTGTTGCCGCGGAACTGGCCGCCATACAGGGTCAGCCCGGCGATTTCATTCGAGGTCACCTGGCCGCCACGGAAGGTCTGCGGCAGCGAGCGGCCATCGTCCGAGCGCAGGATCGGCAGCACCGGCATCCACTCGCCGATCTTCAGTTCGGTCTTGGAAATACGCGCCTTGCCCGCCACCGCCAAACGCCCGTAGTCATCCGCCGGCCGGCCATCGTCATGGCGTGGCAGCAGCGCGGTGCCGTAGGTGCCGCCACCGCCATCGAGCTTCACCGACCACAGCCCCAGCACGTCCACGCCGAACCCCACCGGCCCTTCGGTGAACCCGGAGCGGGCGTCGAGGATGAAGCTCTGGGTCCATTCCTCTGCCTTGCTTTGCGGGTTGCTGGGGTTGGTGAAGTTGCGGTTGATGTAGAAGTTGCGCAGGCCCAGCGTGGCCTTGGCGTCTTCGACGAAGCCCTCGGCCATGCTGATGCCGGGCAGGCTGCCCAGCAAGCCGGCGCCGAACAGGGCGAAGGGAAGGGTTCTTTGGCAGATATTCATTGTTGTTGTGCTCCACAAAAGGGTGTGGCGGCCCGTCCACCGGGCACGCGCATGCGGCCTGCGGCAGGGGCGGGTGAGTACGGAGGGTGCGACGATGTTCGGGCGCTAGGTGCCCGTCGGAGGAATAAGCGGGATGTGCGAAATGCGAGGGTGGGGCGCGATGGGTGTCGACATGGGTTCGTCCACTGATTGTTGTTTTTGTTATGTGTTGTCGTACAACTTTAGCGATTATTAGCAAGTGCTGACGGGTGTGTCAACGCCTCGGAATGTGTGGATTCGCTGTATTTGTTGGGTTTTTCGCATGCGATGGCTCTAGCGTGGGAATCTGATGAGATCCTACGACTAAGGTGGGGTTTTCACTGGCCTCATCGCCGGCAAGCCGGCTCCTACGGGTAGTGTGATGACCTCAGGATCAGCGCGTTCCCTGTGGGAGCCGGCTTGCCGGCGATGAGACCAGTGAAAACCCCACGGAACCAAGCACATTCGATCATGTCTCACTGCCACCAGAGACATGACGTTTCACCTACCCAAGGCAAGGAGGCTTTACCATGCAAACCACCCCACCCACGTCCACTGGCAAGCTGCTTGGCACTTACGGCTACGGCAAAGCCCTGATCATCAGCATGATCACCCTCGGCAGCATCTTCCTCGGCCTGGCCGCTTTCGTCGGCTACCTCGGCTTCGCCAGCACACTGCAATTCAACGGTCCCAAGAATATTTTCTACGTCACCATCGCCCTGTTGGCCGTGCTGGGCTTGAGCATGTTCGCCCTGGCCCTGTGGCAGAAGACGCTGCGCAAGAACCGCTACGAGGTGTATGAAAAAGGAATCTGCCAGGTCACCGGCAGCGACCGCGACTACGTGCCGTTCAGCGAAATCAACGACCTTTATCTGTTCGCTTCGGGCCAGACGGCTGCCGCTGGCCTGATCAACAACCTGGCTTATCGCCGCAACGACAGCGAACCGTTCCGCCGTGCCAACGCCCACCTCAAAGGCCTGTATGGCTTCATCGAGCAGGTGTGCGGATTGCACGTCAACGAACGCCTGCCAGCCGTCCTGGCCACGCTGGCGCAAGGTGGGTCGGTGCAGTTCAACTACGTGAACACCGCCCAGGTGTGGGGTAAGCGCGTCAGTGGCAACTTCACCCAGGTGGCCACCAAGCCGATCGTGTTGACCCGCGACACGCTCGAAGTGGATGGCCGTGCTGTGTCTCTGAACAGCTTGCGCAGCATCGACCTCAGCAACTGGACAGAACTGGTGGTGATCAAGGACGAAAGCGGCCAGACGGTGTTGTCCACCGTGGGCAACGGCATCATGAGTTTCGACCTGTTCCTCAGCACCTTGTACAGCTTGCTTGAAGTGCGCGAAGCGCAACAGGCAGGCGGCACAGTGACGGCTTGAGCTGCAAGCGGGCTGGCGCGCCGCAGTGATGTCCGTTTTTGCGGGTGACTCGATCGCTATAGATGCTACACTCCTCGTCGGCCTCGCCCTCGACCACGCGACTGGCATGACCACGTCGGGCCCTTGATTGGCCCCTTTCTGGCGTGGGCGAGGCCTCTTCTTAGCCGTTCTGGCTCCGAGTTTCGATGTTTCAAGAGTGTCAGCCACCACCTCCAGTGAACCCGGTTGCCGCATTTAGACGTACAGGGAAACCGTCAGAAGTCTTCATCCGAGATTTGCTTTAGGCGCACACGGTGTTCGGTGGCATAGGGCGCGGGTGAGGGCACGGTGATGTCCTTGAAGACTTCGTCCAGCAAACCGAGATGCCACAGGGCCGTCATGTAGTTACGCATTTCCACGCAAGGACTACCGGCTTCGATTTTTCCCAGGGTGGTGGTGGACAGCCCCGTTTGCGCGGCAAGATCCTTTTGGCGGATTTTGCGCTCAAGGCGCCTAGTTTTGATCAATAGCCCGATTTTCATGAGCCTGTCGGCACACATCAAGGGGAAAACCAGCATTTTAAGGCCTGTCATAAGTGTCCTTACCTGACTTAAGGGCTGTTACAGCGGCTCTTATGTCGTTTAGAAGGGCTAGCCTTCAGCGCTCCCTGTAAGAGGACGCCTTACCAAACAAAAGCTGTTTCATTGAATAGGTCGCAGAGCCGTGGGAGCTGGCGTAGCCTGCGATCGAGGGCATAGCCCTCGTATGAACCGCTTGTTGGGGCTGCTACGCAGCCCATCGCAGCGGTTCGGCGCCCCGACTACGCCAGCACCCACTGGGTAGCCGCCAACCCTGTTTTTTGCTGCGCGACAACGCAGCCAGATGGGCCTGGTGATATCGACTGGGTTCTCGGTTGTGGCAATTTATGCATTTCGCCAGCGGACGCAGTCCTGGGTGCCCGTGAACCAACCGTTGCCTAAACCCCATGCATCCGCAGCGCTCGCTGCGCACATGCCTTCCAGCTCAGCTTGCGCTTCATCGGCAGCTCCATCGGCACCTGAGTCGCCATCACCACCGGCATATCCCTCAATCGTATCCAAGGCTCGCTCTGCCAATACAGCAGACTCGCCGTATGCCCACCGGGCCAGTTCATCCTGCCGAGCCTCGGCACGTGTGTCGGCGTCGAGTCCTGCTCATCACGCAGCACTGCCACCACTTCATGGGTCAGCCAGTGTCGCAGGTGGCGGTTCTCTGGAATATGGTGATGCGCCAGCAAGGTATAGGCCCCGGACTCACTGACCATGGTGGTTTCGGTGTATTGGCCGTAGCGCAGCAGTTGCACGGTGCGGTGCTGGTCCGGGTCGAGCTTGCGGATGCAATGTTCGTCGAAGAAGCGCCCGGTCATTCGGCCGAGTTCGTGAGCGCAGAACCAGGCTTGGG